>NZ_SSDK01000043.1:0-211119 GCF_004794435.1 Microbacterium sp. K27
CACTCTCTGACACACATGGTGTCGAAGCGGGGTCGGTGGTTCATCCACCGGCCCCGCTTTCCTTATGCTGAACCCGTGAGCGTCCAGATCGTCTTCGTGCACGGTATCCGCACGTCCGCCACCATGTGGCGGTCCCAGGCGGCCTACCTCGAGGAGCGCGGCTACGCCTTCACCGCCGTCGACCTCCCGGGGCACGGTACGCGGATGCAGGAGGACTTCACCCTCCACGAGGCGCTGCACACTATCGATGAGGCGGTGCGCGCCGCGGCCGAGAAGGGCCCCGTCCTGCTGGTGGGGCATTCGATGGGCGGGTTGCTCTGCCTCGCGTATGTCGGGGGCTCGGAGCAACCTCCCGTCGCGGGGCTGATCGCGGCGTCCTGCACGTCGATCCCTCACGGTGCCGGGCTCGCGGCCTACCGTCTCTTCACTCGAGCCGTCGATGCCCTTCCCGACCGCGGGATGTGGCTGACCGGCCGGATCCTCGAAGCCACCGTGCCTGTGGAGACCCGGTCCGACTTCGCCGCCGGCGGCTACGCGCTCGACACCCAGGACGCCGCGCTGCGCAGTCTGGCCGCGCTCGACATCGCCGCGGCGATCCCTCGCATCACGATTCCGCTCTGGTTCGTGAACGGGCAGTACGACCAGCTGCGGCTCAACGAGTCACTGTTCCGACGGCTCGCCCCGCATGCCGAGCTCATCATCGTGCCACGCACGACGCACCTCGTCACCGCGATGCGGCCGCAGATCTTCAACGCCGTGCTGCAGCTCGCCATCGCGACCGTGGAGCGTGACGCCGCGCAGGGAGTGGCGCGTGACCCCTCGAGTTCATGACGCCCTGGCCGGCTGCCGCGCGAACGCCGTGAGCAGCCCGCCGACGAGGGAGAGAACCGCCGCCGCGACGAACACGAGCCAGAAGCCGCCGACCAGCGCGACCAGTCCCGCCCCCAGCACAGGGCCGATGAGCTGCCCGAGCGCGGCTGTGACGTTCACGATCCCGAGGTCCCTCGCATGGTCCTGCTCATCCGGGAGCAGGTCGGCGGCGAATGCGAGGCCCACCGTCGAGAACGCGCCATAGCCGAGGCCCATCAGCGCGGCGGCGACCATCGTCATCTCGAACGTCGGTACCAGCGCGATCGCCACCCCCGAGGCCGCCTGCACGACCGTCGCCGCCACCGTGAGCGTCCGGCGATTCCCTGTCCGGTCGGAGACGATCCCCGTGATCACCGAGGCGATGACGACGAACACCGTGTAGACGACGATCAGCAGCAGCAGGTTGTCCTGGGCGATGGCGCTGGGCTGGCCGAGGCCGTGCAGCAGGAAGAACAGGAACAGCGCGGTCCCGAGCGCGTTGCCGACGTTCGTCACCAGGCGCCCGGACAGCATCCAGGCGAAGTCGCGATCGCGCAGCGAGTCCAGGTGGCGGCGTCCGATCCGTTTCGGCCGCATCGCCTCCGTGGTCGGTGGATCGGGCAGCAGCAGCGCCGCCGTCGTACCGACCACCGCGATGATCCCGGCGAGCAGGAGATAGCCTTCCCGGAGCTCGAGACCGAGCAGGACAACGAGGCCGACCCCGACCACGATGCCGACAGCCTGGCTGGACCCGACCGCGGCGGAGGCGGCCCCGCGCTGTGTCGTCGGCAGCTGGTCGGCGATCAGCGCGGTGAAGGCGGCGGACGACACCGCCACGCCGATCGACACCCCGACCCAACCGGCGCCCACGGCCCATGGCCCTTGCGCGTAGCCGGTGAGGACGAGGCAGACCGCGGTGAACAGCACACCGCCCAGCGCCCACGGACGCCGACGGTGGCGGCCCGCAGCCGCGCGGTCCGAGAGCGCGCCGGCCGCCGGTCCCGCGATGATCCCGGCGAGCCCGCCGATTCCGAGAACCAGTCCCGAGGAGACGACGCCCCGGATCCAGTCGTCCTGCGGGGTGTCGAGCTGCAGCGGCAGGAGCAGCTGCACCGGCGTGAGCTGCACGGTCCAGATCGCCAGCCACGCGAGCGTGAACAGCGACATCCAGCGCGCGCCCGCGCGGACCGGGCGCGTTCCGGTCGCTTCGGTCATCTCGCCGCCTCCGTCGTGGCAGCGGTCGCATCCGTCCGCGCGCTCTCGATGATCCCGCGGTACCAGTCGTACGACGCCTTGCGGGTCCGTTCCCCCGTCTCGAAGTCGACGTGGACGAGTCCGAAGCGCTGAGTGTAGCCGTCAGCCCACTCCCAGTTGTCGAGCAGCGACCACACCGTGTACTCCTCCACCGGCACCCCCGCGTCGATCGCCTCCCCTACCGCGGCGATGTGTCCCGCCAGATAGGCGATCCGATCGGCGTCATCAACGCGGAGGGCGCACTCGGGTTCCGGGAACGAGGCACCGTTCTCGCCGATGATCACAGGCGGCATCTGCGGATGCCGGGTGTGCAGGTCGATCAGGAGATCGCGCAGCGCGCTCGGCATGATCGGCCATTCCGGACCGAACCCGGTGACCGGGACTCCCGGAGTGGGCACGATGTCGAACGGGATCGGGCTCTCCTGCTCGGCGGCGGTCACCGTGGTCGGGTTGTAGAAGTTGATGCCGTAGAAGTCGATCGAGCGTCCTATGGCCTCGAGGTCGCCGTCCTGCACAGGCATCGGGGGCAGGCCGAGTGATTCCAGGTCGGGGTATGTTCCGGCGAGGAGGGGTTCGCTGAAGATCCGGTTGTGGATCAGATCGTAGACCGCTGCGGCCTGGTGGTCTTCAGCGGTGTCGCCCAGCGGCAGGACCCGAGTGTGGTTGTTGACCAGTCCGACCGATGCGGCACCACGCTCCCGCAGAGCGGCTGCCGCGCGAGCATGGGCGAGCAGTTGATGGTGAGCGGTCGGCAGCGCGCCGAAGAGGAGCTGCTTCCCGGGCGCCAGCGCGCCGACCGCGTATCCCTGAAGCGTCATCATGGCGGGCTCGTTCAGGGTGTACCAGTGCTGCACCCGGTCGCCGAGACGATCAGCCACGATGGCCGCATAGTCGGCGAAGCGCTCCGCGGTATCGCGCTCGAGCCAGCCGCCGCCTGCTTCGATGAGACTCGGCATCTCCCAGTGGAACAGGGTGGGGAACGGGACGACCCCGGCATCGAGGAGGAGATCGACCAGGCGCGAGTAGTGATCGAGGGCCGACGCGTCACCGCGGCCGAGGCCGTCGGGCTGCACGCGAGCCCACGGGATCGAGAACCTGTAGCGGTCGAGACCCAGGCCCGCCGCAAGGGCGACATCATCCTCGGAGCGCCGGTAGCTGTCGCACGCGGGATCCGCCGTCGATCCGTCGACGATCGCTCCCGGTCTCTCGAGGAAGTCATCCCAGATGGAACGACCGGATATCCCGGTGGGGCGCGACCCCTCGATCTGGAACGCTGAGGTCGCGGCGGACCAGCGGAGCCCGGCAGGCGCAGACAGGCGAGGGAACGCGGGGGTCATGGGGCTCCTTGACATCAGTGTCGAGATAGTGATGAGTCTGCACCCGGTACCATCGAATGCGCGACTGCGTCTCGCATTCTCCTCGTCGTTTCGCGTCAACAGCCCCTCTGCTGGTAGACTCGACTCTTGGCTTGCGTGTGGGTTCTTCCCTCACGACCGCTGTGCAGCAGCCCTCTTCTGCTGCCGGCATTCCGAAAACTCCTGTACAGAAAGCGTCCACACGTGGCAAACATCAAGTCGCAGATCAAGCGCAACAAGACCAACGAGAAGGCGCGCGAGCGTAACAAGGCCGTGAAGAGCGAGCTCAAGACGGTCATCCGCACCACTCGCACGGCCGTCTCCGCCGGTGACAAGGCCGCCGCAGAGGCCGCCCTGAAGAAGGCTGCCGTCAAGCTCGACAAGGCCGTCAGCAAGGGTGTCCTGCACAAGAACCAGGCGTCGAACCGCAAGTCGGCTCTCGCCAAGCAGGTCGCTTCCCTCTGAGCCGAAGCTTCTGAGAAAGGCCCGTCCCGTTCCTCGGGGCGGGCCTTCTTCATTGCATCGGAGCGTCCCGGCAGTCGAATCCGACTGGCCACTCTCGCTCGACTACTCGCCGAACGGCTGACGAGTGGCGATGACGGTGACCATGCGCTCCAGCGCGAAGATCGGGTCGCGTGCCGCACCCTTGACCTCGCCATCGGCCCTGGCAGTGGCCTGGATCGCCATTCCGAGTGACCGCTCGTTCCAGCCGGCGAGATCGCGGCGTGCGCGGTCAACCTGCCAATCCTTCATTCCCAGACGCTGAGCGAGCTGGCGGCTCGGCTCGCGGTTGCCTGCGACTCGTGCCATGGTGCGGAGCTTCATGGCGAAGGCCGCGACCATCGGAACCGGGTCGGCGCCCGACGAGAGAGCATGACGGAGGGCGATGAGGGCCTCGCCGTAGCGTCCGGCGATGGCCGTGTCGGCGACGACGAACGCCGACACCTCGACCCGACCTCCGTAGTACTTGGTGACGATGTCTTCGGAGATGTCGCCCTCGACGTCTCCGATGAGCTGCTGGCAGGCCGCGGCGAGCTCGGTGAGGTCGTCGGCGAAGGCCGAGACCAGGGCTCGAAGAGCCGGAGGCGCGATGCGCTTCTTCGCCGCGCGGAACTCGCCGGCGGCGAAGTCGACTCGGTCGCTGTCGCGCTTGATGGCAGGGCAGGCGATCTCGATACCGCCGCCGTTCCCGGCACGGACAGCGTCGAGCAGCTTCTTGCCTCGCACGCTGGCGCCCGTGTGGCGAAGGATGACGGTCGCGCCCTCCTGCGGGTTGTCGAGATACGACACCGCTTCCTGGATGAAGGCATCGGAGCACTTCTCCACGCCGGAGACGCGGACGAGACGTGGTTCCCCGAACAAGGACGGCGATGTGAGGGAGAGCAGCGTTCCGGGTGCGTAATCATCGGCCCGTACGTCACTCACTTCGAGCGCGGGGTCCTCGGCACGGAGGTAGTCGCGAACGCCGGCGATCGCGCGCTCGGCGCAGACCTCTTCCGGGCCCGACACGAGCACGATCGGAGCGGGGTGCGGCTCACGCCAGGAGACCTGCGGGATCTTGGTGGGCTTCGCGCCGCCGCGGGAAGGGGTTCGCGAAGCTGCCATGGATCCAGCCTACCGGCGGTCGCCGACATGGTTCCGCTCCTTCGAGGCTGATCCGAGCGGCTCATCCGGCAGGCTTCTCCGTCCAGACCTGCAGTTCGCCGTCGCGAAGACCGAGCAGAATGCGCCCCCGGTCGTCGGTGCGCAGCACATGTGCACCGGTCGCCGCCAGGAGATCGAGGGTCTCGGAACGAGGGTGCCCGTAGTCGTTGTCCGCTCCGACGCTGAACAGCGCCACCCGGGGCCGCATCGCCTCGTACAGACCGGGATCCTGGTCGGCGCTGCCGTGGTGCGCCACCTTGACCACGGCGTACGGTGCGAGTCTCGCTGTGCGCTGCAACATGCGCTGAGGCGCGGCGGAGAGGTCGCCGAGGTAGATCGATCGGGGCACCTCTCCCCCGTCGAACTCCATCACCACGCTCGCATCGTTGCCCTCGGGAAAGGCCGCGGAGTCGCGCAGCGGCCAGAGCACACGCCATGCGGCCTCGCCGAGCATGCCGTGCTGGCCCGCCGATGCTTCGTCGACGCGCGCGCCTCCCTCGACGAGGTCATCGAGGAGACGTCGATCGGCGTCCTCGGCGATCGGACCGTGCATGACCACGTCGACACGACCGCGCACCGCCTCAGCCCCGCCGACGTGATCGAGGTCGAAGTGGGTGAGGACGAGAAGGTCGATGCGCTCGACGCCGAGCGACCGCAGACATGAGGCCAGTGGCTGGGGCTCCGGCCCCGTGTCGATCAAAGCGACCTGGGTCGCCGAGCGCACGAGCACCGCGTCACCCTGCCCGACATCGCACGCCGCGACGGCCCAGGCGTCGGGGGTCGTCGCCGTGGCGAGGGGGCCGTCGAGAAGCGCACGAGAACCGGCGAACGACAGCACCACGACGACGATCATCGCCGCACCGCGACGTCCCCAGGCAGCCGCCCGCTCCACACGTGAGCCCGGCTGATACGCGGGGGCACGCATCAGCACGATGGCGATCGCCGCACTCACCACCGCCACCACCAGGGCACTGCCGAGGCCGGGCGGTACCAGGACCTGCGCGCCCGGCAGCTGGGCCGTGGTGGTCGCGGTCATCGCGATCCACGCCGCGGGAAGCCACGCCGAGGCCGTCAGCAGGTCAGCGAGCACCGGCAACGGAGCGGCGAGGCAGGCGAGGAGCCCGATCACCGTCGCGACCGGGGCTGCGGGCCCCGCGATCAGGTTCGCGGCGATACCGACCAACGACTGCTGTTCCGCGAACAGGGCGATGATCGGGCCGCACGCGAGCTGCGCGGAGAGCGGGACCGCGACAGCGAGCGCGACGGGGCGCGGCATCCCCCGAGCCAAGCCGCGCGCCAGAGGTGGGGCGAGCAGGATCAACGCACCCGAGGCGACGACCGACAGCGCGAACCCCGGCGTCGCCGCCAGCCAGGGGTCCGCAACCAGAATCGTGGTGGCGCACAGCGACAGCATCCCGGCCCCGGCGCTCGGCTTCCCCGACGGCACGGAGAGCATCCCCACCGCCGCCATCACCCCTGCCCGGATCACACTCGGCTCGGGAGTCACCAGAACCACGAACCCGGTCAGGCCCACGAGTGACAGGACGACACGCAACCGGCGGCCGCCTCCGCACAGTGCCGTCAGCCAGAAGATCGCGCCGACCACGATCGCGCAGTTCGCTCCGCTGACCGCAGTGAGGTGACTGAGCCCGCTGGTGCGCATGTCGTCGTTCAGCTCGGCGGTGACGGCGCGCGTGTCGCCGACCGCGAGTCCGGGAAGCAGCCCGTTGCCCGGTTCCGGCAGGCGTAGAGACCGTTCGACGAACACGCTCTTGATCGTCGCCGCCGCACCGAAGACACCAGGCGCGGGCGAGATGACCTCGGCGTCGCTCGCGAAGACGACCAACGCTGAGCGCTCCACGGCATCCGTCGCCGATGACTCGCCCACGACCCGAACCGTCGCGCCGAGGTCGAAGCCCTCGGCCGGGACGACCCCCAGGCGCACCGGGGCGGCGGACGCCACCGCACGGCCCGGCGGCCCGAGCGTCGATGTCACCGCCTCGAACCACAGCCGCCCATCGCGTCCGATCGATGCGGAGGACGTCACCTCGGCCGTGATCTCGACCACGCGAGCGTCCCACCCCTTCGCCGCTTCCCGCTCGGGGACGGCGAACCCGACCGATACCGCCGCAGCCGCCATCGCGGCCAGCACGACGACGGCGAGGCCCCCGAGTGCCCAGGACTCTCCATGGCGGTTTCGACGGTGCACGACCGATGCCAGCACGCCTACCGCCCCGAGCCCGCACACGGCGGCGCACCCCCACGCGACCGCAGGGAACATCACACACAGCAGCGCGACGCACCACACCGCCACCGCGAGCGGCACGAGCCGGAGGTCTCGTCCCCTCACACCCTGACCCCGTCGCGCAGGCCTGCGACCAGCTTCTCCCCGATGCCGGGAACCGCCAGGAGGTCATCCACCGAGGCGAACCGGCCGTTCTCCTCCCGCCAGGAGATGATCCGCTCCGCGAGTGCCGGACCGATACGCGGGAGCGTCTCCAACGCCGCCTGATCCGCGGTGTTGAGGTCGATCCGGTCATCGTCCGGTGGCGGTGCGACTTCGCCGGGCCCACCCGCCATGGCTCCGGCTGCCGGCACGACGACCTGCTCTCCGTCTTCGAGCATTCGAGCGAGGTTGACCGCGGCCAGATCGGCCTCGACGGTCGTTCCCCCTGCAGCCGCCAGCGCATCGACGAGCCGTGCGTCACGATCGAGCACATAGAGTCCGGGCTTCTCGACAGCCCCGAGAACGTGCACGTAAAGGTCATCGGTCGCTTCGCGGCCTGCGCCTGTTCCCGTACTCGTGTCTTCGAGCGGCACCGATTCGACAGGCGCGGCCTGCCCCCGCATGATCCCGAGCCCCACGGCAGCCGACAGCACGACGAGAGCCAGCACCACCGCCGCTCCGATGCTCAGACGCAGTCGGCGCCGAGGTGGGAGGGGTGCCTGCGGAGATTCCATCCGGCCACGCTAGGCGCGGTCGATCCTCCGGCCGGGCGGCATTCGCCCCTGCCGGGGACAACCCCGTGCGAGGAGACTTCCGTGGAGGACAGGCGATCAGCCCGTACGTCGATCAGCCCTTGACGACGAAGCTCACGATCTTCGGAGCACGCACGACGACCTTCACGATCTCGCGGTCGCCGATCGACCGGATCACGCGCTCGTCGGCGCGGGCCAGAGCCTCGAGCTCCGACTCGCCGATACGCGCCGAGACCTCGAGCTGGGCGCGCACCTTGCCGCCCACCTGCACGACGGCGGTGATCGTGTCCTCGATCAGCAGTGCCGGGTCGGCGGAACGCCACGTCACCAGGCCGACGGAAGGCTCGTGTCCGAGGATCTCCCACATCTCCTCCGCCGTGTGCGGAGCGATGAGGTCGAGCATCACGGCGATCGTCTCCGCGGCTTCGCGGACGGCGGGGTCAGCCGCGCCGGCGGCACCGTCGATCGTCTTGCGGGTGACGTTCACGAGCTCCATCAGGCGCGCGACCAGCACGTTGAACTTCGTCTGCTCGACCAGCGCGGGCGCTTCGGCGAGCAGCTTGTGCGTCGCGCGTCGCAGCGCGGAGTCACCGCCGTCGAACACCACGTCGACCGGGCTCGACACCTCACCGGCGATGCGCATCGCGCGCGCCAGGAACTTCTGGGCGCCGGTCGTCGAGACGTCGGCCCAGTCCTTGTCGTCCTCCACGGGACCGGCGAACGCCAGCCCCACACGCAGGGCGTCGGCGCCGTGGGCGTCGAGCTCCTCCTGGAAGAGCACCAGGTTGCCCTTGCTCTTGGACATCTTCTGCCCGTCGAGCAGCACCATGCCCTGGTTGATGAGGTTCGAGAACGGCTCGGTGAAGTCGATCAGCCCCATGTCGAACAGGACCTTCGTGATGAAGCGCGCGTACAGCAGGTGCAGGATCGCGTGCTCGACACCACCGATGTACGAGTCCACCGGTGCCCAGCGCGCCGCCTGCGCCGGATCGAAAGCCACCGTGTCGCTGTTCGGCGAGAGGAAACGCAGGAAATACCACGAGCTGTCGACGAACGTGTCCATCGTGTCGGGGTCGCGCAGCACGGGGTCGCCCGTCTGCGGGTCGGTCGTGCGCACCCAGCTCTCGGCACCGCCCAGCGGCGAAGTGCCCTTGGGCTTGAGGTCGAGTCCTTCGACGCTCGGCAGCTTCACGGGGAGCTTGTCCTCGGGAACCGGGATGATGCTGCCGTCTTCGGCGTGCAGCATCGGGATCGGCGTGCCCCAGAAGCGCTGACGCGAGATCAGCCAGTCACGCAGACGGTAGTTCTTGGCGGCACGACCCGTGCCGGTCGCTTCCAACTGCTCGATCGCACGCGCGATGGCGTTGCGCTTGGAGAGCCCGTTGAGTGCACCGGAGTTGATCATGCGGCCTTCGCCGGTGAGTGCAACGCCCGTGGTGGCGGGGCTCTGCTCCTCGAGCGCGGCGCCCGTGTCGATCGGCACGCCCTCGTCGTCGACCTCGATCACCGGCATCGCGCCCGTGACGGGAGCCGTCGTGTCGACGACCACCTTGACGGGCAGGTCGAACGCACGGGCGAAGTCCAGGTCGCGCTGGTCGTGCGCAGGAACCGCCATGACCGCACCGTGACCGTAGTCGGCCAGCACATAATCCGCCGCCCACACCGGCAGCTTCTCGCCGTTCACGGGGTTGATCGCATAGCGCTCGAGGAACACACCGGTCTTCGGGCGGTCCGTGGACTGCCGATCGATGTCGGTCTCCTTCTGCACCTGCTCCAGGTACGTCTGGAAGCGCTGACGCACGTCATCAGAAGCACCGGCAGCGAGTTCGGACGCCAGGTCGGAATCGGGTGCGACCACGAAGAACGTCGCGCCGTGCAGCGTGTCAGGGCGCGTCGAGAACACCGTGACCGGCTCCTCACGCCCCTCGATCAGGAAGTCGACGTCGGCGCCCACGGAGCGTCCGATCCAGTTGCGCTGCATCTGCAGCACCTTGTGCGGCCAGAATCCCTCGAGCTGGTTCAGATCGTCGAGCAGACGGTCCGCGTAGTCGGTGATCCGGAAGTACCACTGCGTGAGCTTCTTCTTGATGACCTCGGCTCCACAGCGATCGCAGCGTCCGTCGACGACCTGCTCGTTCGCCAGCACCGTCTGGTCGTTCGGGCACCAGTTCACCGGGCTCTTCTTGCGATACGCCAGGCCCCGCTCGTACAGCTTCAGGAACAGCCACTGATTCCAGTGGTAGTACTCGGGGTCGGACGTGTGCAGGACCCGGCTCCAGTCGAACGAGACGCCGTACTGTTCGAAGCCGACCTTCTGCTGCGCGATGTTCTGATACGTCCAGTCCCGAGGGTCGGCACCCTGCCGGATCGCGGCGTTCTCGGCGGGCAGCCCGAAGGAGTCCCAGCCGATCGGGTTCAGGACGTTGTGTCCGCGGTGGCGCCAGAAACGGGCCACGATGTCGGAGTAGAGGTAGTTCTCGGCGTGCCCCATGTGCAGGTCGCCGGACGGGTACGGGAACATCGCGAGCACATACCGACGCGGGCGGGTGTCGTCGTCGCCACCCGTGAGGAACGTGCCGTTCTCCGCCCAGTACTTCTGCCACTTGTTCTGGATGGCGTGCGCCGACGGGGTCTCGTCGTCGGCAGGAGCGGTGGACAGGTTCTCAGACAACGAACGCACGACCAATCTGATGGAAAAAGCGGGATCAGTTCAGGATATCGGAACGCCAGGGCCCGGGCATTCCGGCACCGAGCGCCATGAGCGGTGCCCTCGCCTTGGTCGCGACCTCGGCGACCTCTGAGGTCGCGATCGACCCCCAGGTGATCCCTCCGCCGGCGCCGACCACAGCCTGCTCCCTTTCGATCACGATGCTGCGGATCACCATCGCCAGATCCAGGGTTCCGTCGTCACCGATGTACCCGAAGCATCCGGCGTACACGCCGCGAGGCCCGCCCTCCAGCTCGTGCAGCCGGGTCATCGCCGACAGCTTCGGAGCCCCGGTCATGCTGCCGGCTGGAAAGGCCGCCTCGAGCAGGGCCTCGACCGTTGTCCCCTCGGCCGCCCGCCCACTCACGGTACTCACCAGCTGGTGCACGGCGGGATAGCTCTCGACCACCCAGAGACCCTCCACACGTATGCTCCCGGGCTCGCACACCCGCGAGAGGTCGTTGCGCATCAGGTCGACGATCATGACGTTCTCGGCGCGCTCCTTGCGGTCCGTCGCCAGTTCGGCGGCGAGCGCGGCGTCTTCGACCGGATCGATGCTTCGGGGCCTGGTGCCTTTGATGGGACGGGTACGGATGACTCCGCCCGCGGCATGGAGGAACTGCTCGGGACTGGCACTCAACAGGGTGCGATCGCCGATGCGCAGGAATCCGCCATGATGGGCGGGCGTGGCGGCGCGGAGCCGACGATAGACCTCGACCGGGTCGTGGGCGCCGGCCACGGTGAAGCGCGTGGTGAGGCACAGCTGGTAGGCGATGCCCGCACGGATGAGATCGCGGCAGCGTTCGATGAGTGCGGCGTACTCGCCGGGGTCGTGTCGGGCGACGGCGATACGCGGCGGGTGGTCGGGGTCGCTCATCGAGGAGGGCACGGCTTCCGGGACCCCCACCAGTGCCCGGACGTCTACCGCCCAGTCCTCGACGTCGCTCTCCATCCCGAGCACCCAGACGCGCTGCTTGTCGTGGTCGAAGGCGACGACACGGGTGGCACGCAGCCAGGAACCGCCCGAGCCGTCTTCCAGGCCCGCGACCGGTGCACCGACGGCGGCGGCGCCGCTCTCATAGTCGAGCCACCCCACCCAGCCCCCTGTGAACGGCGGCAGCTCAGGGTGGGCAGCGACGACGTCGACGCGCACCTGGCGCGGAAGCGTCGAGCGCTCCCCCGTCCCGACGAAGCTCCATCCGGTGAGCGCGTCAGCCCCAGCGTCGAGCCAGAACACATCGGCGGTCCCGGCTTCCAGCATCCCGAACACCGACGACGGCTCCACCCAGTCGGGAAGCGGACGAGCACTCAGCTGTTCGGGCACCTTTCCAGCCTAGGACCGGGTGGCTCCCGTATCCTCATGGGGTGGACGACCTCCTGATCTGGCTCCTCGACACCGTGCAGTCGATCGATCCGTTCGCCCGCACGCTCATCGCCGGGCTCGCCGTGATGCTGGAGACGAGCATCCTGATCGGCCTCATCGTTCCCGGCGACACGATCGTGATCATCGCGTCCATGGGTGTCGCCACTCCCCTGGAGGGCATCGCGATGGGTGTCGCGGTCGTGATCGGCGCGCTGATCGGTGAGAGCATCGGGTTCTGGCTGGGACGCTGGCTGGGCCCGCACATCCGCGTCTCCTGGTTGGGGCGGCGGATCGGCGAGCACAACTGGGTGCGTGCCGAGAACTATCTCGAGCGCCGCGGGGGGATCGCGATCTTCCTCTCCCGCTTCCTCCCCGTGCTGCATTCTCTGGTTCCCCTCACCGTCGGGATGAGCGAGTACCCGTACCGCAAGTTCCTGGCATGGACGGCTCCCGCCTGTGTCCTCTGGGCCACCGCCTATGTGAGTGTCACGTCGCTCGCCGCCGGCAGCTTCCGCGAACTGGTCGATCGCGTGCACTTCGCCGGGTACATCTTCGTCGGCGTGATCGCCCTGTTCCTGCTTCTGGCTTTCCTGGGCAAGAAGCTGCTGCAGCGCATCGAAGCCCGTCACCTGGAGTCCCCGGAGGCAGAGGCCGACGCCGACGTGAAAGACTGAGGCAATGGCATCGGCTCCCCCAGCCCCCCGGATCCACTGGTTCGCCCGACTCGAACACCGCTTCCATGTCTGGCGTGAAGGTCGTGCGCGCCGTCGTGGCCGTGTCGCGACGATCCTTCCCTTCCCCGGCTACGGTGGTCCGGAATGGGTCCGCGTCGTCGGCCGGGTGCTGATCGTCCCGCCGCAGCGTCGCACCCGAGACGGTGAACCCGCCAGCGTCCGCGGATGGCGCAGCTTCGTCGGCATCCCGGTGGGATTCGCCGCTGTCAGCGTGCACTTCGGCGAGACCACTCACCAGGTGGCTGCCGACCGCGGCGGCGTGGTCGATGCCATGATCCGTGTCGATCTGGAACCCGGCTGGCAGACGTTCACGTTCTCCGTCGAGGGTCAGGCGCCGGTGGAGGCTCGCGCATTCATCGTGGCCGAGGGCACCTCGTTCGGCGTGGTGTCGGATGTCGACGACACCGTGATGGTTACGGCGCTGCCTCGTCCCTTCATCGCCTTCTGGAACTCCTTCGTGCTCGACGAGCACGCACGCCTTCCCGTCCCGGGGATGGCCGTCCTCCTCGACCAGCTGCTCCGCCAGCACCCGGGTGCACCCATGGTGTACCTCTCCACCGGTGCGTGGAATGTCGCCCCCACTCTGTGGCGCTTCCTCGGTCGCCACCTCTTCCCCGCCGGCTCCATGCTCCTGACCGACTGGGGTCCCACTCACGAACGGTGGTTCCGCAGCGGGCGTGAACACAAGCTCACGAACCTGCGTCGCCTCGCGACCGAGTTCCCCGACGTGAAATGGCTGTTGATCGGAGACGACGGCCAGCACGACGAGTCGATCTACAGCCAGTTCATGGACGAGTACCCCGATTCCGTCGCCGGCGTCGCGATCCGTCGTCTGCTTCCCGCCGAGGCCGTGCTCGCCGGTGGACGCGCCGGTCACGAACCGCACTCCGAAGATGCCGCCCCGTGGGTGAGCGCCGAGGACGGCGCCGGTCTTCGCGATCTGCTCGGCGAAGCCGGCATCCTGCACTGACATGACCATCGCCCGCCCGGACTGGACCCTCCGCGAGGAGGCGCATCGTGAACGAGCCGACGCCCTCACCGCGGCGCACCGCGAACGGGCGACGCGGGCGGAGAAGCATCCGGTGTGGGACTTCCTCTTCACCTACTACTCGTACAAGCCCGCGCACCTGCGTCGATGGCATCCGGGGGCCGGTGTCGAACTCGCCGATGCGCCGGAACGCCGCGACTGGCGGTGGTACTCCCCCGGGCGATCGCCCGGCAGCGTCGTGCCGGATGCGGCGACTTTCGGCGCAGAGAAGACGGAGTTGGCCGCGCTCATCGAGCGCATGCTCCGCCGCACCGCATCCCGCCCCGGACAGTTCGGCTGCTTCGGCCTGCACGAATGGGCGATGGTGTACCGCGCGGACGAGCATCGCCACGCGGTGCCGTTGCGACTCGGGCAGGCGGGCACGGATGCCGTCGTCGAGAATCATGAGCTGCGTTGCACCCATTTCGACGCATTCCGCTTCTTCACCCCCGAAGCGGTCCCCCGCAACCGCACACCGTTGAGCCGCGACGACCAGCCCCTGTTCGAGCAGCCCGGTTGCCTGCACGCGGGGATGGACCTGTACAAGTGGGCGACGAAACTCGGGCCCCTCATCCCCGGCGAACTCCTCCTGGATTCGTTCGAGCTCGCCCGCGACATCCGACTGCTCGACATGCAGGCCGCGCCGTACGATCTCTCGGCATGGGACGTGGCCCCGGTCCGCATCGAGACGACCGAGGGCAAGGCCGAGTACGTCCGTCGGCAGCGAGGGTTCGCGGACCGGGGTGCCGCTCTGCGCGCAGCGCTGCTGAACGCCTGGCTCGGCGACGGAGCTCGCGAGGCGGCCTGAGCGTCAGCCCACCGGTTCGCAGTCCTCGCAGATCGACCAGCGGGCGGTGGCCGCGGCGCTCTGCATCCGGAGCGCGATCACGCGTGTCGCCGCCTCCTCGAGCCGCTCGGGCGGAAGCGTCCCCGCTTCGACCGCCGCTGCGATGCCGGCGACCATCGATCCGGCTGTCTGCGCGTCGGACCCCGCGATCATCAACACGAGGTCGTTCCCCGCAGCGATCGCCGCCACCGCGTTCGTGACCGGGTCGGCATAGGCCGGATCTCCCGAAGACAGCAGCATGCCGAGGTCGTCGGTCACCGCCACCCCGGTGAAGCCGAGCTCGTCTCTCGCGATCTCATGCCACCGCGGCGAGAGGGATGCCGGCAGCGGATCGACCGCCGCGTAGGCGAGATGCCCGTACATCAGCAGCGAGGCCCCGGCGTCGATACCGGCGGCGAACGGCACGGCCGCGGTGCCGCGCCATTCCTCGATTCCCATCGTGGTGCTCGGGATCGCGTGATGAGAGTCACCCGGAGCCGCGCCGTGGCCGGGGAAGTGTTTGAGGGTCGAGGCGACGAACTGCTCCTGCGCGACGGTTGCCGCCGCCACGCGCTCCGCCGCCGCGGCAGGGTCTGTGCCGAGCGCGCGACCGTGGATGAACGAGCCGGGATCGTCCGTGTAGTCGGCGACCGTTCCGAAATTCACGGTGATGCCCGCTCGCGCCACCAGAGAGCCCCGCGCGGTGAACGCCGCGGACGTCTCGGCGACCGGAAGCCCCTTCAGGGAGGGGGAGGCAGGGAAGCCGTCACCGTGCAGTCGGGAGACGAAGCCGCCCTCCTGGTCCACGGCGATGAGCGGTGGCAGACCGGGATCGACCGTCAGCGCCGTCGTGAGCGCCTGCAACTCCGCTTCGGTCGCGGGGATATTGGCCCCCATGAGGATGAATCCTCCCAGTCCGGACTCCATGTACGACCGAAGGGCGGACGGGTCCGTTCCTGCCACGTGCCCCATGACCACCGTCGCTGCCTGTTCCGCCACGGACATCTCCTTCACCCGCGCCTTCGCACGTGCGGTGAGCAGGTCAGATCCGCTGGTCGACACCGTGGACTCGGGGATGCCCGACGTCGAGGGTGCGCCCACCGCCGACGCTGAGGCGGCCGACGAGACGAAGAGCCCCATCACCGCGGCGAGCGCGAGTGCGCTCGCCGTCCGTCCCCGGCGCCGATTCTCCATGTCGCGCGAAGTGGCGTGTCTCAGCAGGACAGCGCCTCGGCGATCGGCACCGCCGAGTCGGCGTCGCCGTTCCCGAAGCGGATGGTCCGGCCGACCGTGCACGGTTCGTGCAGGGACGCAGCGATCACGGCAGCGACGTCGGCACGCGCGACGGCTCCACGACCGTCCGGATCGAGCTGGATCCGACCGGTGGGATCGTCGAAGGTGAGCGTGCCCGGCGCGAGGATCGTGCCCTCCAGACCGGTGCCACGCAGGTGCTCGTCGGCGGCCCACTTCGCGTCTGCATAGGGGAAGAAGGAGTCGCCTTCCGGCACACCGTGATCAGCGGTGGACCCGAGCCATGACACCATCACGTACCGTCGGACGCCCGCGCGTTCTGCCGCGTCCATGGAACGCTGCGCGGCGTCGCGGTCGACCGCGTAGGTGCGTTCGGCCGATCCGCCACCGGCGCCGGCCGACCAGACGACGGCGTCATGACCGCGGATGATCTCGGCGAGCGCCTCGACATCCATGTTCTCGATGTCGGCGACGAGCGCTTTCGCACCGCCGGCTTCGACATCGGAGGAATGGTCAGGGTTGCGGATCACCCCGGTCACCTCGTCTCCCCGTGCGACGAGGAGCGGCGCGAGCAGGAGGGCGATGCGGCCGTGGCCGCCGAAGACGATGATTCGCGACATGCCTTCACCCTACGCGCCCCCTCCGCACTCAGCGCGGGGTCTGGTCGCTGTCGATCACGAACGCCTGTGGATGGCTCGAAAGGTAGCGCACGACGATCAGCTGACCGCCGGGTATGTACGCGTCGCGGTCGGGATACACAGCGGGGGTGAAGAAGTTGCTCTCCAGCGTGTATTCGACGCCTTCGGCCGTCGTGAACGTCACCCAGTCACCATCCAGAGTCGCCGCCGTCGGTCGGCCGTTGTCGTAGATGTACGCACGGGTGAGGGGCACGCCGGCGAGGCTGAGGATGCCGATCACCAGGGAGGCGAGCATGAGGAAAGCGAGGATGCGCGCGCCGATGCGCACGATTCCTCCCCCGACGCGGCCTCGCGGACGCTGATCCGCACGCAGCAGCCCCTCCCGCTCGCGGATGGCCCGCAGCTCCCCGCCGGGCATCGCTCCCCGCGCCGACAGCGCGAACAGGCCGAGGATCGAGAAACCGGCGATGAACACCATCGCGTATCCGTGCGACGCCGGGAAGTTCACGAGCCAGATGAGCGTGTCCATCGGGTTCATCGCCCCTCCTCCTTCTCGATCGTCACGGCGACGGTCTGCGGGTCCTCACGCCGATAGAACGCCCAGACCGGGGCTCCGACCTGCAGGTGCGGAATGGCCTGCGGGTACACGAAGACCGTGGTGTCCGCTTCCCAGGTCGCCGCCCCCTCCGGCGCCATCAGCACGCGCAGGGCGAGCTCGCTCTGCCCCTCACGACGCCGCCCCGTCGGTCGCACCTCGAGCACGGATGCCGTCACCGGGGTGCCGCTCGTGCGCGCCCGCACCTGCCGCGGATCGATCAGCCCCCGTTCGATCCGCCATTGCAGCATCGCGTCCCGCACCGTGGGGTCGTTCAGGTCGGCGAGCTCCACCGTGTCCTGGTCCGTGAGGCTGTACCGCACGGGTACCGGGAGCCCGACCTGCAGGCCGGCGAGATCAGAGGCGTCGACCAGCGTGCGCAGCTGCGCGATGAACTCCTCTGCGGTGCTCGGTGTCACCCGGATGAACAGGTCGTACTGCGGCACGTCGTTGACGGTGAGACCGGTGCGGGCGACCTCGACGATCGTGCCCACTCCGATCTGCGTCTCTCCGCGCACCCGCTTACGGCGCCCGAGCCCCGACAGGATCCCGCCGAAGGTCAGCAGCAGACCCCACGCCACACCGATGATGATCGGAGCGCCCAGTGTGTCCTCTCCCGAGAACGGAAGGATCGACTGTCTCTGATCGATGCCGAACAGCCCCTCCCCGACCCAGACCACGAGCCAGGCGGACAGCAGCAGCCAGACGACGAAGAACAGGATGCGGAGCATGCCCTCAGCGTAGCCAGGAGCCGATCTGCTCCCGTGCATGGTTTCCGGTGTGCTCTTCGCACCTAGCGCTGATCACCATCACCTGGAATCAGTTCGGTCAGGGAGGGCACGAACACCAGATCCCCGGTTCCCACGCGGAGGTTTCGGCGACGGAGCAAGAAGACGAGTCCGAGCAGTACGAGAGCAAGCGCGGTGACGAAACCTCCCCCGATCTCGATACCGGTCGCAGGGAGGGGCGGTCCCGGGGGTGCTGGTGGGTTCGGAGGTGCCGGCGGTCCGGCGATGAAGTCGACGGTCGCCGTCGCGTCACCAGCGACCTCATCCACGGCAAAGCCGATCGTCGCGGTCTCGACGGTCGTCGAGGAGGTCAGCATGGCCGTGTAGGTGCCGTCTCCGTTGTCGGTCACGGGACCGAGCGTGCCAGCGTCCGTAGACATCGTCACGACATCCCCCGCGTCGGTCACCGGGTTCCCGTTCTCGTCGAGCAAGCTCACCGTGATAGTCGAGGTCGACACCCCATCCGCGATGATCACGACAGGATCCGCGACAATCCTCGACGACCCCGCATCCGCGTTCGCGCGGACGCCGAAATCGACATCCGTGATGCTGGTGTTCGGGGCGACCCGCACCGGCAGCGGTGGGAGTATTGCGAGGCTCGTACCGGTGGGCGGCACGACGGTGACCGCGTAGCTTCCGGCCGACACGCTTGGAAACAGGTAGGTGCCGTCAGCGCTGGAGTCGGCGGTCAACACCGACGCGAGGGCGATGTCATCCCCGCCTCCGCCGTCGTCGATTCCGTTGGCGCCGTAGGAGTATCCGTCAATGATCTGGACGACAGGGCTCACGACGGGCGTGTCGCCTGCGGAGAGGTCTCCTGAGCGATCGATGTCGTGGAACACGAATCCGGATACCTCTGATGCTGCGGACTCCAGTTCGATTGCGGCGGCGGCGGTGATGGGGATCGGGATCTCGGTGACTTCGCCCCACACGTCGTTGACCATGACACCGCTGCGTGCGAGCGCCACAGCGGTGAGCGTTATGTCCATCGCCTGGACCGTACCGGGCGTCAGCTCCGGGGTTATGAAGCGGATGGCTGTGACGGTGGGAGGTTGAGCTGATACCCAGTTGATGCCGGTTGCCCCGGATGGATCGACGGCGATAGCGGCTTCGACATTCGCTGAGGGGTCTTCGGTGTATGTGACGGCCACGCCAGTGGTGCCGTCACGTGGTTCGACCGACTCGACAGAGAGGTCTCCCAGCCCTGCGGTGCCTCGGATATCGCCGGCAAAGGGGAGGACGTCCACGAAGGATGCAGTCCCTACAGAAGTCGCGAGCCTGTTCGCCCAGCCGATCGTGTAGGTGAACGGCACTCCTGGTGCGACGGCGGCGACGGATGCCGTCTTCGTTACGGTGAACTCTGCGACGGCGTTGACGATGAGCTCATCGTTGCTCGTGCGTACAGCTTCTCTGGCCGGGTCGGAGGGGCTTGCGATCACGGTGGTGGCATCACCGCTTGCCGGGAACGGGGTGGCCGGATCGAGGACTGCCGTGAAAGTGATGGGCGCCAGCGCTGTCCCTGTGGGGACAGGTCCGAGGTTCCAGGTGATGGTTTGGCCGACCCCGCCGCCGGCGCAGTTCACCGTCGCAGGTGTGATCGACGAGGGAGGGCGGGATGCGGATCCCGTCTGGAATGATGCGCACGGAGTACTGAGAGTGGTGGTGATCACGACGTCGACGGCGGTGCGCACCACGTAGTCATTGGTGACAGTGGGCGTGATGGTGATCTCGTGCGCTTCGCCCGGTTGGGCCGATTCGGTGTCCCAGGTCGTGTTTGCACGGACCTTGGCGTCAGCGGCAAGGCCGCGGGCTCCGTTCGCTCCCGTATTCGTCGCGGGGTTGTACGACGAGTTGGCGATAGGGGCATCATCTGCGGTGAAGTTGCTGAAGATCGGTATCGGCGTCCCGGGGGCAGTGTCGATCTCTGTCCGGGTGAAAGGCACGAACAGGTTCATTCCCGTGCTTCCCGGGGCAGGGTCCAGGAAACGCACTCGCACTGCCGTGACAGCGCCGGGTCCTCCCGCCTCGGCGATGTTCGCGAACCAGCCCGCCGCGGCATCACCGGCTGAGCCGCAGTTCGGTCCCCGACGCGCCGCATCATCCGGGTAGGCCGTGTTGCCGTACTCGAGAACCACGTTGGTCGTCGAGCCGCCGTTGCGCGTCGCGTTCGGAGCACGTTCCGCGTCGATTGTGTGAAGCGCGGGATCCCAGGTGATGCAGCTTCGCGCATTGAACGCGTCCGGGCTCGCCGCTGTGGTGTTCATCGCCGCGACCCCGTAGTAGTCCTGGCCGAAATAGATGGGACCATCATTCGAGGTAGCGCTGGAAGCGTCGGGGAGCGGAGCCGAGAAGGCGGTGGAACTCGTCGTCAAAGCAGTCCCGCCTGAGAGCTGCGGAGTTCCCGCCCGCAGGACATTCACGGAGACGCAGTTCCGAGCGGGCACCGTCTCACAAGCAGCCCCAGGTTCCTGTCCGGGCGCGAAGCCACCGTAGTTCGCAGCTCCTGTGGCGCCGAGCGGCGCAAAGCCCGTCAGTTGGAACGTCCCGGTCGTCACGACGCCCACGGGGAACGATGAGGCCGGGAACCACACCACGATCCGGGACGCGGCGAAGTACGCGCCGGGATTATGGGATCCGATGTTCGTGGGGTAGCTGGAGAGAGTCTGGTCCGGGCTCTCGAACGTGACGGTGATCGGCGAGCCGGCGCCCCCGGCCTGGGCGCATACGACTGCCCCGGAGTCCACGACAGCGGAACTACCACCTCCACCACCCAGCGGCGCTTCACCTGTGTTCGTGGTGCAATTCGTCCCCGCCGCAAGCAGCCCGCCGGCGAAGTTACCCGGAAGCACGATCTGGAACGTCAAGGGCGTCGCACCGGGTTCGAGACCGCGGGTTCCCGTCGCAGAGTCGATCGGCATGAACAAATCCGCCGTCATCGCGATGTTGTATCCCGCGATGTCGCTGGAATCCCCCGGACCGTTGGCCGCCGCCGTGGCACCGGAGGTCTGCAGATCGGGTGCCAGTCGCGGCGCCGCGGACGCTGTGACGATGGCGGGGGCCGACTGGAAGGCTCCAGAGGTGACAACGGATTCCAGGAGGGATGAATCCGGGACGGTCAGGACGGTCGCCGTCACGGGGTACGCGCCGGTACCGGACGCCAGCTCGGGGAGCGTGCATGTGAGCGTTGACCCGGACGTGTCGATCGCACCTGCCCCTTCGAGGCATGAGGCCGTGGAACTCGGCTCCCAACGCATGCCGGCAGGAAGCGCTTGAATGAATGTCACATCACCTGCCGTGGCGATCGCGTACTCCCACCGGTAGGTGACCGAGTCGTTCGTTCGCACCACACCGTTCGAGGCTGACGAATCCAGACCCGGACCGTCCGATGCCGAGAAAGGGGCTGTTCCATCGGATGTCACGGAGAGCGCGACGCTTGTCAGGACACCAGGTGCTGCCGAAGCCGGAGCAGCACCGAACAGGCTTGCTGCAGCGGCCAGTGATAACACGACGACGCTGACGATCCCGCGGCGGAATCGGGCCGGCTCTTGCTCTTGGATTGCGGAGACGTTCATCGTTCCTCCAGCACATGCAGTTCTCGATCGAACTCGGCACGACCGACTGCGTCGCGGTCCTCAGTGTGACAGCCCCTCTTCGATTGCGGAACCCATCAGTTGAACAGCAGACGCGAAGCGGACGCGATCTTCTCACCGTCAGGCGTTCGCGAGCACCCGCTGGTTGTCGCGGATGAAGATCGTGCCATCTCGTTCCCACACCTCGAATACGACGAGTGAGGTCGATGCTGGCCCCGCAACGACGGCCCCAGACGCCAAGTCGAACAGCGATCCCTCGGCAGGACACATGATGAAACGCCTGGTGAGCAGGCCGTCCGAGAGCGGCGCCCGGTCATGAGGACACTGTTCCGCGAATGCATAGAGCGCATCGGCCGTTCGAGCGATGCTCACGACGGCAGCGGCGCCAGAAACACGAAAAGGCACCACCTTGCCCAGGCTCACCGACGTGCTCTGCGTCACGGCGTGGACCTCCGGCGCCTGCTTCGCGGTGCGGCGGGTCGAGCGGCGCTTTGGCAACTGTGCTGGCCGTCCGAACAGGAAGTCGAGTTCCTTCTCATCGACCTCGCGAGGCGCCAGGGTGACCTCAGTCACGCAGTGTGCGTTCGAGGGCCGCGTGCGGCGGGAGAAGACGTCCATGATGGTGTGAATCCTTGTCCTTCTCGCCGGTCCGGACCGTTTGCTCGCGGGCTGCGGAAACGGGACGTCACGGCTCGGCGTGGGTAAGAGCACCTGTAGCGGTGTCGAGTCGTCGGAGTGCATGGACCGCTGCACCGATCGTTCGGTGCAGCGTTCGGGTGTCGCTGTACTGGCCCAAGCCGAGCGCCGCATACTGAGTCCCTGTGGCCCACACGGCTCCCAGCTCCCTGTCGAATCGGATGCGATCATCCGGGGTCCGGTGGCCGAGCTTGACGGTTCCGAGGGGATCCAAATGGATCACGAAGGAGCTCTCATTCGCGTCAGCGACGCCCACTCTGAAGACAGCAGCTTTCCGGAGATCGGATCGGGTACTGATCGATACGCCAGCCTTCGCTACGACCGAGCAGACAGCGTGCAAGCGCGACCGTGTCCGGTGTCCGGTGTCCGGCGATACGGTTACCCAAGTCCCGCGGGAGCCAGCCGGCGCCGACGCGATCCACATAGCCGACTCTGTAGCGTGGGTGGCCGAGGCCCGCCACGCGGGCCGCTTGGGGCAGATCCGGAGGGAATGCGTAGACCCGCCCGCATCCGCTCACGACGATGTCCGAGATGCGGACGGTAGAGGGCACTTCGCATGGGGTGTTGACGGCGGGTCTGATGATGCGGTCCTGAACATTGAGCGGGGGCCGACGGTCGGCTTCGCCGTCCACGCTAAGGAAGTCACCCGACAGGGATGTGTCGTTTCGTCTCGACTTGGGGGGAGAGACGCGGTGGATTAGGTATGACCAGTCGCGAGACCGCGAGGCAAGTCGACGGCTGATGCGTATGAAGCGGACGCATCGATGCTCGGTGATGCTGGTGAGGTGGGTCCGAGCTGACGTCGACTCTCAGAACCCGCTTATTTCTGGCCTACCGACCCGGCACTCGATCGCGGACGGATCTAGCGTGAGGATGTACGTTCCGAATGAGAAGGAGTTCGTCGTGTCGCAACACGCACAACAGTCCGAAGGCTCTGTCGCACCATCAGGTCGCGCGATGAAGGGCGTGAAGCTCATCGGAACGCTAGGCATCATCGGGGGCATCGCGCTCATCATCGTCGGCGTAGTGGTGTGGGTCATGGTCTCCGTGCAACTGCGTGCCGAGAACATCACGATTCCAGACGACGCGATCGCGTTCCAGGGGCAGACTGTCGCTGGCCCTTTCACCGCATTCGTTCAAGCCGACATCATCCAGCACCACGCGCTTGCAGCGTCGGACGGTAGCACCTACTCAGAGCTGGCCACCGATGATCCGGTCCGAGCGACCGTGATGAACGCCTCGTTCTTGCGTGCGTCGCTGTTCACCTCCGTCGTCTCTTTCGGCGTCGCGGCCTTCGCCATAGGCATCGGCGCGCTGTCGGCACTGTTCGGGTGGGCACTGCGGGCCCTCTCCGTTGCGAGGAGCACTGCAACGACCTGACGCTTTGCTAGCGCCCGGATGGGAGTTTCCAGGCGAGCGGCCCGTCCTCCACGTCATCGCACCCGTGCGAGGTCGCATTGGCCGAGTAGCCAGCCACCACAGGCAGGTGGCTGGCTACGCTCGTGTTCCTGCTCACGGTTGCTCCGGCGAGCATTTTTGGTGCTCAGCCGCGTAGATTCAAGTACACGGGGAGCGGAATGTGCTTCTCGCTGCGGCCTACGGTGTCCAGTACACGCCCCATCAACTTCACGGTGCGGAGCACGAGAACTCGATCGTGAATCCGCGCCGGCGGCACGTTGTCCTCGATTGCTGCCTCGATGACGTCCACGTCTGCGAGCTCGCGCATCCAGGTCACCGCGGCGAGGTCGAACGGGCCGATGGTGTGCATCACCGCCCGGCACTCCGGCATAGCGGCCAGCGTGCGAACGTCTCTCTCCCTGTGGGCCGCTGACGACGAGACAAGGAACCACGCGCATACAGGCCAGCCGGCCAAAGCCCGCGACACCTCTGTGCGGAAGCGGATCTCCCCGGATGCGGTGAGCTGTGCGAGACCAGTCCGCGCGGTGCGGATGCCAATATCCAACGCCTTGGCGACATGATCCGCCGTGGCGCGACCATCCTGCGCAAGCACCGCCGCGATGGACTCGGCAAGATCGCGGTGCGGGAGTCGGGGACGGGTGCGGGCACCTGGCCTCGCACGCCTGTCGTGCTGGTCGCCGGCGGCGCCGGCGAAGACGCGCCATCTGCTCGCATCTCGGTATGTCCAGCTCGCAGGGTACGAGCGGATGCCATCGACGAAGGGATGCGCGTCGAGCGAATCGAGGAGGAAGTCGGATAACGCCTGAGGGCTTCCGGCTATCACGGTGAGCATCAGACTCCGCGCCCCAGCGGTGACCTCGATCGTCGCGATCTCGGGGTGCGCGGCAAGTGAGGCTGCGGTGCTCGTCAGGCATCCGCTCTTGACACGCACCTCGACGAGTGCCATCCCCATCGCCAGCGAGCCATGCCCGAGCGAGAGGTTCGGTGCGACGGTCATCCATGCGACGCCTTCGTCCTTCAGCGTCTCCCACCGGCGCGCGAGCGTTGCATCGCTTGATCCCAGTGCCTGCGCGAGTGACGACCACGACGCCCGGGGGCGTGCCTGGAGTGCGCTGATCAACCGTAAGTCCAGGGCGTCGAGGGCATCATTCTTCATCGTGACCCCAGTCTGACGTCGAACTCGACATCCGGGACGGCCGCAAGCCCGTGAATATCTACCGTGATGACTGTCCAGAATCCCACGATGAAAGGTCACGAACGATGACATCCGCGGACAGAGTTCTCGTCGAACTCGATGCGATACGAGACTGGCAGGAACTGATCTACCTCGATCTTCACCGCCACCCTGAACTGAGCTCCCACGAAGAGCGCACAGTCGGGGTGACCGCACACCACCTCGACGGCTTCGGTTACGACGTGCATCACATCGGTGGTGGGGTCGTCGGAGTTCTTGCAAATGGGGACGGGCCGCGAGTGCTGCTGCGTGCCGATATGGACGCGCTCCCGGTGACGGAGCAGACCGGGTTGCCCTACGCGTCCACGGTGACGGCTCAGGATGGGGACGGGAATGCCGTCGGCGTCATGCACGCGTGCGGGCACGACATACATGTCGCTGCTCTGCTCGGTGCGGCGCGGCTGATGGCCGAACGGCAGAATGCGTGGAATGGCTCACTCATCGTCGTGTTCCAGCCGGCGGAGGAGACTGCCGCTGGAGCACAGGCGATGATCGACGCCGGGCTGCTCGACGCGATCCCTCGACCGGATGTCGCTCTCGCCCAGCATGTGCTCGGAATCGAGACGGGCACCATCGCAGTGGTCGCTGGGCCGAGCCTGGCCTGCGCGGACAGCATCCGCATCATGATCCACGGTCAGGGTTCCCACGGTGCGATGCCGAATCTCGGCGTCGACCCCGTGATCGTCGCCGCGGCCGTGATCCAACGGCTGCAGAGCATCGTGTCCCGTGAGTTGCCACCCGGCGAGCGAGCCGTCGTCACCGTCGGCGCTGTGCACGCAGGCTCGAAGAGCAACGTCATCTCCGATCACGCGGAGCTCCTGGTGAACACCCGCGCGTATTCGTCCGATATCCGCGATCAGATCGTCGCAGCGATCGAACGGATCGTACGTGCGGAATGCGCAGCGTCCGCCTGCCCTCGAGAGCCGGAGTTCGAGTACTACGATCAATTCCCGCTCACTGACAACGACCCTGCCACGACGCAACGAGTGGCCAATGCGATGCGCCTTCGCCTCGGCGACACGCGGGTGGGTGCCCTCACACCATTGGCCGCGAGCGAGGATTTCTCTCGGATTCCGGAGGCCTTCGGCATTCCCTACACGTACTGGGGACTCGGCGGGTTCCCATCGGGGGTCGTCGCACCGCCGAACCACTCCCCTCTCTTCGCTCCCCAGATGCAGCCGACGCTGAGAACGGGCACTGAGGCGTTGGTGACTGCGGCCCTGGCATACCTCGGTGAGAACACGGAGGCGACACGATGAGCGCCAGCACCAGCGCCACCGCGGCGCCCGACTACCGCGGCACACCGAAACTGCTCATCGGTATCGTCCTCGGCGTCTTCACCTTCTGGCTGTTCGCCGGGTCCCTTGGAACGGTCGCGCAGGAGGTCTTGGCAGACATCAACGTCGATCAGACCTACATCACCGCCGATCAGATGAACCTTGCCGTATCGATCACTGCCCTGTTCTCGGGGCTGTTCATCGTCCTCATGGGCGGAGTGGCAGATCGGGTAGGGCGGGTGAGGATCGCGATCATCGGAAACATCATCGGGATTGTCGGTTCGGTCTTGGTCGTATCCGCAGCTGGTCCCGTCGCGCTTCCGCTGATGCTCGGCGGACGTGCACTGCAGGGCTTCTCAGCCGCCCTTGTCATGCCGGCCACGATGGCCCTCGTTCGAACGTACTGGGAAGGTCCAGGACGGCAGCGCGCCGTTTCGATGTGGTCGATCGGCTCGTGGGGCGGTTCAGGACTCTCCGCGATCGTCGGAGGGCTTCTGGCCGAGCAGAACTGGCGCTGGATCTTCATCGCATCGATCGTCGTCTCGCTGGCTTCGACCGTTCTCATCTGGGGAACGCCAGAGAGCAAGGCGCCGACCACAGGACACCGGAAGTTCGACGTCCCCGGACTCGTGGCCTTCATGGTGATGACGCTGGCCCTGATGATCATCATCACGTTCGGCCGTCAGATCGGCTGGACCGCGCCGGTAACGCTGGCGCTCATGGCGGTGGTGGCAGTTTCCGCTGTGGCATTCATCCTCATCGAGCGACGTAACACCGACAATCCGTTCATCGACTTGGCGCTGTTCAAGAACATTACGTTCACAGGTGCGACGCTGTCCAACTTCATCCTGAATATGACCATCGGCCTGCTCCTCGTCTCGCAGCAGCTGTTTCGTGCTGCCGAACCGAATGGGCTGGGCTCGCTCCAAGCCAGCTTGCTCACTCTCGGCTACGCGGTCTCGATCATCGCTCTGATCCGCGTGGGCGAAAAGATGCTGCGTCGCTTCGGCCCACGCAAGCCGATGGTCTGGGGCACCCTCGTCGTCGCTCTCACCGCAGTTCTCTTGATGCCGACCAACCTTATGCTCGGCCAATATGAGATTCTCGCCGTGATCGCGTACACATTGTTCGGCGTGGGCCTGGCCTTCTATGCCACGCCGTCGACCGATGCGGCGCTTTCGAATCTGCCTGCGAGCCAGGCCGGCTCTGGTGCGGGCATCTACAAGATGGCATCGTCGCTCGGCGCCGCCATCGGCGCCGCGATCTCACTGACGATCTTCACATCGATCACAGAGGCGGGTGGCGTCCCCTGGCTGCGGGGTCTGATCAGCTTCCACGG
The DNA here is from genome assembly GCF_004794435.1 of Microbacterium sp. K27. Lineage (NCBI taxonomy): Bacteria > Bacillati > Actinomycetota > Actinomycetes > Micrococcales > Microbacteriaceae > Microbacterium > Microbacterium sp. K27. The sequence continues at coordinate 27,566 of NZ_SSDK01000043.1, forward strand.
CGAGCAGGGGAACGTCGCCGTGCGTGAGGCCGCAATGGTGGCCTGCGGGGTGAACCTGATCTTCCTGGTGATCGCGATCGTTTCGATCGTCACGACCGTCCCCAGGGGGCGCAAGTACAACGACGAGGACGATTTCTCCGGGGAAAGCACCGTATCCGCGCAGAAGCGCTGAAGCCGGCGCATCGTGAGGAGGTGAGGCGCCGCCCCGGCGCCTCACCTCCTCTCGCCGTCTCAGCTTCGAGCCGGCGGTGCGCCGGACGGCCCGCTTCATCTCGCTGGGCCCCGTATGGGGAAGGCACTCGGGTCCGGCCACCTCGACGGCACGCTCACGCTGGTCGTGCTCTGGTTGTCGTCCGGCGTGATCGACTACCCAACCGGGTGTCTCAGCACGGACGAACGCCAAGACGAGCACCACGACATACCGATCCGCGGCGGTCTCCCCTGTTCGACACTCGGTGCTCTGCGCTCGGTCCTCCGCACCCGGTCCTCTACACTCAGGGCAACGACACCGACCCGAGACGGTGTTCCTCCCGACAGCAGGACGATGATGCCCACACCGCTGATCGAGCGCGAGATCACCGCGCACGTGTCTCTCACCACGCCCACCGGGATGCTGAACCGGGAGGCTCTCGGCTGGTCGCGCACACCGGTTCACGACACCTCGGGTATCCCCGGCCGCGGCCACTGGGGGCGCAACAAGCGGTGGGAGTACTGGAACGTGATGACGCCGTCGCACATCGTCGCCGTCACGGTCTCGTGCGTCGACTACATGGCTCTGCACGAGTTGTGGGTGCTCGATCGCGCGACCGGTGACGACATCGGCACGACGGTGATCTCGCCGGGAGGGCGCAGCGCGACGCTCCCGTCGTCTCTCGGCGCGGGGCCTGCCCGAGCGCGCACGCGTCGGATCACCGTCGACATCGACGAGACCTTCGACGGAACACGCCTGCGCGCCTCCACCCCCCGCGTCTCGATCGACCTGCTGGCCGGTCGTCTGGAGACACACGAGTCGCTCGGTGTCGTCGTGCCGTGGCGCCTCGGCGACGAGATCCTCCGTTTCCAGTACACGGTCAAAGATGTGGCACGCCCGGCCACCGGAACAGTGACCGTGGACGGAGTGGCGCACGACGTGCCGACCGGAAGCTGGGCCGTACTGGACCACGGTCGCGGGCGCTGGCCGTATCGCGTGCGCTGGAACTGGGCTGCGGCCAGCGGTGTCGTCGACGGCCGCGTCATCGGGTTGCAGCTCGGTGCGAAGTGGACCGACGGCTCGGGTGCCACGGAGAACGCGCTGCTCATCGACGGGCGGCTGTCGAAGATCAGTGAAGAGCTCGTGTGGGATTACGACTCCGAGCATTTCATGCGTCCGTGGCACGTGCACGGGACGAGCGCCGACCTCGTGTTCACCCCGTTCTACGACAAGCACTCGCACACGAACGCGCTGGTGATCTCGAGCCGGACCGATCAACTGTTCGGTGTCTGGACCGGCTGGGTGCGCGACGAGAACGGAACGCGGGTGCGCGTCGACGGCATCGAGGGATTCGCGGAGGAGGTGCTCAACCGCTGGTGATGCGCACGCCTGCAGACTGCAGCGCGCGCTGCACTCCCTTCGCCGCCGAGCGACCAGCACGATTGGCGCCGATCGTGCTCGCCGACGGCCCGTAGCCGACCAACTGCACGCGGGGGTCTGCGACCGCCGTCGTACCTCGACCGTTCCGGTCGAGCTGGATGCCCCCGGCCGCACTGCGCAGGTGCAGAGGTGCGAGGTGACTGATCGCGGGGCGGAAGCCGGTGGCCCACAGGATGACGTCGACCTGCTCGAAGCTGCCGTCTGCCCAGCGCACGCCGTCGGGTTCGATCCGTTCGAACAGGGGGCGCCGGTCGGCGTAGGCACCCAGACGCTCGGCCTCCCGCTCCTGTGGGCGGAGCATGAGTCCGGTGACGCTGACCACGCTCTCGGGAGGGAGACCGGCGGCGACGCGCCGCTCGACGAGGGCGACGGCTGCGGCTCCCGCTTCCGGCGTGAAGTCGTCATGGCGCCACACCGGTTCGCGCCGGGTCACCCACAGGGTGTCGGTGATCGGCGCCAGTGCCCCGAGGAACTGCACGGCCGACGCTCCCCCGCCCACGACGAGCACCCGCTTGCCGATGAAGTGCTCGGGCCCCGGGTAGTCCACGGTGTGCAGCTGTTCACCGACGAACGTCTCCATGCCGGGGAAGTGCGGGAGGAACGGATGCGTCCAGGTGCCGGTCGCATTCACGAGGGTGCGGGTCGTCCACTCCCCCTCACGCGCCCGCACGACGAGACGGCCGTCGACGTCCTCGACGCGCTCCACGCGCACGGGGCGGAGCACCGGGAGCTCGTGCGTCTTCTCGTATCGCGCGAAGTATGCGGGCACGGCCTCGTTGGCGCGTGCACCGTCGCGGGGCGGCGGCGTGTCGCCGGGCAGTTCGGCGACGCCGTGCACATCGCGCATCGTCAGCGCGTCCCACCGGTGCTGCCAGGCGCCGCCGGGCTGTCCGTCGGCGTCGAGAACCACATGCGAGATACCCAGCCTCGAGAGGTGGAAGGATGCCGAGAGGCCGGCCTGCCCTGCGCCGATCACCAGACTGTCGAGGATGCTCACGCCGGTTTCAACGCCCGGCGCCGCGCGCTTGTTCCTCCCCACCGCACTCCACGGTGACGCGCCCGGGATGCCCGCCCCGATTGGTGTTCGCGTCGATTCGTGTAGTACTCTTTTCAAGTTGCTCCGGCTGGTCCGGAACAGCGTCTGGGCCTGTGGCGCAGCTGGTAGCGCACCTGCATGGCATGCAGGGGGTCAGGGGTTCGAGTCCCCTCAGGTCCACAGAAAAAGCCCCCGGTTCTCCGGGGGCTTTCTTCGTCTCACGCGGTAGTGACCAGGAGGCACCATGACGCACACGCCTCTGGGCTACGCGGATCGTGTGCGTGCGTCGCGGGGATATCGGACGGTGAGCCAGCTCATCGCGGACGACCTCAACGTCTTCCTCGACCCTTTCTCCGCACTCCTCTCCGCGCACGCCGAGATCGGGACCGGCAATGTGTTCTGTCCGAACGTCCGCATCGACGCCGACCCCGGCACTCTCCTCATCGGTGACGACAACCGCTTCTTCGAGGGCACCCGAATCGAGGCGACCGGCGGCGGACGCGTGAGCATCGGCACCGACAACGAGTTCGGCCCGCATGCGGTGGCTCTGCTCGCGAACCGTTCCGATTCCGTGATCACGATCGGCAACCGGGTGCGTCTGATCGGGAGGATCGACCTCGCCGGCGCTTCCACTCTGGGCGATGGATCGCAGATCCTCGGCGATGTCACGGCGGTGAACGTCGCGCTCACGAGCGGCGGGAGCCACCGCGACCCCGATCCTGACCTGCGCGGCGCCGTGCTCAAAGGACGAGGCCGGGCCACCGGACTCGCGCTGGCTCGCGGCCACGTCATCAATGCAGACGGTGATTTCGGCACCGCAGCCGTAGAGGCCCAATCGGTCTATCACCCTCGATCCGCCGGATGACCGCGTCGCGTCGGCCTCGCTAGCGCGCGTCTGCACGAGCGTCAACCCGATTCCGACCGCACGCCCCGCGTTCTACCGTGAACCCATCTCGACGAAAGGATGCGATCATGTCGAACCCGATCATTCCCCCGGTTCCCCCGCTCCCCCATGACGACGACCCGACCGACCCGACGGGTGTGCCGACGAGGGAGGTCGACGGCGAGCGTGTTCTCGATCCGGATGTCGATGACGCGCTCGTCGACAGCGCCGAGGCCGACCGCGTCGCTGCCGGCGCGGACGAGCACGACGACGGCCCCGACGTCTGACCGCACACCCTCGCCGGCCCGCAGCGCACCGGTCGCCGTCACCCGCGCCCCGTAGACTTGCTCTCATGGCACCGGTGGCGGCGACGTGGTCCGGAAGAGGCTCATCGAGCGTCTTCCGGGGTGTGCTGTCGGGCGTGCTCCTCGTCGCCGCAGTCATCCTGGGGCTGCTGGGGATGCACACCCTGAATCTGCACGGCACTGCGGCGGCCGACACTCCGGCGGCGGCGATTTCCGCGGCCATGACCGTGTCCGAGCCGGTATCCGCGCATCACGGCACAGCACAGGTGCAGGCGCACCCGTCCGAAGACCCGTCCGGCACGACCGCGATGTCCTGCGCAGGCTGTGGCACCGATGATCACGCCGGCATGGCGATGATGTGCGTCCTCGCGCTCCTCCTCGCCCTCGTGCTCCTCATCGCGCCCGGAGTGCTTCGCGGATGGACGGCGATGCTCCTCCGCTCGCCCCTTCTCGAGGTCCTGGCCGCGCGGGTCCTCCCCCGCGCCCCTTCTCTGCACGTTCTCTGCATCAGCCGCACCTGAGCAGCCGTCGAGCCCGCGCTCTCGCGCCACGGCTCCAGGCCTCTCACCCTCGCGCGCCGCCGTCCGGCGTGTGCGCAACGACTATGCGTATTTGGAGAACACACCCATGAAGATTCGTGCTGCGGCAACCGCCGCACTCACCCTGTCCGCCGTTCTGCTGCTGTCCGGCTGCGCGACCGGCACCGACGACGCTTCCATGCCCGGCATGGACCACAGCTCGTCGTCACCATCGGCCGGCATGAGCGATGCCGACGTCAACGATGCCGACGTCATGTTCGCCTCGATGATGATCGTGCACCACGAGCAGGCGATCGAGATGAGCGACATCGTGCTCGGAGTGGAGGGGATCGACCCCGAGGTGGCCGAACTCGCCCAGCGGATCAAGGCCGCGCAGGGCCCGGAGATCGAACAGCTCGAGGGCTGGTTGGACGATTGGGGCATCGGCTCCGACGACCGCGACGCGAACGGGATGGACCACGGCGACGGGATGATGAGCGACGACGACCTCGCCGCGCTCCGCTCCGCCGACGGTCCCGAAGCGTCGCGCCTGTTCCTCGACCAGATGATCGTGCACCACGAGGGAGCCATCGAGATGGCGCGGGCGGAGGTCGACGGCGGGAGCGATCCGGAAGCGATCGAACTCGCCCAGACGATCATCGACGCGCAGACCGAGGAGATCCAGGAGATGAAGGACCTCCTCTCCACTCTCTGATCCCATTCCGGGGTCGGTGTCGGCGTATTCCCGCCCACACCGGCCCCACCTCGCACGAAGGACCGTCCCCATGAACCATCCCCTCCCCTCCACCACGTCTCCCGCCTCTCCCGCTGTCGCCGCATCACCCCGACGACGGAGGCTGTCCGCAGGGCTCGCCGCGTTGGCCGTCGCCGGAATCGCGCTGGCCGGGTGCGCGCCCGCCGTCTCCCCCGCCGACGTCGACTCGGTGGCGTCGGCGCGGGACCTGCTCGCCGCGCACGACCTCGCCGGGCTCGACGTCGGCGAGGTGATCGAACGACTCGACGCGATGCCCGTGGCGGACCGCCCGGACGATCTCCTCGCATCCGTCGAACCCGACGCGCTCCTGCTGCGTGACACCAGCGGCCGGGAGAGTCGGCTGCCGATGCCCGACGACGCGGTGTACATCTCGGTCGCACCATTCCGCGAACAGACCCATGAGTGCCACTTCCACAGCCTCACGACGTGCGTCGGCGAGCTCTCCGACACCGAGATGCGCATCGTCCTCACCGCCGCCGACGGGACGGTGCTCATCGACGAGATGCGCCGCACCCACGACAACGGGTTCACCGGCGTCTGGGTGCCTCGGGGAATCGAGGCGACGCTGACCGTCGAGAGCGCCGGCCTGACGGGCACCGTGCCGCTGTCGACCACGTCGCCGGACGATCGCACGTGCGTAACCGATCTGCAGCTGCTGTGATCCCGCACGTGGCCGCCTGAGCTCCGCAACGCGGCATGGAGGAAGCGCACCCCCTCGGAGATCGAGGAGGTGCGCTTCTTCGTTCGCTGTCCGTGCCGCGGGACGACTAGGTCGCCAGCAGCGGCGGCCGATGGGGGATGGAGATCGGACGTGTGGCCCTGCTCGAACCACGCATCCTCTCGACATCCTCGAGCACCTCGAATGCGGTTCCATAACGCGTGGCGAGCGGCAGGTCACGCAGCCAGGTCACCTCGACCTCGGTCTCGGCGAGTTCGTACACGCACGCGACGACATGGCGCGGGTCGTTGGGCGAGTATCGAAGGTCGTTGATCACCCATTCCGACGCCGTGATGCGATTCAGCATGAAACGCGGATCCGGAAGTTCAGACATGTGGGGCCCTCCAGGACTCTCTCTCCCTAGAGAGTGCGACACAGATCGTGCCCTGGGAAGCCCCTTGACACCACGCGCGGAGGGTGCCGTCACGGGTTTCGACCGGAAGACGGAGCGGACTGACTCCGACGCGCCGGATCAGCGACCCGGCCGCACCGTGAGGTCGGTGATCTCCGCGTCGCGCGGAAGATCGAGGGCGGTGAGGATGGTCGTGACGACGGCATCGGGCGTGATGAAGCGACCGGCGTCGTAGTCCTGCCCCTCCTGCTGGTGCACACGCTCCTGCATGGGAGTGGCCGTGCGACCGGGATAGATCGAGGTCACGCGCACACCGTGTGCGGCCTCCTCGGCTCGAAGAGCATCGGCGAGAGCTCGGAGACCGTGCTTCGATGCTGCGTAGGCCGACCACCCGGCGTTGGCACGCAGTCCCGCCCCCGAGTTCACGAATACGACCTGCCCTTGCGACACGCGCAGAACGGGCAGCAGAAGGCGCGTGAGCTCGGCAGGAGCCACGAGGTTCACGGCCAGCTGCTGTTCCCACAACGCGGGAGCGAGGTCGGCCACGTCACCGAGGTCGACGACCCCGGCGACGTGCACGAGCGAGTCGATCCGGTCGGGCAGGTGCTGCTTCGACAGCGCCCACGACAGACGACCCGGCTGAGCCAGATCAGCGACCAGGACGGATGTTCCCGGAAGGCTCTCTGCGATCTGCCTGGCGCGTCCGGCGTCGCGGGCAAGCACCACCACGTCATCGCCACGGTCCAGCAGACGGCGCGCGAGGACTGCACCGATGCCGGAACCCGCACCGGTGATCAGGTGCGTGGGCATGTCAGCTCGGGTCTGTGGTGGCGGGCTCTGCCACGTCGATCGGAACGACGGGGCAGTCCTTCCACAGTCGCTCGAGGCCGTAGTAGACGCGCTCCTCCTGATGGAAGACGTGCACGATCAGGTCGCCGAAGTCGAGGAGCACCCATCGGGCCTCCGCGCGCCCCTCGCGCCGTACGCGCTTGTGGCCCGACTCGATCAGCCGGTCCTCGATCTCATCGGCGATGGCGGCGACGTTGCGCTCGCTGTTTCCGGTGACGAGCAGGAAGATGTCGACGAGCGGAAGAGGCTCGGACACGTTCAGTGCGACGAGATCTTCACCGCCCTTGTCGATGGCGGCTTGTGCTGCGAGACGCAGCATCTCTTCGGCAGTTTCAGGTGATTGCATCAGAACACATTCGTGGTGATGGCGATGATGACGACGACACCGACAGCGAGGGCGAGGCCTCCGGCGACGATCGCCAGGGTGATCATCAGCCGGTTGCCCTTCTCGGGCGCCGGCGGACGGATCACCTCGCCGGCGGGCTTGATGGTGCTGACCGCCGAGCTGGCGGCGATCGGCGTAGGCGACGACGCGGGGGGAAGCTCGCCGTCGATGAGAACGGCGTCGACGTCCTTGCCGTCGGTGGTTCCCAGGGCGTGGCCCTGCGAGCCCATGCCCTGAGGCAGTTCATAAGACCCGGTGACGAGGATCTCACCGGTGGAGGCGACAGGGCCGGAGAGCGAGCCCTCTCCCGGGGACGGCGTGAAGATCAGGGCGTTCGGTGCGGAGTGCTGCGACCCGGTCGAGTCACCGACGGAGAGCAGCTCGTCGAACGACGGGCGGAAGGGGGTGTGCGGGTCGGGAGCATCGGCGAGGATCCCCTCACCGAACGCGGGGTTGACGGTGGGGCGGGCTGCGGCGTCGTCATCGTCATCATCGGCGTCACCGACATCTGCCAGCACGTCGTCACCGCCGGCCTCGGAGTCACCGGTGCTCTCGGCCGGAAGGCCCAGAGCCGAAGCCACGTCAACATCGTCCTCGTCGGACTCGTCACCGGCACCATCGACGGACTCCAGCGGAACATCTCCCACGGAATCCGCGACGACGGATGCACGCACGGGAGCGACGGCGACCTCGTCGTCGACGTCATCATCGTCGACGTCATCATCGTCGGCGTCGCCCGGCTCTTCGTTCCGTGTGAAGTTCGGGACCCCCGACACGATCTCCGCGGGGTCGTGCGTCGCGGCGGACTCCTCGTCGGTCGGTTCCACCGGCGCGTCGGGGGCTGGCTGCTCGACCTCCCCCTCTTCGGACTGCTCTCCGGCGATCACGGGCACCGAGGCCGTGCGCACCTTCTCGAGCTCGCGCGCCTGGCGGCGCGTCAACGGCGCATCGCCGCTGACGTCGTCAGGCACGGAAGTCGGCGCGGGCGGGATCTCCACGGGCTCGGCGGCACGGGGCAGCGGCGGTGCGGGCGGTGCCGCCTCAGCCGCCGCGGCAGCCTCCTCGCTGGAGATGACCGGGGTCGACCCCGTCAATCGAATCTCCCGCAGCTGCTTTCGCGTCAGCGGACCCTGCTCCTGCTGATCCGATGTACTCATGCCTTGCTCCGATACAGATGATGCTTCGCGATGTACTGAACGACCCCATCAGGGACCAGATACCAGACCGGCTGATCGTCGCGAACGCGTTCACGGCAGTCCGTCGACGAGATCGACAGCGCCGGCACTTCCAGTTGGCTGACGTTGTCGCTCGGGAGGCCGTCTGTGCTCAGGACATGTCCAGGGCGTGAGACCGCGACGAAGTGGGCCAACTCCCACAACTCATCATGGTCCCTCCAACTGAGAATTTGCGCTACGGCGTCGGCTCCGGTGATGAAGAAGAGGTCGGCATCCGGTCGATCACGCTTCAGGTCGCGCAGTGTGTCGATCGTGTAGGTGGGGCCCTCGCGGTCGATGTCGACCCGGCTCACCGTGAACTGCGGGTTCGAGGCGGTGGCGATGACCGTCATGAGGTAGCGGTGCTCGCTCGGCGAGACTCCCGACTTCTGCCACGGGTGGCCGGTCGGCACGAAGACGACCTCGTCGAGCCCGAAGGAGTTCGCGACCTCGCTGGCTGCGACGAGGTGGCCGTGATGGATGGGGTCGAACGTACCGCCCATCACGCCGATGCGCGGGGGGCGCGTGGTCGCAGCGTCATTCATGGGGGCCTAGTGGCCGTGTCCCGCCTCGTGGCCGTCCTTGCCGTGCTGCGCTGCCCATGCCTCGGCCTTCGCCGAGTGACGGTTGGCGACGTTCTTGTACGAGAAGGTCACCAGCCCGAGGAAGGCGAACACGACCGCAGCGATGGCTCCGAAGATCACCGTTTCGAGCGCGACGTTGCCGTGGTGCTCGGTTTCGGCAGCGGCCATCGCGATCTGTGCGACGAGGTTCATCCTGACTCCGTTTCGTGGCGTGCTGTTCGGGATCCTGTGAGGTACAGCGTCCCCCAGTCTAGCCCTCAGCCGCGGGTCTGCCCCGCCCCACGCGCGAGCCATTTCGTGCTGGTCAACTCGGACAGCCCCATGGGCCCGCGAGCGTGCAGCTTCTGGGTCGAGATGCCGACCTCCGCGCCGAATCCGAATTCGCCGCCGTCGGTGAAGCGCGTCGACGTGTTCACCATCACGACGGCGGAATCCACATCGGCGAGGAAGCGTTCCGCGTTGCGCGAGTCGGTCGTGATGATCGACTCCGTGTGCCCGGTGCTGTAACGGCGGATATGGTCGAGGGCCTCGTCGAGGGAGTCGACGACCTTCATCGCGATGTCGAGACTCAGATACTCGGTCTCCCAGTCCTCCTCGACCGCCGGGATCACGTTCGACACCATGCCGGCGACCATGTCGTCACCGTGGATCGCGACGCCCTCACTCTGCAGAGCGCTGGCCACGAGCGGGATCAGACGTGGAGCCGCCTGACGATGCACCAGCACCGTCTCCACCGCGTTGCACACGCTGGGGCGCTGCACCTTGGCGTTCACGACGATGTCGCTCGCCCAATCGTCCGGGGCCGTCTCGTCGAGGAAGATGTGGACGTTGCCCGCTCCGGTCTCGATGACGGGCACGGTCGACTCCGTGACGACGGCTTCGATGAGACCGGCACTCCCCCGTGGCACCAGCACGTCGATGAAGCCGCGACCGTGCATGAGCGCCTTCGCGCCCTCGCGACCGAAGTCATCGACGGTCTGGATCGCCTCGCTCGTGAGTCCCGCGCTCTCCACCGCCCGCCGCATGACGTCGACGAGCACGGTGTTCGACTCGCGCGCGGCACTCCCCCCGCGCAGCACGACGGCATTGCCCGCACGCAGCGCGAGCGCGGCGATGTCGACCGTCACGTTCGGCCGGGCTTCGTAGATGGCGCCGACCACTCCGAACGGCACGCGCACCTGCTCGAGGGCGACACCGTTGGGCATCCTGTGCCCGCCGACGACGCGGCCGACCGGGTCGGCGAGGGCCGCGACTTCGCGCACAGCGGCGGCAAGGGCCGCCACGCGCTTCTCGTCGAGACGCAGCCGGTCGATGAGCGACTCCCCGATGCCCTCGTCACGCCCACGGACGATGTCGCGGGCGTTCGCCTCGATGATGCGCGGCGCGGCGTCGAGAAGGGCGACGGCGATCGCTTCGAGCACCCGCGCCTTGTCGTCGCTCGTGAGCGCGGCAGCGGCGCGGGAGGCCTCTTTGGCGCGCTCCAGGCGCACCTGTGGGGTCTGGTCGGTCATCCGCCCAGTTTATGAGGTGGCCGGCTCGAACCAGGTTCCTATTTCCGCACCGGCGAGGGCCTGTTCGACGAGGTCGGCGCTGGTGACCAGGACGCCGATGCCGGATGCCGCCGCGAGACGCGCGGCCGAGACCTTCGTGGCCGCTCCTCCCGTGCCGACGCTGTTGACGACGGTCGCCCCGAACTCGAGGCCGGTCAGGTCGGCATCGGGAGCCACGACATCGATCGGTTCGGCGCCGGGGTCCGTCGGAGGTCGCGTGTACAGCGATTCGATATCGCTGAGAAGGATGAGCGCGTCGGCTTCGATCAGCTGGGCGACGAGCGCGCCGAGCCGGTCGTTGTCGCCGAAGCGGATCTCCTGCGTCGCGACGGTGTCGTTCTCGTTCACGATCGGCAGGGTGCGAAGCCCGAGCAGCCGCTCCATCGCGCGACGGGCGTTGGAGCGCGATGTCGGGTTCTCGAGGTCGCCGGTGGTGAGGAGCACCTGCCCCGCGACGATATCGAAGGGACGAAGCGACTCCTGGTAGCGATACATCAGGATGTTCTGCCCAACGGCCGCCGCGGCCTGCTGGGTCGCGAGGTCGGTCGGGCGGGCGTCGAGCCGCAGGAACGGGATTCCGGACGCGATCGCACCAGACGACACCAGGACCACCTCGGCTCCGCGTGCATGCGCCGCGGCCAGAGCTTCGACGATGACGGGGATCCGCCACAACGAGTCTCCGCTGATCGAGGAGGATCCGACTTTGACGACGATGCGGGACGCGGTGGCCAGATCCGCGCGTGTGCGTGCTGTCACTCGCCGTCCTCGCGGTACGCGGCGAGACGCTGCGTCTCCACCTCGGCGCGAGCCTCGGCCTTGGCATCCATGCGCTCGTAATACTGCTCGCGTCGCTCCGACGTCGTGCGGCGCGAATTCGGCGCCAGACGGGGGTCCGTACCCCGAGGCGCGCTCATCAACTCTGCCGCCGAGGTCATGGTGGGCTCCCAGTCGAAGACGATGCTGTCGCCCTCGCCGATCACGACGGTCGACCCCTGCACCGCACCGAGGCGGAAGAGCTCGTCCTCGACGCCGAGCTTTTCGAGACGATCGGCGAGATACCCGACGGCTTCTTCGTTCTGGAAGTCGGTCTGCTGCACCCAGCGCACCGGCTTCTCGCCCATGATGCGATAGACGTTGCCGTACGTGCCACCCTCGACCCGGATGGTGAAGTCCTTCTTGGAGCCTCGCGGGCGGATGACGACGCGCTCCGGCGGCGTCTCGAGCGCGGCTTCGGCGCGAGCCTTCTCGACGAGCTCGCCCAGCGCGAAGGTGAGGGGACGCAGACCCTCGTGCGAGACCGTGGAGATCTCGAACACCCGGAAGCCGCGAGCCTCGAGATCGGGACGCACGAGCTCAGCGAGGTCGCGTGCCTCGGGGACGTCGATCTTGTTCAGAGCGATGAACTGCGGGCGCTCGAGGAGCGGCGTCTGTCCCTCGGGCACCTCGTAGGCGCCGAGTTCCGCGAGGATGACGTCGAGGTCGGAGATCGGGTCGCGTCCGGGCTCCAACGTCGCGCAGTCGAGCACATGCAGCAGCGCGGAACAGCGCTCGACGTGGCGGAGGAACTCGAGGCCGAGCCCTCGCCCCTCGCTCGCGCCCTCGATGAGACCGGGCACGTCGGCGACCGTGTAGCGGAAGTCACCGACCTGCACCACGCCCAGGTTCGGGTGCAGCGTCGTGAACGGATAGTCGGCGATCTTGGGGCGGGCGGCGGAGATCGCGCCGATCAGGCTCGACTTGCCGGCCGACGGGTAACCCACGAGGGCGATGTCGGCGACGGTCTTCAGCTCGAGGACGATGTCGCCCTCGTGGCCGGGCGTGCCGAGCAGAGCGAAACCGGGCGCCTTGCGCTTGGGGGTGGCGAGAGCGGCGTTGCCGAGCCCGCCCATACCGCCCTTGGCGACGACGAACCGCTCGCCGGGGATGATCATGTCGATGAGGACGTCGCCCGCGGTGTTCTTCACCACCGTGCCGACCGGAACGGGCAGCTCGAGCGTCTCGCCGAGGAATCCGGAGCGGTGATCGCCCATGCCCGGCCCACCGTTGCCGGAGGAACGATGCGGCGAGTGGTGGTACGAGAGCAGCGTGCCGGTCTGCGGGTCGGCGACGAGCACGACATCGCCGCCGTCGCCACCGTTGCCGCCGTCGGGACCACCGAGCGGCTTGAACTTCTCGCGGTGCACGGAGACGCAGCCGTTGCCGCCCTTACCCGCACGCAGGTGCAGTGTGACGGTGTCGACGAACGTGACCATTTGCTAGTCCTCAGGGTTGCTGTGCATTTTCGGAGGGTAGATACACGGACGGGGCGAGCCGAAGCCCGCCCCGAACCGGATATCTAGTGTCGCGCTGTGATCACTCAGCTGCGGCGACGATGTTGACGACCTTGCGGCCGCCCTTCGCGCCGAACTGGACCGCACCGGCGGCCAGAGCGAACAGCGTGTCGTCGCCACCACGACCGACGTTGACGCCGGGGTGGAAGTGCGTGCCGCGCTGGCGAACGATGATCTCGCCGGCGAGGACCTGCTGACCGCCGAAGCGCTTCACGCCGAGGCGCTGAGCGTTGGAGTCACGACCGTTACGGGTTGAGCTTGCGCCCTTTTTGTGTGCCATGTCCTAGTCCCCTCGGGCTTACTTGATGCCGGTGATCTTGACGCGCGTGAGCTCCTGGCGGTGGCCCTGACGCTTCTTGTAGCCGGTCTTGTTCTTGTACTTCTGGATGATGATCTTCGGGCCGCGGAGGTTGCCGATGACCTCTGCCGTGACCTTGACCTTCGCCAGCGAGTCAGCGTCGGTGGTCACCGTGGCGCCGTCGACGAGCAGCACGGCGGCCAGCTCGATCTTCTCGCCCTGGGCAGCCTTGACACGGTCGAGCTGAACGATCGTGCCGACCTCGACCTTCTCCTGCCGCCCACCGGCGCGCACTACTGCGTAAACCACTTCATACCTGTTTCGTTGGGGAGCTCGCGGCTCCGAGATCTCACGGGAAGACTGTTGCTTGCATGCGCCGCAGAACGGCGGGCGCGAACGCAAGACTCTCCGCTTCGACCGACGAGGACGACGCGGCATACGCACCAAGGGACTACTTTACCGGATGCGGGTCGGTGTCGCAAAGCGGCGCGGCTCCGAGGCGTCTCACATCCCGCTCCCGGCCCTGCCCTGTCGATGCGGTCGTAGGCTGACCGGGTGACCGTACTCGTCGACGAACCCCTCTGGCCCGCCCACGGACGCCTCTGGGCGCACCTGGTCAGCGATGAGAGCCTCGACGAGCTGCACGTGTTCGCGCGCGCGAACGACGTCCCCGCACGCGCGTTCGACCTCGACCACTACGACGTGCCGGAGGAGATCATCCCCCGGCTCGTCGCCGCCGGCGCCCACCACGTGCAGGGCAAGGAACTGGTGCGCCGGCTGATCGCCTCAGGACTCCGAATCCGCAGCCGCGACCGGCGCTGACGGCTCGTTGTTCACCGAGACGGGAGTGCCGGTGAGCGCAGCAGTGCTCACCCGACGGCGCCCTCGCCCCTGACCGGGAGCTTTCGGCTCCGGAAGAGCGTCGAGGACCGAGTCGAGGAGCTGCTCGGCGGGAGACTTCGGCCCCTTGCGGTCGCCGCGCTTCTTGCGGGCCTTCTTCGGACGTTCGGAGGCCGCGGGCGCCTCAGCCGCGACATCGGCCGACTCGACTGCGGGCGCGCCATCCGCCGCCGGGGCGATGGTGGAGGCGGCGATCTGCGCGAGGGCCGATTTCGCGCCCTCGGTGATGCTGTGGGTGACCGGAGGGGCGGAGGGAGCACTCTGGCTCTGTCCGTTCCCGTTGCCGCCGTTGCCGCGCTGACGACGACCGCTCTGCCCGTTGCCGCCGTTGCTGCCGCCGCCGTTGTTGCTGGAACGGTGCTTCACCACGGGGTCGTGGTGCACGATGACACCGCGACCGGCGCAGACCTCACACGCCTCGCTGAAGGTCTCGAGCAGGCCGAGACCGAGCTTCTTGCGCGTCATCTGCACCAGGCCGAGCGAGGTGACCTCTGCCACCTGGTGCTTCGTGCGGTCGCGGCTCAGGCACTCGATCAGTCGACGCAGCACGAGGTCGCGGTTCGACTCGAGCACCATGTCGATGAAGTCGACGACGATGATGCCGCCGATGTCGCGCAGACGCAGCTGGCGGACGATCTCCTCCGCCGCCTCGAGGTTGTTCTTGGTGACGGTCTCCTCGAGGTTTCCGCCGGAGCCGACGAACTTGCCGGTGTTGACGTCGACGACCGTCATGGCCTCGGTGCGGTCGATCACGAGCGAGCCGCCGGAGGGCAGCCATACCTTGCGGTCGAGAGCCTTCTCGATCTGCTCCGTGATACGGAAGGCATCGAACGGATCGGTCTCGTCCTCGTAGGCCTCGACGCGCTCGAGGAGGTCGGGGGCGACGCTCTCCAGGTAGGCCCGGATGGTCTGCTGCGCGTCCTCGCCCTGGATGAGCATCTTCGTGAAGTCCTCGTTGAAGACATCGCGGACGATCTTGACGAGCAGGTCGGGTTCGGCGTGCAGGAGCGCGGGCGCCTGCTGGTTCTCGACCTGCTTCTGGATGTGCTCCCACTGCGACGTCAGGCGCTGCACGTCGCGCGTGAGCTGGTCCTCGGTCGCACCCTCTGCCGCGGTGCGGACGATCACGCCGGAGGACTCCGGCAGCACCTCTTTGAGGATGCGCTTGAGGCGCGCCCGCTCGTTGTCGGGGAGCTTGCGGCTGATGCCGTTCATCGACCCGCCAGGCACGTAGACCAGGTAGCGGCCGGGAAGCGAGATCTGGCTCGTGAGTCGGGCACCCTTGTGTCCGACGGGGTCCTTCGTGACCTGCACGAGAACACGGTCGCCGGGCTTGAGGGCCAGCTCGATGCGACGCGGCTGGTTGCCGGTCTCGACGCCGTCCCAGTCGACCTCACCGGAGTAGAGCACGGCGTTGCGCCCGCGCCCGATGTCGACGAACGCGGCCTCCATGCTGGGGAGGACGTTCTGCACGCGCCCCAGGTAGACGTTTCCGATGAGCGACGCGTCCTGGTTGCGGGCGACGTAGTGCTCGACGAGCACTCCGTCCTCGAGGACGCCGATCTGGGTGCGGCCGTTCTTGGACCGGACGACCATCTTGCGGTCGACGGACTCACGGCGAGCGAGGAACTCGGCCTCGGTGACGACAGGGCGACGACGGCCGGCATCACGACCGTCGCGGCGACGCTGCTTCTTCGCCTCGAGACGGGTCGATCCCTTGATCGCCTTCGGCTCGGTGATGTACTCGACGACGCGCTGACGCTGACGCGGCTCTTCGCGCTGGTCGTCACCCTCGGAACCGCCCCGGCGACGACGACCGCGGCCTCGGCCGGCTGCATCGTCCTGCGGCTGGTCGCGCTCGGCGATGCGGTCGAAGATGCGCTCGCGACCCGGACGTGCGGGCAGCGGCACGATCTCCGGCGCATAGAAGTGCAGTTGCGTGGAGACCTGGGAGACGAACACCTCAGGGAGCAGACCGAGCGACACGGCGGTCACCGGTGCCGGAGCCTCGGGAGCAGAAGGAGCCTCTTCGACCGCGGGG
Source organism: Microbacterium sp. K27 (assembly GCF_004794435.1). Lineage (NCBI taxonomy): Bacteria > Bacillati > Actinomycetota > Actinomycetes > Micrococcales > Microbacteriaceae > Microbacterium > Microbacterium sp. K27. The sequence goes on from NZ_SSDK01000043.1 coordinate 43,934, forward strand.
GCATCGTCCGCAGCGGGAGCTTCGTCCGCGACGGGAGCTTCGTCCGTAGCCGGCTCTTCGTCAGCGGCCTCGTTCTCCGCCTCCGATTTCGCCTCGGCGACGGCCTCTGCGATCGACTCGGCCGCAGCAGCGGCGTCGTCGGCAGCCGCAGCAGCGTCATCCGCCGCCGCGTAACCGGCCGCGACGTCATCGGCGGCCGCGTCCTCGGCCACCTCTGCAGCCTCGGCCACTTCAGCAGCCTCGGCGGCCTCTGCAGCAGTGGACGGCTCTTCGCCCTCGCCCGAAGACCCCGCGCGGTCGTCCGCGCCGGGAGCCGTGGGCTCCGTCAGCTCTCCCGCGGCGCCAGCCGGGAAGTCGAGGGTAGGGGCGTTGTTGTCATTGTTCTCATCGGCCATCTCTGGCTTACTCCCTGCACGGGACACTCGGTGTTCCGTGAAATCTCATGCGGTACCCGCAGGTGCCGCGAACTCACTCGGTCTGCGACCGGCTCATGGCTCTGATCGCGTGGGGCATTGGACCCCGAAGTCTGCTCGACGCGTGTCGCGGCAACGCCGTTCATCGCATCACAGGCCATTATCGCACCAAGTGGCTCCGTTCGCGGCATCCCGTCATCCGGGCCGGACATTTCTCCGGCCTGTTCTCGCCGCATCCATAGCAGTCGCTGGGATAATCCCCAGTATGAGCGAGCAGCGCACCCGCCCCGTCATCTACGCCGTCTGGCTGATCATCGCGAGTGTGGTGGGCTGGTTCGCCGCCTTCCAGCTCACTGTCGAGAAGTTCGTCCTGGCGGCCAACCCTGACGCCGTCCTCAGCTGCAACGTGAGCGTGATGATCCAGTGCGGGAAGAACCTCGAATCCTGGCAGGGCGAGGTCTTCGGCTTCCCCAACCCGATTCTCGGTATCGCCGGCTGGATGGCGCCGCTGTTCGTCGGCGTCGCCCTGCTCGCCGGTTCACGGTTCCCCCGGTGGTTCTGGCTGACCTTCGGCGCCGGCGTGACCTTCGCCTTCGGCCTCGTCTGCTGGCTGATCTGGCAGAGCATCTACGCCCCCAACCTCGGCGTGCTCTGCCCGTGGTGCATGCTCACCTGGTCCGTCACCATCCCGACATTCTTCGCCACCATGCTGCACCTCACCCGCAACGGCACCTTCACCAGCAACGAGAAGACGAAGGCCCGCGCGGAGAGGCTGATGGCCTGGGTCCCGCTCGCGACGATCCTCGCGTACGCCGTCGTCGTCCTGCTCGCTCAGCTGCGTGGCCTCGATCTCCTCGGCGAGGTCATCGGCATGATCTTCTGATCCCCGCTCCGCCGACGGCGGAGACGAGGAAAGCCCGCCCGCCGAGACTCGGCGGGCGGGCTTTTCACGTGCGGACGGGTTCTCAGTCGAACCAGATGCCGAGCTCGCGCGCGGCGGACTCGGGGCTGTCCGAGCCGTGCACGAGGTTCTGCTGCACCTTGAGGCCCCAGTCGCGACCGAAGTCGCCACGGATCGTGCCGGGCGCAGCGGTCGTCGGGTCGGTGGTGCCGGCGAGCGAGCGGAAGCCCTCGATCACGCGGTTGCCCGCGAGACGGATGGCGACCGAGGGGCCGGAGAGCATGAACTCGAGCAGCGGCTCGTAGAACGGCTTGCCCTCGTGCTCGGCGTAGTGCTCGGCCAGCAGGTCGCGGTCGGGCTCCACCAGACGGATATCGACGAGGGCGTAGCCCTTCGCCTCGATGCGGGCGAGGATCGCGCCGGTGAGGCCGCGAGCGACGCCATCGGGCTTGACGAGGACGAGGGTTTCTTCGGTGGCCATGTCATTCACTCTCTGTGTCTGAGATCTGCGTGGTCTGAGTCTCGGTCGTGGGTCCGGCCGGGCGTCGTGCGTCCAATCGGGCCCCTCCGATGGTCGCATACGCCCACATGCCGCCGAAAATCAGGACGACGAGCAGGATGGAGGGAACGAAGAACGCCGATAGGGCGACGAGTGCCTGCACGACCCACCCGGCGGTGATCGCCCAGGGCTTCGTGATCATCCCGGCGATCGCGATGCAGGCGAGCGCGACCACCGCCCCGGCGACGATCGCCCACCACTGCTCGATACCGTCGGGAAGCTGCCGCAGCCCGAAGATCGTCAGGCCCACGAGGAAGACCACGATGGCCTCGAAACCCAGCACGACAGGTGCGAGCTTCTGCACGAGCGTGCGCGGCGGGCGCGGCCGGCGGGTACGGCGAGCCGGTGTCGCGTCGGCGCTCATGCGCGCCACCCCGCCTTCCAGTCCTCGTCCTGCGCCAGGGCGATCGCCTCTCCGGCGAGCACCACGGAGCCCGCGATGATGACCGCGCGTCGATCGGAGGATGCGGCCCACTCGCGCGCGGCGTCGGCGGCGTCGGCCAGCGAGTGGTGCACGGTCGCCCGCTGTCCGGCCTGCTCGACGAGGTCGGCGATCGCATCCGCATCGCTCGCGCGATCCGAATCCGGAGCGGTGGCGAACACGTGCGCCGCTCCCGGTGCCAGTTCGGCGACGATGCCGGCGGCGTCCTTGTCGGCGAGCACACCGAGCACCAGGCCCCATTCGTCGAAGTCGAAGCTGTCGTCCAGAGCCTGCGCGAGTGCCTTGGCGCCGTGCGGGTTGTGAGCCGCGTCGACGATCACGGTCGGGGCGATGCCGAGCAACTGCAGCCGGCCCGGTGACGTGCTCTCCTGCAGACCCGCCGTCACGATGTCCGCGGCGATGCGCTGGGTGGCACCGCCGATCAGCGACTCGACGGCGGCCACTGCGAGAGCGGCGTTATGCCCCTGGTGAGCGCCGTACAGCGGCAGGTACTCCTCGGTGTACTCCCCCGCCAGGCCACGGATCGTGAGCAACTGGCCGCCGACGGCGAGCTTCTGCTCGGTGAGACCGAACTCCTCGCCCTCGAACGCGATGGTCGCGTTGCGCTCCGCCGCCACGCGACGCAGCACCTCGGCCGCCTCCGCGGGCTGCTGGGCGGACACCACGGCCGCGCCCTCCTTGATGATGCCGGCCTTGACCTCGGCGATCTCGGCGATCGTGCTGCCGAGACGGTCGGCGTGGTCGATGTCGATCGGCGCGAACACCGCGACGTCGCCGTCGGCGGTGTTCGTGGAGTCCCACTCCCCACCCATGCCCACCTCGAGCACGAGCACGTCGATCGGCGCATCGGCCACGGCGACGAACGCCAGCACGGTCAGCAGTTCGAAGAACGTCAGCGGAGCATCACCCGCGGCGTCGAGCTCGGCATCGACGATGTCGACGAACGGCTCGATCTCGTCCCACGCATCCGCGACGGCCTCATCGGCGATGGGCTCGCCGTCGATCATGATCCGCTCGGTGAAGCGCTCCAGATGTGGGCTCGTGAACAGTCCCGTGCGCAGATCGTGCGCCCGCAGGAGGCTCTCGATCATCCGCGCGGTCGACGTCTTGCCGTTCGTACCCGTGATGTGTACGACGCGGTACGTGCGCTGCGGGTCATCGAGGAACGCGAGGATGCGGGCGGTGCGCTCCTTGCGCGGCTGCACCCAGCGCTCTCCGGCGCGGCTCAGCAGGGCCTCGTAGACGGCATCCGCCCTGTCCTTGTCACTCATGCTCCCGCTCCCATCCTGGTGACGGCGATCGTGAAGTCGCCGGCATTGGCATATGTCCCGGCGGGGATGACCGCGGAGAACTCGGGCGTCACTCCCGCAGCCGCGGCCAGGACCGCTCCGTGTCCGAAGATCGAGTCTCCCTGCGCGTCGATCACGTAGTACTCCTCGGCGAGGGTCTCTGCCGCGATGCCGGCCAGGTCGAAGGCCGAGACGACAGCCTGGGTGTCCACGTCGTCCTTGAACCGGAGGACCAGCTGGATGCGGTCGCTGACGTCGAAGTCGGCGTTCTTGCGCGTCTCCTGCACGGCGCGGATGACATCGCGTGCGAGTCCCTCGGCCTCGAGCTCCGGTGTCGTCCTGGTGTCGAGCAGCACGAAGCCACCGGTCGGGACGATGGCCAGGGCCTCCCCCTCCGGGCGGCCGGTCGTCTCGAGCACGAGCTCGTACTCCGACGGCTCGAGGACGATGCCACCTGCCGTCACGACACCGGAGACCTCACTCCAGTCACCGGAGCGCGCCGCCTGGATCGCCTTCTGCACCTCCTTGCCGAGGCGCGGACCCGCCGCACGGGCGTTGACGCTCAGGCGGTGCGCGATGCCGTACTCCGCCGCCGTGTCATCGGCGAGTGTGACGAGCTCCACCGACTTCACGTTGAGCTCCTCACGGAGGATGTCCTCGAACTGTCCGAGCGACGCCGCGAGCGGTGAGACCACCGTGAAGCGGGCGAGGGGCAGGCGCACGCGCAGCTTCTCCTTCTTGCGCAGCGCGTTGCCGACGCTCGACAGCTCGCGCACCGCGTCCATCGCGTCACGGATCTCGTCCGCTGCCGGGAACTGCGTGTCGTCCGGCCAGTCGGTCAGGTGCACGCTGCGACCGCCGGTCAGGCCCTGCCACACGCGCTCGCTGACGAGCGGCACGAGAGGCGCCGCCACACGGGTGAGCGTCTCGAGCACGGTGTAGAGGGTATCGAAGGCCTCGCGGCTCTTCGGGTCTTCCGTCACGCCCGTCCAGAAGCGGTCGCGCGAGCGACGGATGTACCAGTTCGTCAGCACCTCGGCGAAGTCGCGCAGCCGCGCGGACGCGGTGGTGGAGTCCAGTCCTTCCAGATCGACGCGCACCTCGCGGACGAGGTCGCCGAGACGGGCCAGGATGTAGCGGTCGAGCACATCCGTGGAGTCGGTGCGCCACTCGGCCTCGTAGCCCTCGGCACCCGAGGCATTGGCGTACGTGGCGAAGAAGTACCACGAGTTCCACAGCGGCAGCAGGAACTCGCGGACCCCCGAGCGGATGCCCTCTTCCGTGACCGCGAGGTTCCCACCGCGCAGCACCGAGCTCGACATCAGGAACCAGCGCATCGCGTCGGAGCCGTCGCGGTCGAGCACCTCGGACACGTCCGGGTAGTTGCGCAGCGACTTCGACATCTTGTAGCCGTCGCTGCCCAGCACGATGCCGTGGCAGCTGACGCCGGTGAAGGCCGGACGATCGAACAACGCGGTCGACAGCACGTGCATGACGTAGAACCAGCCGCGGGTCTGGCCGATGTACTCGACGATGAAGTCCGCCGGCGCGTGCGAGTCGAACCACTCCTGGTTCTCGAACGGGTAGTGCACCTGCGCGTAGGGCATCGAGCCCGAGTCGAACCACACGTCGAAGACGTCCTCGATGCGGCGCATCGTGCTCTTGCCCGTGGGGTCGTCCGGGTTCGGACGCGTGAGGTCGTCGATGTACGGTCGGTGCAGGTCGATCTCACCCTCGGGGTTGCGCGGCAGCGTGCCGAAGTCGCGCTCCAGATCCTCCAAGGACCCGTACGCGTCCACGCGCGGGTACTCGGGGTCGTCGCTCTTCCAGATCGGGATGGGCGAGCCCCAGTAGCGGTTGCGGCTGATCGACCAGTCGCGCGCGCCCTCGAGCCACTTGCCGAACTGTCCGTGCTTGACGTTCTCCGGCACCCACGTGATCTGCTCGTTGTTCGCGAGCATGTCGTCCTTGATGTCCGTGACGCGGATGAACCAGCTCGACACGGCCTTGTAGATCAGGGGGTTGCGGCAGCGCCAGCAGTGCGGATACGAGTGCTCGTAGCTCTGCAGACGGATCAGCCGGCCGTTCTCACGGATCAGGCGCACGAGCGGCGTGTTCGCGTCCATCCAGAGCTGGCCCGCGACGTCGGTGACGTTCGGGAGGAACTTGCCGCCGTCGTCGAGCGACAGGATCGTCGGGATTCCGGCGGCACCGGCGACCCGCTGGTCGTCCTCACCGTAGGCCGGAGCCTGGTGGACGATGCCGGTGCCGTCGCTGACCGTGACGTAGTCGTCGACCAGGATGCGCCAGGCGTTCTCGGTGCCGTACGTCTCGGTGTCGGCGTAGTAATCGAACAGCCGGTCGTAGGTCACGTCCTGCAGCTCAGCACCACGGACGGTCGCGTCCACTGCGGCGAGCGCGTCGTCGACGCTCTCATAGCCGAGGTCCTTGGCGTATCCCCCGAGGAGCTCACGCGCCAGCAGGTAACGGTGCGCGGAGGCTTCGATCGCCGCATCCGTGGTTCCCGCCGCCTGGTGCACGTCCGCGGCGCCGTTCGGGCCGGCGGGCAGCACGACGTACTCGATTTCCGGGCCCACGGCGAGCGCGAGGTTCGTCGGGAGAGTCCAGGGCGTGGTCGTCCAGGCGAGGGCGCGCACGCCGGTGAGGCCGAGGGCTTCCGCCTTGGCGCCTGTGAGCGGGAAGGTCACGGTCACGGAGGGGTCCTGGCGCATCTGGTACACGTCGTCGTCCATGCGCAGCTCGTGCGCCGAGAGCGGGGTCTCGTCGCGCCAGCAGTACGGGAGGACGCGGTATCCCTCGTAGGCGAGGCCCTTGTCGTACAGGGTCTTGAACGCCCAGAGGACGCTCTCCATGTAGCCGAGGTCGAGCGTCTTGTAGCCGCGGTCGAAGTCGACCCAGCGCGCCTGACGGGTGACGTAGTCCTGCCACTCGTGCGTGTAGGCGAGCACCGAGCTCTTCGCCTTCGCGTTGAAGACGTCGATGCCCATCTCCTCGATCTCGGCCTTCTCGGTGATGCCGAGCTGCTTCATCGCCTCGAGCTCTGCGGGCAGGCCGTGCGTGTCCCAGCCGAAGACACGGTCGACCTTATGACCCGTCATGGTCTGGAAGCGCGGGAACACGTCTTTCGCGTATCCGGTGAGCAGGTGGCCGTAGTGCGGCAGGCCGTTCGCGAAGGGAGGGCCGTCGTAGAACACCCACTCGGGCGCGCCCTCACGCTGCGCGATCGAGGCGCGGAAGGTGTCGTCCGTCTTCCAGAACGCGAGCACCTCCTCCTCGATCTGCGGGAAGCGGGGGCTGGGCGCGACGGAGTCGGCGGCGGGGCCGAAGGAGGAACGGGGGTAGGTCATCGTGTCTCGCAGTGGTCGTCGTGGCGGATGCTCCTGCGAGGACGACCCTCACGGACCGCGGTACCACCTCGCGTGCCGCGCCTTGCGACGCGACCACTCTCACTGCGGCTGTGACGGGCCTGCCCCGCTCGGTTCTACTGAGCACCGCCCGAGGGCCGCGCCGTTCTTCCGAGAGCTCCCCGGTGATGGCCGGATCGATGCTCTTCCCTCCAGTGTACGCGTGCGCATCCCCCCAGGACGCCCCTCTCCTCTCCGGCGCCCGGTGCCCCGCTCTCGGTGCGCGATGTCGTCGGCGCGCCCTACGCTCGGACCATGGCCCGCACCCCCGAGTCCCCCGCTCCTCCCCGCATCACCGACCCCGACCTCCCGCCCGTGCTCGAGCCCGCTGTTCCGCGACGCAGCGCCGACCTGATCGCCGCCCGGCTCGACCTGAGCGGCACCGTCGATCTCGCCTACTCGACGCTCGAGCAGTGCGTCGTGAGCGCTGACACCGACACGGTCGATCTCACCGGAGCGACGGTCGTCGACGTCGACATGCCGGGTGTACGCATCGCCTCGCTCCGCATGCGCGATGCCGGCGTGCGGCGGGTGCGGATCAGCGGTGGCCGTATCGGCACGCTCGACCTGAGCGAGTCGCGCATCTCGGAGCTCGAGCTGCGCGACGTGCGCATCGACTACCTGAACCTCGGTGCGGCGAAGGTCACCGATCTCGAGATCTCCGGCTGCGCCATCCGCACGATCGACATGCCGCAGGCCGAGCTGACGCGTGCGAGATTCACCGCCACGTCGACCGAGGAGGTCGATTCGCGGGGCATGCGGGCGAAGGACCTCGACCTGCGCGGCCTCGACGCCGTCGCCTTCCTCGACGCCAACAGCCTCCGGGGGGCGACTCTCACGTCATTCCAGGTGCAGCAGCTCGCGCCGGTCATCGCGGCGGGCATCGGCATCCAGATCAAGGACTGACATCTGATCAGAGCTCGGCAGGGCCGCTCGCGGCGAGCAGCTCACGCGTGAACGCATGCTGCGGCGCCCCGAACACCTCTGCAGTGTTGCCCTGCTCGACGATCCGTCCGTCCTGCATCACGAGCACCTCGTCGGCGACCGCTCCGACCACATCCAGGTCGTGGGAGACGAGGATCATCGTCAACTGCCGCTCCTGCTGCACCCGCGCGAGCAGCCGCAGCACCCGCTCCCGCACCGAGGGGTCGAGGGCCGAGACGGGTTCGTCGAGGACCAGCACCTCCGGGTCGGCGGCGAGCGCGCGGGCGATGGCCGCCCGCTGCCGCTGTCCGCCGGAGAGCGCGCTCGGACGCCGGTCGGCGAGCTCCGGGGCGAGGTCGACCTCGGCGAGGAGTCGGGCGATGCCCGCAGCCCGCTGAGCGCGAGGCACCCCGCCCGCTTCCAGCGCCTCTCGCAACGAACGGCCGATCGTCCATCGCGGGTCGAACGCTCCGAGCGGATTCTGGTGCACGAGCTGCACCCGGCGCTGCGATGTCCACCGCAGGTTACCGGCGTCCGGAGCGTCGACTCCGACGATCATGCGCGCCAGCGTCGTCTTGCCGGACCCCGACTCCCCGACGATGCCGAGCGTCCGTCCGTCTTTCAGGGCGAAGGAGGCATCGACGACCGCGGGCACGGCATCGAAGCTCCTGGAGACCTCGTCGGCGATCAGCAGCGCCGAGGAATCGGCAGGAGCTGAGGCCCGTGGTTCGTGGATCGTCGCCGCGATGAGCCGCTTCGTGTAGTCGTGCTGAGGGCTCTCCAGGACCGCGGCCACGGGGCCGGACTCCACCACGATCCCGTCCTTCATCACCAGGACGCGGTCGGCGATCCGTCGGACGGCCGCGAAGTCGTGGCTGATGAATACCAGCGCGGTGCCTGCATCGACGATCTCGCGCAGCAGACCGAGGATCCGTGCCTGCACGGTCGCGTCGAGAGCGGTCGTCGGCTCGTCCGCCACCAGCACGGCGGGATCCGCGGCGAGCGCGGAGGCGATGAGTGCTCGCTGTCGGAGTCCGCCGGAGAGCTCGTGCGGGTGCTGTCGGGAGCGGCGTTCGGGGTCGGGCATCCATACCCGTGCCAGGAGCTCCCGCACCCGCTCCGCCCGCGCCGCCCGTCCTCGGACGATCTGGTGCAAGAGCAGCGGCTCGGCGACCTCCGCCGCGATCCGTCGCAGGGGATCGAGCGAGACCAGGGCGTCCTGGGAGACGAGCGCGATCCCGGCCCCGCGCAGCTCGCGCCACGCGCGCTCGGACAGCCCGGCCGCATCCGTCCCGTCCACGACCAGCCCGTCCAGCGAGACGTCGGCGTCCGTGGGAGTCAGTCCCAGCAGCGCACGAGCCGAGAGCGACTTGCCGGCGCCGGACTCCCCCACGATCGCGATGCACTCTCCGCGGTCGACGGCGAAGGACACGTCATCGACGACCGGGTTCCCGTCGAATGCGATCCGCAGCCCGCGCACTTCCAGGGCGACGCTCATGCGATCCTCCCGTCTCCGCGAGCGCGCAGGATACGCCCCACGACGGTCGCCGCCACCACGGTGAGCGTGATCGCGATGCCGGGGAACAGCGAGATCCACCAGGCCTGCCCGAGGACGTTGCGCCCACCGGCGAGCATCAGTCCCCACTCGGGAGTCGGCTCCGACGGGCCGAGCCCCAGGAAGCTGAGCCCGGCCGCTGCCAGGATGCTGGAGCCGATGCCGATGGTGGCGAGCACGCTCAGCGCGCCGAGGACTCCCGGAACCACGTGCCGGGTGAATGCGCGCATCCGTGGCACCCCGAGGATGCGCGCCGCCTCGACGTGCTCGGCGACGCGGAGAGTCTGCGTCTGCACTCGGGCCAGCCGGACGTAGACGGGCACGGCGGCCAGCGTCACCGCGATCGCGATGTTCACCGGTCCCGGGCCCAGCACGGCGACGACGACGAGTGCGACGAGAAACTCGGGGAAAGCCATCAGCACGTCGTTCACCCGCATCACCGTGATGTCGACGCCCCTCGGCGCGACCCCGGCGAGCGCGCCGATGACGAGTCCGCCGACGAGCGCCACCCCGGTGGCGAGGAGCCCGATGCCCAGCGAGCGCGCCGCACCGTAGACGACCCGCGAGTACACGTCGCGTCCGCTCTGGTCGGTGCCGAACAGATGCTCGGCACTCGGCGGAAGCAGGGCGGCGCGTACATCCGTCTGCAGCGGATCGTGTGTGGCGAGGACACCGGGCCAGAGCGCCGCGAACGCGATCACCGCGAGGACCAGGATCGCGACCCACAGCAGCATCCGCTGCGCGCGCCTCATCGGACACCTCCCGATCGCGAAGCCCTGATGCGCGGGTCGATCAGCGGATGGACGAGTTCGACGACGAGGTTCACCGCCACGAAGACCAGGGCGCTCAGGAGGATGATCCCCGTGATCACCGGAAGGTCGCGGTCGCTGATCGCGGCGAGTGTGACCCGGCCGAGGCCAGGACGGGCGAACACCGTCTCCACGAGCACCGCCCCACCGAGGACGGATCCGGTCAGGTAGGCGGCGAGCGTGACAGCAGAGGCGGCGCCGTGTCGAAGCCCATGCCGCAGCGTGAACCACGAGGGACTGGCCCCACGAGCCCGCACCGTCTCGGCGAAGGGCATCCGCTCCGCCTGCATCAGCCCGTCGCGCAGCACTTGGCTGAGCAGCGCCGCCACCGGAAGCGCGAGCGTGATCGCCGGCAGCACGATCGTGGCGGGGTTGCGAGCACCCGACACCGGGAACCAGCCCAGACCGAACGCGAAGACGCTCAGCAGGACGAGCCCGATCCAGAAGACCGGGGAGGAGAGCACCACCAGTTCGACCGCCGCCGCGACCGTCCGACCCGCCTTGCCGCGGACGAGCACCGCCACGGACAGCGCGAGCACCAGGGCGATCACGAGCGCGAGCACCGAAAGCTGGACGGTCGCACCGAGTTGACGCCCGATCACCTCGGTCACGGGCATCCGCAGCTGGTACGACTCTCCCAGGTCTCCCCGAGCGAGCTGACCGATGAAACGGAGGTACTGCTCGAACGGCGGGCGATCGAGCCCGAGATCGGCTCTGATGCCTTCTTTGACCGCCTCGCTCACCTGCGCCTGGGGCCCCAGCATCACCGATACCGGATCCCCCGGGATCACCCGGAAGGCGAGGAAGGCGACGGTCGCCGCGCCCCAGAGGACTATCACGACGGACGCGGCGAGGCCGGCGATACGGACGAGAGCAGCCCTCACCACCCGTGCCCTCCGCTCAGCCGGCGGCTCAGCCGACGGTCACATCGTAGAACAGCGGTCGACCGTACAGGTCGTACTGCAGCCCCTCGACGCGATCGCCGACGGCGGTGATCGCCGACGGGCTGTAGAGCGGCACGATCGCCGTATACGTCGCGTTCCACTGCTGCAGCTGGGTGTAGAGCTCGTTGCGCTCGTCCTGGTCGCTGGTCGCGACGGCCTTCTCCAGCAATGCGTCGATCTCGGGATCGCTCACCTGCGACGCGTTCTGGAACCCGTCGGTGTGCAGGTGGCTGCGCAGCAGGTCGGGGTCGACGCCGGAGAAGCCCCAGTCCGTCAGATCGAAGGTCTTCGGCTCGTACTGCTCGTTGTAGGCCCCGGGTTCGAGCACCTCGCGCTGGACCTCGAACCCGATCTCCTTGAGGTCGGACTGGATCGCGTTCGCGAGAGCGGCGCGGTCATCCGGGACGGGAGTCCAGGCGATCCATCGCACCGAGAGCCGCTTGCCGTCCTTCGTACGGATGCCGTCGGCGTCGCGTGCGGTCCATCCCGCCTCGTCGAGGAGCGCGTTCGCGGCGTCCTGGTCGAACGGCCAGCTGCCCTCGAGCGACGCGTCGTAGCCCGGGGTCGTCGAGCCGAGGATGCTCCATGCGCGCGGGAACTGGCCGAAGTAGATCTCCTCCACCGCCGCGTCGATGTCGATGCCGCGCGCGAAGGCCTGACGCACCTTCTCGTCCGCGAACACCCCGTACTTCTCGTTCAGGTACAGCGAGTACGGCAGACCCGGATACTCGATCGAATCGACCGTGATGCCGTCGCCGAGATCCTTCGCGAGGTTCGGCGGGATGTTGCTGGCCAGGTCGGCCTCCCCGCTCGTCACCACGCCCGTGCGGACCGAGGCCTCCGGCTGGATCTCCACACGCAGCGTCTCGAACTTCGGGGCCTTCGCATCATGCGGACCCCACGCGTAGTCGTCGTTGCGGGTGTACACGATCTCCTGGTCCGGCGTGTACTCGGTGAGCTCGAACGGACCGGTACCGACGGTGACGTCGGGTCCCCCCGCCTTGAGCTTGTCCGCGGACTTCGCGAGGACGGCCGGCGAGTAGAAGCCGAGCTGCGGCGTGCTCGCCGCCTGCAGGAACGGTGCGTACGGCTGCGTGAAGGTCACCGTGACCGTGTAGTCGTCGACGACTTCGGTGCCCTCGTAGAAGTCGGCGCCGAGCATGCTGGCCGCCTGCGCGGATGCCGTCTCCGGATCGACGATGCGGTCGAAGTTCGCCTTGACCGCGGCGGCGTCGAACTTCTCGCCGTCGGTGAAGGTCACGTCGTCACGGAGCACGAAAGTGTACTCCGTGCTGTCCGGCGAGACCTCCCAGCTCTTCGCGAGCCACGGGCTGAACGTTCCATCCGCCTCCTGGAACACCAGCGAGTCGAGCACCGCCCGCTGCACCATGCCGGAGACGTCGAGCTGGCTCACCTGCGGGTCCATGTGCCCGGCCGAGAGGTTCGCGCCCTCGATGGACCACACGAGCTCTCCGCCCTCGCCGTCCGAGCCGGGAGCCGCGCATGCGCTGAGCACCAGCGCAGTGGCAGCGGCGAGCGCCGCGAAGGGCAGGAGACGACGCACAGGTCTTGCGGGCATGACGGTTCCTCTGGACGAACGGGTCGGGACATCCCATCCTACGGCCGATTGTTGGACGGGGTCGATCTGCGACGGCCTGCCGATGCCCCGATGCTCGGTAGACTGTTCGGCACAACCCACACTCAGGCACGCTCACACAGTGCCGCATACATCGCTCGAGGAGACCTTCATGCCTGCTTCCGAACCGTCGCAGAACCAGATTCCCGACAAGCCCGCACTCGAAGGCCTCGAAGCGAAGTGGGACGCCGCCTGGGCCGAGCAGGGCACGTACCTGTTCGACCGTCTTCGCGCGGCGCAGTCCGGCCGCGAGGGCGTGTACTCGATCGACACCCCGCCTCCGACGGCATCGGGCAGCCTGCACATCGGGCACGTGTTCTCCTACACGCACACCGATGTGAAGGCCCGGTTCGAGCGCATGCGCGGAAAGACCGTGTTCTACCCGATGGGTTGGGACGACAACGGCCTGCCGACCGAGCGACGGGTGCAGAACTACTACGGCGTGCGGTGCGACCCCTCGCTCCCGTACACCCCCGATTTCACTCCTCCCTTCGAGGGCGGCGACAACAAGTCGAGCCGCGCGGCCGACCAGCAGCCCATCAGCCGCCGCAACTTCATCGAGCTCTGCGAGCGCCTCACCATCGAGGACGAGAAGCAGTTCGAGGCGCTGTTCCGCCAGCTCGGACTGAGCGTGGACTGGACGCAGACCTACCGCACCATCTCCGACGACACCATCCGACAGAGCCAGCTCGCTTTCCTGCGCAACATCGAGCGCGGCGAGGCCTACCAGGCGCTGGCTCCGACCCTGTGGGACATCGACTTCCGCTCCGCCATCGCGCAGGCCGAGCTCGAGGACCGCGACCAGCAGGCGGCGTATCACACGATCGAGTTCCCGTTCGCGGACGGCTCGGGATCGATCGCGATCGACACCACCCGCCCGGAACTGCTCCCCGCGTGCATCGCGATCGTGACGCATCCGGAGGGGCCGCACAAGCACCTCATCGGCACCAAGGTGAAGACCCCCTTCTTCGGCGCCGAGATCGAGATCCACGGCCACCACCTCGCCCAGCCCGACAAGGGCACGGGAGCGGCGATGGTCTGCACCTTCGGCGATGTGACCGACATCATCTGGTGGCGCGAGCTGCGCACCACCGAAAACGAGTCCCTGCCGAACATGACCACGATCGGTCTGGACGGGCGATTCCTGCCCGAGGCTCCGGCGTCCGTCGAGAATCCCGAGGCCGCGACCTGGTACGCCGAGGAGATCGCGGGCAAGACCGTCTTCAGCGCGCGCAAGGCCATCGTCGAGAAGCTGCAGGCGACCGGCGACATGACCGCGGTCGGCAAGCCCTTCAACCACGCCGTGAAGTTCTTCGAGAAGGGAGACCGTCCGCTCGAGATCGTCTCCACGCGCCAGTGGTACATCCGCAACGGTGCCCGCGACGGCGAACTGCGCGACAAGCTCATCGCCCACGGCGAGGAACTCTCCTGGCACCCCGAATTCATGCGCGTGCGCTACGAGAACTGGGTGGGCGGTCTCACGGGCGACTGGCTCGTGTCGCGTCAGCGCTTCTTCGGTGTGCCGATCCCCCTCTGGTACGCCCTCGACGAGAACGGCGAGCGCGATTATGACCGCGTGCTCACCCCGGATGCGGCGTCGCTCCCGATCGATCCGACCACCGACGTGCCCGCCGGGTACACCGTGGACCAGCGCGGCGTACCGGGTGGCTTCGACGCGGAGGCCGACATCCTCGACACCTGGGCGACCTCGTCCCTCACACCGCAGCTCGCGGGCGGCTGGCAACGTGATGAGGAGCTGTGGCAGCTCACCGCTCCGTTCGACCTGCGCCCGCAGGGCCAGGACATCATCCGCACCTGGCTGTTCTCCACCATGCTGCGTTCGACGCTCGAAGACGACAGGACGCCGTGGCGCAACGCCGCGATCTCGGGCTTCATCGTCGACCCCGACCGCAAGAAGATGTCGAAGTCGAAGGGCAACGTGGTCACCCCGGCCGACGTGCTCGACGCCCACGGCTCGGACGCGGTGCGTTACTGGGCCGCATCGAGCCGCCTCGGCATGGACGCGGCATTCGACCCGCAGAACCCCACGCAGGTGAAGATCGGCCGTCGTCTGGCCATCAAGGTGCTCAACGCCGCCAAGTTCGTGCTGTCGTTCCCCGTGCCCGACGGCGCACAGGTCACGCACGCCCTCGATGCGTCGATGCTGACAGCCCTCGACGGCGTCGTGGTCGAGGCGACCAAGGCATTCGAGCGGTATGACGCCGCTCGTGCTCTGGAGCTCACCGAGGCCTTCTTCTGGACGTTCTGCGACGACTACCTCGAGCTCGTGAAGGAACGCGCCTACAACCAGGCCGATGTCGGGCAGGCATCCGCGGCGCTCTCGCTGCGTCTGGCCCTGTCGACGCTGCTGCGCCTGCTGGCTCCCGTGCTGTCCTTCGCGGCAGAGGAGTCGTGGTCCTGGTTCGAGGAGGGGTCCGTGCACACCGCCGCGTGGCCGACGCCTCTCGGTATCGACGGTGACCCGGCCGTGCTCGCCGCGGCCAGCGAGGCGCTGATCGGCATCCGTCGCGCGAAGACCGAGGCGAAGGCCTCGCAGAAGACTCCGGTCTCACGTGCGGCGATCGCCGCCCCCGCAGCGAAGCTCGATGCCCTCCGTGCCGCAGCCGATGACCTCCGCGCCGTCGGCCGCATCGCCGAGCTCGAGTTCACCGAGGCCGAGGCGTTCGCGGTCACCGCGATCGAGCTCGCCCCGGTCGAGGCCTCCTGATGCAGCTGGGCACGCGCTGGGCGGCCGGGTCCGAGGCTCCGGCCTCCGTCCCGGCATCCCTCCGGCCGGCGATCGCCGAGGTCGAGTCCCGGGGCCTCACGGGCCACTGGACGCTCACGTGGCTGGAGGGTCGCGCGATCGCGGAGCTCGACGCGGGCTGGGAGGTCTTCCAGCCCGCGACCGGCGAGATCGTCGCCCGTCCCTTCCAGGACTGAGTCCCGGCCGGGACCGCGCTACGCCTCAGCGCCGCGTCAGGCCGAGCTGTGCGAGTGCGTGATCGACGGCGCGCGGATCCTGCCTGCGGGTCTGCTGCTCGCGCAGCAGGTCGAGGGCGATCTCACGTCGCTCGGCACGTCGGGAGATGCGGTGCTCGACGTACGCGGTGAGATGGTCGGCGAGTCGCAGCAGCCCGCGTTCGGTCTGCGTCGGAGCCACCAGGTGAAGCGTCGCGCTGGTCATGATTCCTCCAGGATGTCGTCGCCGGATCCGTGCGTCGCGTGCTGCGGCGTCGGCAGGTCGAAGAGTTCGGTGCGGAGCGAGACGCGTCGCACATCGGGTCCGGTCTGGCCCCGGTAGCGCTCGATGGCCCTCTCGACGATGGTCTCGAGCTCCTCGCGGAGCGACATGGCCTGCTCCGGCGTCATATCGAGGTGCGTGGTGATGGTGATCCCCACATCGCGCCACGCCTCCGGGACCTCGGACTGGGGTCGGTTGAGGTACGACATCAAGGTCTCGTGCCGCAGACGGAAGAACTCCGACGTCACGATCTGGGCAGCCGCCCGATTCGACGGCGAAGTCATCTCGTCAGGACCGGGCACGTCGATGCGCCCCTTGGGCCGTTCCCACCACCGCTCACGCGCCGTGCCCCGCCCCTCGACTTCGCGGATGAGATCGTGAGCAGCCAACGCGCGGAGGTGATAGCTGGTCGACCCCGATGTCTCCCCTACGAGTGCAGCGAGCGAACTGGCGGTCTGCGGACCGCGCGCGGCGAGGATGTCGAAGATCTTCACCCGGAGCGGGTGCGCCAGCGCCTTCAGGGCGCTGGCATCGAGAGTCCTGACCTGCGTCTCGTTCGTCATGCATGCAAAGATACCCTTGCAAAGATTTCTTTGCAAGGGTATCTTTGCAACTAGCCCCGGTTCTGTCGCAGGGTCAGGTGCAGGGCCCGTCGCAGGGTCAGTTACAGGGTCAGTCGACGACAGCGCGTGCGGCGACGAAGGCCTCCACGCAGCGCTCGACCTGCTCGGGTGTGTGAGCCGCCGACAGCTGCACGCGGATCCGCGCCAGCCCGCGCGGCACGACGGGGAAGCTGAATGCGGTCACGTACACGCCGCGCTCCTGCATCTCCCTGGCGATCCTCGCCGTCTTCGCCGCATCGCCGAACATGACGGGCACGATGGGGTGCTCCCCGGGGAGCAGGTCGAATCCCTCGGCGGTCATGCGCTCGCGGAACAGGGAGGCATTGCGGCGCAGGCGCGCACGAAGGTCGGCGGACCCCTCGACAAGGTCGAGGGCGGTCAGGGTTCCGGCCACGATCGCGGGAGCGAGTGTGTTCGAGAACAGATAGGGACGAGAGCGCTGACGCAGCAGGGCCACGATCTCGGCGTGCGAGGCGACGTACCCGCCCGATGCACCGCCCAGCGCCTTGCCGAACGTCCCGGTGTAGATGTCGACGCGATCGGCGACCCCGCACAGCTCCGGCGTCCCCCGACCGTTCTCCCCCACGAAGCCGACGGCATGCGAGTCGTCGACGAAGACCAGTGCGTCGTAGCGCTCGGCCAAGTCGCAGATCTCGGCGAGCGGCGCGATGTACCCGTCCATCGAGAACACGCCGTCCGTCACGATCACCCGGAATCGGGCCTTCTCCGCCGCCTTCAGCTGCTCTTCGAGATCGCTCATGTCGCGGTTTCGATAGCGAAGCCTCTGCGCCTTCGAGAGCCGGATCCCGTCGATGATCGACGCATGGTTCAGCTCGTCCGAGATGATGGCGTCCTCGGCGGAGAAGAGCGTCTCGAACACGCCGCCATTCGCGTCGAAGCATGACGAGTACAGGATGGCTTCGTCCGTGCCGAGGAAGTCGGCGAGCCGACGCTCCAGCTCGAGGTGCTGCTCCTGGGTGCCGCAGATGAAGCGCACGCTCGCAAGTCCATAGCCCCATTCCTGCAGTGCCGTCGTCGCCGCATCGAGGATGCGCGGGTCATCGGCGAGCCCGAGGTAGTTGTTGGCGCAGAAGTTCAGCACCTCTGCGCCATCGGCGGTGATCTCCGCGTTCTGGGGGCCGCGGATGCCGCGCTCATGCTTGGTGAGCCCGGCCTCCTCGATGCCCGCCAGCTCATCCGACACATGCTTCTGAAAAGTCCCGTACATCACAGCTCCGTCCAATCGAGGATGATCTTGCCTGTTCCCGCAGACTCGGCCGCGGCGAATCCGCGTTCCCAGTCGCGAACGGGGACGACCTCCGCGATCACGCGGCCGATGGCGTCCCGCAGGGTCGCGCTGGTCTGCAGCATCGCCCCCATCGCGTTCCACGTCTCGAACATCTCGCGCCCGTAGATGCCCTTGATCGTGAGCATGTGGGTAACGAGCTTGCCCCAGTCGATGCCGAATCCCGCGCTCGGCAGACCCAGCATCGCGATGCGGCCGCCGTGGTTCATGTTGTCGATCATGGCGGGGAGGGCCGACGGCGCACCGCTCATCTCGAATCCGATGTCGAAGCCCTCCCGCATGCCGAGCGCCTGTTGCGCTTCGCGAATGTCGCGGACCGAGACGTCGACGACCTCGTCGGCGCCCATCCGGCGGGCCATCTCCAGACGCGGCGCGCTGACGTCCGTCGCCGTGATGAACCGTGCTCCCGCATGCCGGGCGACGGCGATCGCCATCAGCCCGATGGGTCCGCAGCCGGTGACGAGCACGTCCTCTCCGACGAGTGGGTAGGTGAGCGCTGTGTGCACGGCATTGCCCAGGGGATCGAAGATGGCCCCCAGCTCGGGGGTCACTTCCGAGTGATGGACCCAGACGTTCGCCGCGGGCAGCACGAGGTACTCCGCGAAGGCGCCGTCGCGCTGCAGACCGAGACCGATCGTGCGGATGCACATCTGGCGGCGACCCGCTCGACAGTTGCGACAGGTGCCGCAGACGATGTGTCCTTCGCCGGAGACCCGATCGCCGACGGCGATGTCGCGCACGCCAGGGCCGACCTCCACGACCTCCCCGTAGAACTCGTGACCGGGGATCAGCGGTGCGGCGATCGCGGACGCCGCCCATTCGTCCCAGCGGAGGATGTGCAGATCGGTGCCGCAGATCCCCGTGCGCAGCACGCGGATGACGACGTCGTCAGTTCCGGCGGTCGGGTCGGGGCGCTCGACGAGCTCGAGTCCCGCACCGGCTGCGGCTTTGAACAGTGCCTTCATGATCTCGATCACACCGCACCTGACGTTGTAGAACAATCGGCATCGTCTGCACCGTCGATGTAGCGAGAGCTACACTGTGGTCGTGGAACTCCATCAACTGCAGATCCTGAGGGAGCTCGGCGCCCTCGGCAGCGTGACCGCCGTGGCCGACGCGCTCAGAGTCACTCCGTCTGCGGTGTCCCAGCAACTCGCAGCCCTGCAGAGGGGTGTTCCGACACCGCTGACACGCCGGATCGGCCGGACCCTCGCCCTCACGCCCGCCGGTGAAGTGCTGGCGACGGCCGGCGCCGAGGCGATCGACGCGATGGCCGCAGCACGGCATGCCCTCGACGAGTTCGAGGGAGCCGCGACGGGAGTCGTGAGCATCAGCGGATTCCACAGCGTCGGGCAGGCCCTGTTCGGCGCACTGGTGCGGGTACTGGCGTCCGCAGAGGATGCGCCGACGGTCCAGCTCACCGACGAGGATGTCGCGCAGAGCGAGTTCCCCGCGCTCACCGCCCGCTACGACCTCGTGCTCGCGCACCGCATGGAGCACTCCGACCCCTGGCCCACGCAAGGCGTGCGCAGTCTCACCCTCATACGTGAGCCCCTCGATGTCGCCGTCTCGATCTCCCACCCTCTCGCCGGCCGCGCCAGCCTCACTCCGGCCGACGTCGCAGGACAGAGATGGGTCACCAGTCGCATCGGCTACTCCCCCGACGATGTCCTTCGTGCGGTGTCGGCCGTAGCCCACCACCCTGTCGACATCCAGCACCGCATCAACGACTACGGCGCGGTGTCGGCGGTCGTGGCGGCAGGTGGGGTGATCGGGATGCTGCCGCGCTTCACCTCACGGAGCGTCGATGATCGCGAGATCGTGCGGATCCCGCTCGAGGGGGTGAGCACGCACCGGATGATCGATCTGCTCGCCCGCCCGGAGACCCTGCGTCGTCGATCGGTCCGCGTGGTGGTGGAAGCGCTGCGCGGAGTGATGACGCGCCTGAGCGAGGACGGTTCCTGAGCCTGGACAGCCGGGGTGGATAGGCTCGGAAGATGACCGACGCCACGAATCCGCTGCTGCAGCCGTCGACGCTCCCCTACGGCCTCCCGGACTACGGCGCGATCCGGCCCGAGCACTACCTCCCCGCGTTCCAGGCGGGTTTCGAGGAGCAGCGTCGCGAGATCGCGCGCATCACCATGGTGCGCTCGATGCCGACGTTCGAGAACACGCTTGAGGCGCTGGAACGATCCGGCGAGCTCCTCGACCGCGTGGCGCACACCTTCTATACCGTGAGTTCGGCCGATGCGACGCCCGAGATCCAGGCGATCGATGAGCAGCTGGCACCGCTCATGGCCGCGCATCAGGACGCGATCACGCTCGACGGCCAGCTCTACTGGCGGGTGCAGCACGTGTACGACCAGCGTGACTCCCTGGATCTCGACCCTGAGCAGCGCTACCTGGTGGAGCGCCACCACCGCGAGATGACCCACGCGGGTGCGGGTCTCGACGACGAGGCCAAGGCGCAGCTGACCGCACTGAACCAGAAGCTCTCGACGCTGACGAACACGTTCGAACGCAACCTCCTGAACGACACCAACGACCTCGCCGTGGTCTTCGACACCGCCGACGAGCTCGACGGGCTGAGCGCGGGAGAGCTGTCCGCCGCCGCGCGCGCGGCAGCGGACAGGGGCCTCGACGGCAGGTACCTGATCACCCTGCCGCTCTTCACCGGGCATCCTGCACTGGCACAGCTGCGCGTACGGGAGTCGAGGCGGCGCATCATGGCCGCCTCGCTCGCGCGCGGATCCCGGGACAATGCCAACGACAACCGAGGGGTGCTCCTCGAGATCGTGCGGTTGCGGGCGGAACGCGCCACACTGCTCGGCTACGACTCGCACGCCGCCTACATCACCGCCGACGAGACCGCTGGAACTCCGGATGCCGTCGAAGAGATGCTCCGTCGCCTCGCAGCCCCGTCCGCGCGCAACGCCCGTGCCGAGCACGCGGCCCTCCAGGCGATCGTCGACGAGATCGAGGCAGCACCCTTCCCGGTCGAGGCGCATGACTGGGCTTTCTACACCGAACGAGTGCGTACAGCCAGGTACGACATCGACTCCAGTGCGCTGCGCCCCTGGTTCGAGGCAGAGCGCGTCCTGCAGGAAGGTGTCTTCTTCGCGGCGACCCGACTCTACGGCGTCACCTTCTCCGAGCGAGACGACCTCGCCGCGTACCATCCCGGCGCACGCGTGTTCGAGGTGCGCGATGAGGACGGCACCGCGGTCGGCCTGCACGTGCTCGATCTGTACACCCGGGACTCGAAGCGTGGCGGCGCGTGGATGAACGCGATCGTGAGCCAATCGCGCCTGCGCGGCACGGCTCCCGTCGTCGTCAACAACCTGAACGTGCCGCTTCCGGGAGATGGCGAGCCGACGTTGCTGACTCTCGATGAGGTGACCACGCTGTTCCACGAGTTCGGGCATGCGCTGCACGGACTCTTCGCGACCGTGACCTACCCACACTTCGCCGGGACGAATGTGTTCCGCGACTTCGTGGAGTTCCCGAGCCAGGTCAACGAGATGTGGATCCTGTGGCCTGAGGTGCTCGACAACTACGCACGCCACCACGAGACCGGTGCGCCGCTCGACCCCGCGATCGTGGAGCGCCTGCGAGCGACCGAGACGTTCGACCAGGGGCATGCCACCAGCGAGTATCTGGCGGCGGCCTGGTTGGATCAGGCCTGGCATCGCCTCGGCACCGACGTGCAGGTCACCGACGTCGCCGCGTTCGAGGCTGCCGCATTGGCGGACATCGGCCTGGACGACCCTGCCGTCCCGACACGGTACTCGTCGACGTACTTCGCCCACGTCTTCTCCGGCGGGTACAGCGCGGGCTACTACTCGTACATCTGGAGCGAGGTGCTCGACGCCGACACGGTCGAGTGGTTCCGCACGAACGGCGGCCTCACCCGGGGCAACGGCGACCGGTTCCGTCGGCGTCTGCTCGGGGTGGGCGGCTCGAAGGATCCGCTCGACGCCTACCGCGACTTCCGTGGCCGCGATGCCGAGATCGAACCGCTCCTGAAGCGCCGTGGACTGGGCGACGGAGTCGTGAGACTCTGAGCGCATGAACGCATTCCCTGAGTCCCCATTCGGTCCCGCGGACCGCCTCGACCTCGACACCGTCCCCCTCGCGGTGATCCGCCACAACGGCATCCGTCTGGCCGACATCCAGGAGGCATTCGACGCCGGCTACTCGGCGATCGCGCTCACCTTCGCCGGAGACGTGCTGGTCCCGACCGGCCCCGCGCTCGCGATCTATCACGGAGATCCGATGGACGTCTTCGACCTCGAACTCGGCTTCCCCGTGCAGACTCCCCCGGAGAACCCGATCCCCACGGCCAGCGGGCGCGTCATCGTCGCCTCAAGGCTGCCCGCGGGCCCTGCGGTCGCGACGACCCTGTTCGGCTCCTACGAGGAGCTCGGCGGCGCCTGGGGTGGTCTCGTCGAGCGTGCAGGCGCCCAGGGGCTCCGTCCCGGCGGCGTCTGGATCGAGATCTACGTGTCCGACCCGAGCACCACCCCGTCAGAGCTGCGCACCGATCTCGTCATGCCGACCGCCTGAGGTCATCAGACGTCTACGGGATCGGCGGGACGCATCGTCCGAGCTGCTCCATCGCTTTGTACCAGGTGAGCTGGTGGTAGCTCTGCGAGAGGCGGTCGCCGAGTCCGTCCAGTGACAGCACGTGCACGGCGATCGACTCGCTGTCGTCGAGCGACTGCTCCGCGATGCGCGTGCATCCGCGAGCGAGGAAGTGATGCACGCGGTTGGTGTGGTTGCCGAAGTTCGCCCACGTCGCACCGAGGTCGACGAGCTCATCTGCCACGAAGCCGGTCTCCTCCAGGAGTTCGCGGGCGGCCGCATCCTCCGGAGCCTCGCCAGGCTCTACTCCCCCGCCGATCGTGCCGAGCGCCACGACGCGGGCACCGTGCCGATATTCCTCCACCAGGATGGCATCGTCGTTCCGGTCGAGGGCGAGGACCGAGATCCAGTCGCCGTACTCCAGCACGTAGTACGGGGCTATCGAGCGCCCGCTCACGTCTTCGCAGCTGTCCTCATGCAGTCGGATCCATCGGTCGGCGACGAGAGTCTTCCTCGCCACCGTCTTCCAGGGAACCGGCTCCGCGCTCATGCGCTCTTGCGCTTGCGCTCCATCACGATAGTGGGCGGTGCGCCTTCATCGACGGCTGCACGGGTGACGATGACCTTGGCGACGTCTTCCGCCGACGGGATCTCGAACATGATGGGTCCGAGCACGTCCTCCAGGATCGCCCGGAGTCCACGGGCACCGGTCTTGCGTTCGACGGCCAGGTCGGCGATGGATCGCAGCGCATCTTCTTCGAACTCGAGCTGCACGCCGTCGATCTCGAACATGCGCTGGTACTGCTTCACCAGCGCATTGCGCGGCCCGGTGAGGATGTCGATCAGTGCATCCTGGTCGAGCGGCGACACATTGGTGACGACCGGCAGACGCCCGATGAACTCGGGGATCAGCCCGAACTTGTGCAGGTCTTCCGGGAGCACCTCGCTGAACAGGTCGAGGTCCTTGCCCTTGTCGTGCAGCGGGGCACCGAAGCCGATGCCGTGCTTGCCGACGCGCGCCGACACGATGTCTTCGAGACCGGCGAAGGCCCCGGCGACGATGAACAGCACGTTGGACGTATCGATCTGCAGGAACTCCTGATGCGGGTGCTTGCGACCGCCCTGCGGAGGGACCGAGGCGACCGTGCCCTCGATGATCTTCAGGAGGGCCTGCTGCACGCCCTCGCCCGAGACGTCGCGGGTGATCGACGGGTTCTCGGCCTTGCGGGCGATCTTGTCGACCTCGTCGATGTAGATGATGCCCTGCTCGGCGCGCTTGACGTCGTAGTCCGCGGCCTGGATGAGCTTGAGGAGGATGTTCTCGACGTCTTCTCCGACGTAGCCGGCCTCGGTCAGCGCCGTGGCGTCGGCGACCGCGAAGGGGACGTTGAGACGCTTCGCGAGCGTCTGCGCGAGGTAGGTCTTGCCGCAGCCGGTCGGCCCGATGAGCAGGATGTTGCTCTTGGCGATCTCGACCTCTTCGGCCTTCTGCTCGGCCGTCTGCAGGGTGCCGTGTGCCCGCACCCGCTTGTAGTGGTTGTAGACGGCGACGGCGAGAGCGCGCTTGGCGGGCTCCTGCCCGACCACGTACTCCTCGAGGAAGGCGAAGATCTCACGCGGCTTCGGGAGCTCGAACTCGGCGACCCCGTCTGCGGACGACTCGGCCATCCGCTCTTCGATGATCTCGTTGCACAGCTCGACGCACTCGTCGCAGATGTACACGCCGGGGCCGGCGATGAGCTGCTGGACCTGCTTCTGACTCTTTCCGCAGAAAGAGCATTTGAACAGGTCAGCGCTTTCACCGATGCGGGCCATGCGCGTCCTCCTAGGGGGGATCAGAGATCGTTCTTCGAGCCTAACCTCTGCATACGACACCGGGCCGCATTGAGGGCATTCGACATCGGATCGCGAAACGATGAAGGGGCCGGGAGCCTTCAGCTGCCCGGTCGTGGGCGAAGGCTCCCGACCCCCTTCATGAGGTCGTCAGGACGGTCAGACCATGCTCTTGGTGTGCCAGACGGTCTTCACCTCTGTGAAGGCGCCGATCCGCTCCGGCGAGGCGACGACGTCTCCGGGGGGGAGCACCCGCTTGAGCGTCTCCGCCGCGGCGATCTGCATGTCGACCCAGTCGAGAGCGCCGGCTCCGGCCAGGTCGAGAGCGTTCACGTCCTGGTGCGAAGCCAGCCACGGAGCGATCTCCGCAGGCGAACCCGTCAGCACGTTCACGACTCCGCCCGGGACGTCGCTGGTGGCGAGGACCTCGGCGAGGCTGATGGCCGAGAGCGGGTGCTGCTCGCTCGCGACGACCACAACCGTGTTCCCGGCGACCAGAGCCGGAGCCACGACCGACACCAGACCGAGCAGCGCCGAGTCCTGCGGGGCGACGATCGCCACGACACCGGTCGGCTCCGGCACGGAGATGTTGAAGTACGGCCCCGACACGGGGTTCGCGTTGCCCGCCACCTGTGCGTACTTGTCGCACCATCCGGCGTACCAGACCCAGAGGTCGATAGCTTCGTCGACCTGCGAGGCCGCGGCCGCGGACGACACGCCCTCCTGAGCCGCGATCTCGTCGATGAACTGCGCACGACGCCCCTCCAGCACCTCCGCGACGCGGTACAAGACCTGGCCGCGGTTGTAGGCGGTCGCACCGGACCAGCCCTTGACGGCGGATCGGGCGGCGACCACGGCGTCGCGGGCGTCCTTGCGGGAGCCCTTCGCGGCGTTCGCGAGGAAGGCCCCCTTCGGCGTGCGCACCTCGTACGTGCGGCCGGACTCGCTCCGCGGGAAGGCCCCGCCGATCGCCAGCTTGTACGTCTTCGGAACAGTCAGTCGCTTGCTCATGCTGCGGCTCCCTTGAGGTAGGCGGTGAGACCCTGGCGACCGCCCTCGCGGCCGAATCCGGACTCCTTGTACCCGCCGAACGGGCTCGACGGGTCGAAGCGGTTGAAGGTGTTGGCCCAGATCACGCCGGCACGCAGGCGGTCGGCCACAGCGAGGATGCGCGATCCCTTGTCGGACCAGATCCCGGCGGAGAGACCGTAGGGCGTGTTGTTCGCCTTCGCGATCGCCTCGGCGGGCGTGCGGAAGGTGAGCACCGAGAGCACCGGGCCGAAGACCTCGTCGCGGGCAATGCGATGCGATGCCTCGACACCGGTGAAGATGGTGGGTGCGAACCAGAAGCCCTGCTCCGGAATGGCGCAGTCGGCGGTCCAGCGCTCGGCGCCCTCGGCCTCGCCGATGTCGCTGAGCTCGCGGATACGGGCCAGCTGCGCGGCGGAGTTGATCGCACCGATGTCGGTGTTCTTGTCGAGGGGGTCGCCCAGACGCAGGGTCGACAGACGCGTCTTGAGCCTGTCGACGACCTCGTCGTGGATCGACTCCTGCACGAGCAGACGGCTGCCGGCGCAGCACACGTGGCCCTGGTTGAAGAAGATCCCGTTCACGATACCTTCGACCGCCTGGTCGATGGGGGCGTCGTCGAACACGATGTTCGCCGCTTTCCCGCCGAGCTCCAGCGTCAGCTTCTTGTGGGTGCCTGCCACGGCCCGTGCGATGTCACGGCCGACACCGGTCGAACCGGTGAAGGCGACCTTGTCGACGTCGGGGTGGCGCACGAGGGTGGAACCGGTGGCTCCGGCACCCGTCACGATGTTGACGACACCCGCCGGCAGGTCGGCCTGCTGCAGGATCTCCGCGAAGATCAGCGCCGTGAGGGGCGTGGTCTCTGCAGGCTTGAGCACGACAGTGTTGCCTGCGGCGAGTGCGGGGGCGATCTTCCAGGCCAGCATCAGCAGAGGGAAGTTCCAGGGGATGATCTGACCGGCGACGCCCAGCGCGCGGGGGTCGGCGCCGAGACCCGCATGGTCGAGCTTGTCCGCCCAGCCCGCGTAGTAGAAGAACCAGGAGGCGACGAGCGGCACGTCGACGTCACGGCTCTCCTTGATCGGCTTGCCGTTGTCGAGGCTCTCGGCGACGGCGAGCTCGCGAGCGCGCTCCTGCACGAGGCGGGCGATGCGGAAGAGGTACTTCCCGCGGTCGCGACCGCTCATCTTCGACCAGGTCTTCTCGTAGGCACGACGGGCGGCGGCGACCGCGCGGTCGACATCCTCGTCGCTGGCCGAGGCGATCTCTGCGATGTGCTTCTCCGTCGCCGGCGAGATCGTGTGGAACGGGGTGCCGGATCCGTCGACGAACTCGCCGTCGATGAACAGGCCGTAGCTGTCCTTGAGGTTCAGGATCGCGGTGGACTCCGGTGCGGGAGCGTATTCCAGAAATGACATGTTCGTCTTCCCGTCAGTCGATCGTGACGTAGTCGGGGCCCGAGTAGTGGCCGGAGCTGAGCTTCTGACGCTGCAGGAGCACATCGTTGAGGAGGCTGGATGCGCCGAACCGGAAGAGGTGCGGCTGCAGCCACTCCTCGCCCACTGTCTCGGCGACGGTCACGAGGTACTTCACCGCGTCCTTCGAGGAGCGGATGCCACCGGCCGGCTTCACGCCGATCTTCTCGCCGGTGCCGCGGTGCCAGTCACGCACGGTCTCCAGCATGAGAAGAGTCGTCGGAAGCGTCGCGGCGGGCTGCACCTTTCCGGTCGAGGTCTTGATGAAGTCCCCTCCCGCCAGGATGCCCAGCCACGAGGCGCGCTTGATGTTGTCGTACGTGTTCAGCTCGCCGGTCTCCAGGATCACCTTGAGCGAGGCGTACGAACCGTCCTCGCGGCGGCATGCTTCCTTGACCTGGGCGATCTGGTCGAACACGAGGCCGTAGCGGCCGGAGAGGAACGCCCCACGGTCGATGACCATGTCGATCTCGTCGGCTCCGGCGGCGACCGCCTCAGCGGTGTCGGCGAGCTTGATCGCGAGAGACGAGCGCCCGCTCGGGAACGCCGTGGCCACCGCAGCGACGGAGATCATTCCGTCGTCGGGGTCGCCGTGCAGGCCGCCGAGCGCGGCGACGGCGTCGCCGACCATGTCGCCATAGACGCAGACCGCGGCGACCCGTGGAGTCGAGGGGTCTGCGGCGTCGGGGGTCTTCGCCTTGGCGACGAGCGAGCGCACCTTGCCGGGGGTGTCCGCACCCTCGAGCGTCGTGAGGTCGATCAGCTTGATGATCGTGTCGAGGGCCCACGCCTTCGAGGTGGTCTTGATGGAGCGGGTGCCGAGCCCGGCAGCGCGCTGCTCGAGACCGACGGCATCCACACCGGGGAGTCCGTGCAGGAAACGTCGGAGGGTGGCGTCGTCGGGCTCTCCGCCCAGAACGTCCACCGCCGTCCTGCGGCTGAGTTCTTTGGTCGTCACTGTTCCTCCAACAATGCTCGTGCTGTGGTCTCATCGGTCACCAGAACACCGCACAGGCCGCTGGTGACCACGGTTCGTGCGATGTCGTGCTTGGCGGGGCCCGCCGTGACGAAGATCGCGCGGGCGGCTCCGCGCAGACGATCGAGCGAGACGCCGACCGTTCGCGCATCGAGCTGCGAGTCGACGATGTTCCCCTCGGCGTCGACGTAGCGGCCGAGAACGTCTCCGACGGCGCCACGACGCGCGAGCTCTTCCACGTCTTCAGCGCTGAGGTAGCCGTTCTCGACGTGCGCGGATGAAGCGTCGCACGGCCCTGCGGTGAACAGGAATGCCTGCGCCTCCGCTGCTTCTTCGAGCACGGCAGCGACGGTGCGGTCGGACTCGATCGCCTGCTTCGTCTCCACACGCTCGAGGATGGCCGGGCTCGGCAGCAGCGAGACCTGGCCAGACGCGCGCTGAGCGATCGTGACAGCGAGGCCTGCCGCCCCGCCGGAGCGCCGATTCAGGCTCACTCCCCCGTTGAGCTGCACGACCGTCACGCCGTTCGCCCATCCATCCGGGAGCGCCTCGGCGACGGCGCGGAGCGTACGCCCCCAGCTCACCCCGAGCGTGCGGGGCACCGGCCGCAGTGCGGTCAGGAAGTCGGCGGCGGCCTGCGCCACCCGCTCGAGCGTGCCGTCATCGCCCTCCGGGGCCGGCACGACGACGGCGTCCGTCAGTCCGAATCGGTCGACCAGAAGTCGCTCGAGGCCGAGCCTGCGGGCGCGGGGATGCACGATCTCGATGCGCACGATGCCGCGTTCACGAGCCTGCGTCAGCAGGCGGCCGACCTTCCAGCGGGAGATCTTGAGGAGTCCGCCGATCTCGTCCTGGGTCTTGTCCTCGTCGTAGTACAGCTCGGCGACGCGAACCATGAGCAGATCTTCTTCCACGGCATCCTCCTTCCTCTCCCAGAGTAGGCCCTCATCAGCGTTCGCGCATCATGATGCTCATATGCGCAATCGAGCGTGGGGGCTCTGCACATCCGCCGGGTACGACGAAGGGCGCCCGTCGTGATGACGGACGCCCTTCGGGATCGATCGGATCAGACGCGCTTGCGCGTCGTGAGGACCTGGTCGACGATGCCGTACTCCAGCGCCTGTGCGGCGGAGAGGATGTTGTCGCGATCGATGTCGCGGTTCACCTGCTCCGGCGTGCGCTTCGTGTGGCCGGCGAGGGTCTCCTCGAGCCAGGTCCGCATGCGGAGGATCTCCGCGGCCTGGATCTCGATGTCGGAGGCCTGGCCGTGGCCCGCCTCACCCATCGCGGGCTGGTGGATCAGCACGCGGGCGTTCGGGAGCGCGAGGCGCTTGCCCGGCGCGCCGGCCGCGAGCAGCACGGCCGCAGCGGAGGCCGCCTGGCCGAGCACGACGGTCTGGATCTGCGGCGCGACGTACTGCATCGTGTCGTAGATCGCCGTCATAGCGGTGAACGAGCCACCGGGCGAGTTGATGTACATGGTGATGTCGCGCTCGGCATCCTGGCTCTCCAGGACGAGGAGCTGCGCCATGACATCGTCGGCCGACGCGTCGTCGACCTGCACGCCCAGGAAGATCACGCGGTCTTCGAACAGCTTGTTGTACGGGTCCTGGCGCTTGAATCCGTAGGCGGTGCGCTCCTCGAACTGCGGGAGCACGTAGCGGCTGGAAGGCAGGTCACCGGCTGAGCGGAAGGTGGGTGTGTACATGAGCGTCCTTTCGCTTTCCGTTACTCGGTGTCCTGGTCGGTTCCGCCGCCGCCGATGACGTCGGAGGCCGATTCGCGGATGTGGTCGACGAAGCCGTACTCGAGGGCTTCCTCGGCGGTGAACCAGCGGTCGCGGTCACCATCGGCGTTGATCTGCTCGACCGACTTGCCGGTCTGCGCCGCCGTGATCTCCGCGAGGCGGTTCTTCATCGACATGATGAGCTGCGCCTGGGTCTGGATGTCGCTCGACGTGCCGCCGAAGCCGCCGTGCGGCTGGTGCAGCAGCACCCGGGCGTTGGGCGTGATGTAGCGCTTGCCCTTGGTGCCGGCGGTCAGCAGCAGCTGACCCATCGATGCGGCCATTCCGATGCCGACCGTGACGATGTCGTTCGGCACGAACTGCATCGTGTCGTAGATCGCC
The DNA here is from genome assembly GCF_004794435.1 of Microbacterium sp. K27. NCBI lineage: Bacteria > Bacillati > Actinomycetota > Actinomycetes > Micrococcales > Microbacteriaceae > Microbacterium > Microbacterium sp. K27. The sequence goes on from NZ_SSDK01000043.1 coordinate 74,032, forward strand.
ATGCCCGCGGTGATCGAACCGCCGGGCGAGTTCACGTAGAGGTAGATGTCTCGCTCGGAGTCTTCTGCGGCGAGAAGAAGGATCTTCGCGCAGATCTCGTTCGCGTTCTCGTCGCGCACCTCCGACCCCAGCCAGATGATGCGGTCCTTCAGCAACCTGTCGAAGACGCTCGTTGCGAGGAGGGGTTCTGCAGCCATGTCAGCTCCTGATTCCGTGTTTCAGTGATTCGAATCTACCGGCGACAACGCGGCACCCAGGCCGTGTTCGCCGTCGGCATATCAGGTGTCGGCGTCCGCGATCTCGCGGGCATACGCCGTCATCGACCGGTGGTAGCGCGGCAGATGCGGGACCAGGGCGAGCAGCGCCACCGAGAGACCCTGCGCTGGTCGCCCCGCGCTCGCGAGGATGAGGGCATGCACGCACGCGATGGCGTCACGGTAGGGACCGTCGGCCGACAGCTGCTCCTCGGCGCGGATCACGGCGAGGGCCTCGTCGTATTCGCCCAGATTCCGCAGCGAGCTCGCCATCTGGATCACGCATTGCGGGCGATGCTCAGCATCCAACCCCAATGCCAGCGCGCGCCGATACAGAACGATGGCTTCCGCGGGCCTTCCCGCGGAATCCCGCGCGCCCGCGCGTTCGAACTCGGCGCGGGCGTCACCTGCTCCGCGCTCGGCGGCGAGGGCGTCGATGCGGGCGATGGTGTCGTCACCGACCTCCTCACCCGTCGCGTCGTCCCACACCTCGTCGATGCGCTCATCCCACGTCTTCATGATTGCCCTCCCTGGATGGAAAAGAGGGCGGATGCCGCAGCACCCGCCCTCTTCACTGGATCGTGTCCGATCACTCGGCCTTGTCGGCCGCCTTCTTCGCCGGAGCCTTCTTGGCCGGAGCCTTCTCCGCCGGGGCCTTCTTGGCGGCGGGCTTCTTGGCAGCCGGCTTCTCGGCCTCGTCAGCGTCATCGGCCTTCTTGGCCGGAGCCTTCTTGGCGGCGGGCTTCTTGGCCGGAGCCTTCTTGGCCGGCTTCTCCTCGGCCTCGGCGGACTCGGCGTCGGTGGACTCCGCCTCGTCGTCGGTGACGATGAAGTCGGACAGATCGACGGCCTTGCCGTTGCTGTCGACGACCTTCACCTTGCCGAGCGCGATCGCGAGGGCCTTGTTGCGCGCGACCTCTCCGACGAGCGCCGGGAGCTGGTTCGAGGATTGCAGCGCCTCGACGAACTCCTGCGGAGCCATGCCGTACTGCGCAGCCGACTGGATGAGGTACTGGCTGAGCTCTTCCTGCGAGACCTGCACATCGGCCTGCTCGGCGATCGTGTCGAGCAGCACCTGCGTGCGGAACTGCTTCTCGCTCGCCTCGGTGACCTCGGCGCGGTGCACCTCGTCCTCGAGACGGCCTTCGCCCTCGAGGTGGTTGTGCACCTCGTCCTCGATGAGCTGCGGCGGAACGGGGATCTCGATCTGCTCGAGCAGCACCTCGACGAGCTTGTCGCGCGCGGCGGAGCCCTGCGTGAAGACGCCCTGCTGAGCGACGCGCTCGGCCAGGCTCTCGCGGAGCTCGGCGATCGTGTCGAACTCGCTCGCGATCTGCGCGAAGTCGTCGTCGGCCTCGGGGAGCTCGCGCTCCTTGACGGCCTTGACGGTCACGGAGACCTCGGCCTCGGAGCCGGCGTGGTCGCCACCGACGAGAGCGGAGCGGAAGGTGGTGTCCTCACCGGCGGTGAGCGACTCGATCGCGTCGTCGATGCCCTCGAGCAGCTCGCCGGAGCCGATCTCGTAGGAGACGCCCTCGGCGCGGTCGATCTCGGCACCGTCGATCGTCGCGACGAGGTCGAGCTCGACGAAGTCGCCCTTGGCGGCCGGACGGTCGACCGGGACCAGCGTGCCGAAGCGCGCGCGCATGTTGTCGAGCTCGGCGTCGAGCGCGGCGTCATCGGCCTCGACGGCGTCGACCGTCACGGTGATGCCGTCGTAGGAGGGCAGCTCGATCTCGGGGCGGACATCCACCTCGATGTCGACGAGCAGGTCACCCGAGAAGTCCTTCTCGTTCGGCCACTGCGTGATGTCGGCAGCCGGACGGCCGACGACGCGCAGCTTGTGCTCGACCGTCGCCTCGCGGAAGAACTTGTCCAGGCCCTCGTTGACGGCGTGCTCGATGACGGCGCCACGACCGATGCGCTGGTCGATGATCGGAGCCGGGACCTTGCCCTTGCGGAAGCCGGGGATCTGCACGTCCTGAGCGATGTGCTCGTACGCGTGAGCGATGCTGGGCTTGAGGTCGTCCGGGGTGACCGTGATGGTGAGCTTGACCCGGGTCGGGGTCAGCTTCTCGACGGTGCTGTTCGCCATGCTGGTGTGTTCTCCTTGTGATTTCCGCTTCGATTCGCGGCTGTAAGGTCCGTGGGGGCCGTGTCGGGGCGACAGGAGTTGAACCTGCGACCTCCCGCTCCCAAAGCGGGCGCTCTACCAAACTGAGCTACGCCCCGGGGAATCCGCACGCGGATTCAGCCCCACCGAGTCTAACGGACCGGAGCATGAGCCAGAGTCCGGTATAGTCGATGAGTCGGTACCGAACCTTTCCGAAGGTCCGGATCCGGGGCTGTAGCTTAGTGGTAAAGCCTTAGTCTTCCAAACTAATGATGCGGGTTCGATTCCCGTCAGCCCCTCCGCTCGAGAAGGCCCCCACCATCGGTAGGGGCCTTCTCTCATTCCCCGTGATCTTCTCCGGCTCGCGTCCGCCCGTCGAATACGCTGTCAGCATCGCTGCACGCAGTCTCCGACCGGAAGGCATCATCGAATGGGCACGACGTGACCGACCAGTCCCGGCCGGACACCGACACGCGCACGGCGCCGCTCCCCGGTGGGCACGTATTGCCCGTCGTGTTCTCCGCTGATCCCGCCGTTGCTGCAGCGGCGACGCCACGTCGGATGAGACGCACGGGCATCGCCGTCGGTCTGATCGGCGGAGCGGCCGTGATCGCAGGGCTGGCACTCACTCAGGTGACGGCGAACCTCGGGTACGACAACGCGCTGTCGCGATACGAGAGCACCGCCGAGCCGACGTCGACCACGAAGACGCAGGTCCGTGAGGCGATCGCGGACCTCCGCGCGGTCACCGGCGCGGCGGAACAGATCCTCGCCGGAGGAAACCAGCCGATCGCGGTGCCCGAGGAGGTCCAGGCAGGGCTCGCCTCAGCGCTCGCCGACGGCACCACCGCCGCCTCGGAGGCCGACGCCGTGGTCGCGACGGAGATCGCCGGGGTGGGCACGAAGCCGGGCTGGTTCTGGGAACTGTTCGGCGCCACGTCGGAGCTGGAACAGCGACGGCACGACCTCGACATGCTGTCCGATGAGCTCGCCGTCGCCTCCACCGAGACGGCAGACGCGCATGAGGCTGTGGCGGAGAGTGGGGTGGCCGTGATCAACGCCGCCGGCGCGGCCGCTCCGGCGTTCGAGGCCGCGCACCTCTCCGCCCGCAACGAGGCCGTGATCGCCCTGCGCGCAGCAGCCGCCGATGCGACCGCCGCGACGACCATGGATGACAGCGAGGCAACCGCCTACCTCTCGCTGCAGGACGCGGCCGCGCGCGTCGTCGCCACCGAGAGCGAAGAGCTGGCGGAGAAAGCGGGGCCGCTGCTGAACGCCCGGCTCGAGATCGAGGCGTTCGCCCGATCCCTCGCGCCCGGCGTGCTCCTCGACTTCGACTGGTCGCCGGTCGTGAGCGGCGCCGGCTACAACGGCAGCATGGGCGGGTACACGACCTGGTGGTGGGGCGAGTCCGGGCGCGCAACGATCGAGCTCTCGAACTCGGTCGCCGAGCAGTGGCCGGGCGTCCGAAGCAAGGCGCTCGTCGCCCATGAGGTGGGGCACGCGATCAGCGTGAAGTGCCAGAGCATGTACGACTCGTCCACTCAGGACAGCATCGAGAAGTGGGCGACCGCGTGGGCCATCAGCATGGGCTACACCGACGACGCCAACGGGGTGTGGGCGTACGGCTATCCCCCGCAGAACTACATCGACGCCGCAGCGGGCTGCCGCTGAAGACGGTGTCAGGGTACGGAAGAAGCCGCCGCGATGACTCGCGGGCGGCTTCTTCGATGTCAGACCGAGGTCACTGGCCCCTGCGCTCGCGCAGCTGCGTGAGTGCGTCGTCCAGAAGCTGGACGGCTTCCTCGTCGGTACGACGCTCCTTCACGTAGGCGAGGTGCGTCTTGTACGGCTCCGCCTTCGCGAGCGCAGGAGGATTCTCCTTGTCGCGGCCGGCAGGAAGACCCGACTGCGGGTGATCGATCGTTTCCGGGATCTCCTCTTCGGGGAGACCGGCGGCGAAGTAGCGCACGGTCTCGTTGCCGAGACCGTCCCAGTACGAGACTGCGATGCGGTCGGCGTGATAACCGTGGTCCTGCTCGCCCATGGGGCCAGAGCCGACACGGGTGCCGCGGATCGCGTTTCCACCGGTAGCCATCAGATGACCTCGAATTTCGTGATGAGGCCCAGCGCGACGATGGAGACGAACCACGTCAGAGCCAGGACGACGGTGAAGCGGTTCAGGTTCCGCTCCGCGAGCCCGGAAGAGCCGACCGCTGAGGTCATGCCTCCACCGAACATGTCGGACAGGCCACCGCCGCGGCCTTTGTGCAAGAGGATGAGGAGGGTCAGCAGAACGCTGGTGATGCCCAGCACGACCTGCAGGACGAACTCGAGAATTGCCACGAGAAAGAGCCTTTCGCTGGGGCCGGAGCGCCCCCGTAACGGTCAAGTATACGGTGCAGCGGGGCCGAAGCCCCGCTGCACTCACACGCCGACGTGCTTCTCGAAGCGGATGATCGCGGCGAACTCGTCCACGACGAGGCTCGCCCCGCCGACCAGAGCGCCGTCCACATCGGGTTCGCGCATGAAGCTGGCGATGTTGCCCGACTTCACCGAGCCGCCGTAGAGGATGCGCGTGCGCGCAGCCGCTTCGTCGCCCAGGACCTTCGCGATGACGGCTCGCAGTGCGGCGCAGACATCCTGTGCCTGCTGCGGGGTCGCTGCCTGGCCGGAGCCGATCGCCCACACGGGCTCGTACGCCACGACGATGTCCGCCTTCGGCGAGACGCCCTCGAGCGCGGCCTCGAGCTGGGACACCGGGACTGCACTGGCGCCGAACTTCTCGAGGTCGCCCGCTGTCTCGCCGACGCAGATCACCGGGACCAGTCCGTGCTTGAGCGAGGCCTTCACCTTGGCAGCCACGATGTCGTCGCCCTCGGAGTGGTACTCACGGCGTTCGGAGTGACCGATGATGACGTACTTCGCGTCGAGCTTCGCCAGGAATGCCCCCGACACCTCACCGGTGTACGCACCGGAGTCGTGTGCCGAGACGTCCTGCGCTCCGAGCGCGAACGGGATCTTGTCCGCGTCGATGAGCGTCTGCACGCTGCGGATGTCCGTGAACGGCGGGAAGACCGCCACCTCGACCGATCCGTCTTCGTGCTTTGCGTCCTTCAACGTCCAGTGCAGCTTCTGCACGAACGCGACCGCCTGCAGGTGGTCGAGATTCATCTTCCAGTTTCCCGCGATCAGCGGGGTACGGGAGTTCACGCCCATCCGAGGACCTCCAGCCCAGGTAGTTTCTTGCCCTCGAGGAATTCGAGGCTCGCGCCGCCGCCGGTCGAGATGTGACCGAACTGGTCGTCGGAGAAGCCCAGCTGCCGCACGGCTGCCGCGGAGTCGCCACCGCCGACGACGCTGAGGCCGTCGACCTCGGTGAGCGCCTGCGCCACGGTCTTGGTACCCGCCGCGAACGCCGGGAACTCGAACACGCCCATCGGGCCGTTCCAGAACACGGTCTTCGACTCGCGGATGACCTCGGCGAAACGTGCCGCCGTCTCCGGGCCGATGTCGAGGCCGATGCCGGAGGCACCGAACGGCGTGGACTCGATGGCATCGGCTGCAGCGACTTCATGCGCGGCATCGGCGCCGAAGGATGCGGCGACGACGACGTCGGTGGGGAGCACGAGCTCCACGCCACGCTCCGCCGCCTCCGCGATGTAGCCGCGAACGGTCTCGAGCTGGTCCTCTTCCAGGAGACTCGACGCCACGGCGTGACCCTGTGCCTTGAGGAAGGTGAACAGCATGCCGCCGCCGACGAGGATCTTGTCGACGCGCGGCAGCAGGTGCGAGATGACGCCGAGCTTGTCGCTGACCTTGGAGCCGCCGAGCACGACCGCGTACGGACGCTCGGGATTCTCGGTCAGACGGTCGAGCACGTCGAGTTCGGTCGCGATCAGCAGACCGGCCGCGGACGGGAGCAGCTCGGCGAGCTCGTAGACGCTCGCCTGCTTGCGGTGCACGACCCCGAACCCATCGGAGACCAGCACATCGCCGAGCTCCGCGAGTTCGGCCGCGAAAGCCGCACGGGTGGCGTCGTCCTTCGAGGTCTCCCCCGGGTTGAACCGCAGGTTCTCGATGACGACGACTCCGCCGTCCTCGAGGGACTCCACGGCGTCCTTCGCCGACTCGCCGACCGTGTCGCGTGCGAACGCGACCGGGGCACCGAGCAGCTCGGACAGGCGCTGGGCCACCGGCTCCAGGCTGTACTTCGGGTCGGGCGCGCCGTCCGGCCGCCCGAGGTGAGAGCACACGACGACGCGGGCGCCCGCATTGATGAGTGCGTTGAGGGTCGGCAACGAGGCGCGGACACGGCCATCGTCCGTGATGATCCCATCCCGCAAGGGGACGTTGAGATCACAACGGACGATGACGCGCTTGCCCTCGAGCGACCCCAGAGTGTCCAGGGTGCGCAGAGTCATGTGTCTGAGCTTAGAGGCGCTCGGCCACGTACTCGGTCAGGTCGACGAGACGGTTGGAGTAGCCCCACTCGTTGTCGTACCAGCTGGAGACCTTGATCAGGTTGCCGCTCACGTTGGTGAGCGTCGAGTCGAAGATCGACGAGTGCGGGTTGTGCACGATGTCGCTCGAGACGATCGGGTCCTCGTTGTACTGCAGGTAGCCGGCGAGGCGACCCTCGGCAGCGGCCTTCTTGTACGCCTCGTTGACCTCGTCGACCGTCAGGTTCTCACGGTCAGTGATGAGGGTGAGGTCGACGATCGAGCCGGTCGGAACCGGAACGCGGTACGACGAGCCGCTGAGCTTGCCCTGCAGCTCCGGGAGCACCTCGCCGATGGCCTTGGCAGCACCGGTCGACGCCGGCGTGATGTTGATCGCGGCAGCACGTGCACGACGCAGGTCGCTGTGCGGGCCGTCCTGCAGGTTCTGGTCCGCGGTGTACGCGTGAGCCGTCATCATGAAGCCGCGGTCGATGCCGAAAGCGTCGTTGAAGACCTGGGCGAGCGGCGCGAGGCAGTTCGTCGTGCAGGAGGCGTTGGAGATGATGTGATCGGTCTCCGGGTTGTACGTGTCCTCGTTCACGCCCATGACGAACGTGCCGTCGACACCGGTGCCCGGGGCCGAGATGAGGACCTTCTTCGCGCCGGCCTCGATGTGCTTCTTGGCGAGTTCAGCCTTGGTGAAGAAGCCGGTGGACTCGATGACGATGTCGACGCCCAGCTCACCCCAGGGGAGGTTGGCGGGGTCGCGCTCGGCGAACGCCTTGATCGTCTTGCCGTTGACGGTGATGCTCTCATCGTCGTAGCTGATCTCGGCGTCGAGGACGCCGCCCACCGAGTCGTACTTCAGCAGGTGCGCCAGGGTCTTGTTGTCGGTGAGGTCGTTGACGGCGACGATCTCAAGGTCCGCTCCCTGCGCGAGAGCCGCGCGGAAGTAGTTGCGTCCGATGCGGCCGAAGCCGTTGATACCGATCTTGACAGACACTCAGGTCTCCCTGTTTCTCGTGCACTGCACGCTGCTTTCCAGCACGCGTGAAGCGCGGGGTTTTTTGGCTGAGAGGGCGTCCCGACGAGCCGTGGCCCGTCGGGACGCGACCCGATTACGACAGTACCAGCAGGCCGTTCGTCTGCTTGCGGGCGACTTCGAGGCGCTGGGCGACGTTCTCCCAGTTCGCGATGTTCCACGCGGCCTTGACGTAGTCAGCCTTCACGTTGAGGTAGTCGAGGTAGAAGGCGTGCTCCCACATGTCGAGCTGGAACAGCGGGATCGTGCCCTGCGCGGTGTTCGACTGCTGGTCGAACAGCTGCTGGATGATCAGACGCGAGCCGATCGAATCCCAGCTGAGGACCGCCCACCCGGATCCCTGGATGCCGGTCGCCGCTGCCGTGAAGTGCGCCTGGAACTTCTCGAACGAGCCGAAGTACTCGTCGATCGCCGCCTTCAGCTCGCCCTCGGGCTGACCGCCGCCGTTCGGCGACAGGTTCGTCCAGAAGATCGAGTGGTTGACGTGACCGCCGAGGTTGAACGCGAGGTCCTTCTCGAGCTTGTTGACGTTCGCGAGGTTTCCGCTCTCGCGCGCCTCGGCGAGCTGGTCGAGCGCGGCGTTCGCACCCGTCACGTATGCCTGGTGGTGCTTGTCGTGGTGCAGCTCCATGATCTTGCCGCTGATGTGCGGCTCCAGGGCTGCGAAGTCGTAGGGAAGGTCGGGGAGCGTGTAGGTCGCCATATCGCTTTCATCCAATCCGCGCCGCGCCGCGGCGCTTGCCGATCCTCCGCGCCGCCGATGTGCGGCGTAGAGCGGACGTGATTCATCCTACTGACGACAACGCGGCGGCGCCCCCGATCCTTCCGTCGTATGACGAAAGACCCGCCGTCCGGGTGCCGGTCGGCGGGTCTTGGTCGAGAGGTGGATCAGACGTCGAGTCCGACGGGGACCGCGGCTTCCGTTCCGGGGATGCCCTCCTGCTGCGCGCGCTTGTCGGCCATCGCGAGCAGACGGCGGATGCGGCCGGCGACGGCGTCCTTTGTCAGGGGCGGGTCGGCGTGGTGGCCGAGCTCATCGAGGCTGGCGTCGCGGTGCGCCAGACGGAGTTCGCCGGCCACCTTGAGATGATCGGGGACTTCGTCGGCCAGGATCTCCAGTGCGCGCTCGACACGTGCGCACGCCGCGACGGCGGCCTGTGCGGAACGGCGAAGGTTCGCGTCGTCGAAGTTCACGAGACGGTTGACGCCGGCCCGCACCTCGCGGCGCTGGCGGAGCTCCTCCCACGCGATGGCGGTCTTCTGTGCACCCATCTCGTTGAGGATGGTGCGGATCGCCTCGCCCTCGCGCACGACCACGCGGGGCATCCCGCGCACCTCGCGCGCCTTGGCGGCGACTCCAAGGCGGTGCGCCGCACCGACGAGGGCCATCGCGGCCTCCGACGACGGGCAGACGACCTCGAGCATGGCCGAGCGTCCGGGCTCGCTCAGGGATCCTGCGGCGAGGAAGGCACCGCGCCACAGTCCGGCGACCTCGGCCCGCGAGCCGGTGGTGAGCCGGTTGGGCAATCCGCGCACGGGGCGCCGACGCTGGTCGAGCAGCCCGGTCTGACGGGCGAGGGTCTCCCCCTGCGCGATCACGCGCACCGCCCAGCGTGCGCCGTCGTTCGCGGTGCTCGACTGGACCTGGGCGATCTCGGGTCGCACACCGTAGATCTCGGCGAGGTCACGAGCGACGCGGCGCGCAAGGGTCTCCGCGTCGACCTCGGCCTCCACGGCCACGCGACCGGCGATCGAATGCAGACCACCGGCGAACCGGAGGATGGCGGTCACTTCCGCGACTCGCACCGTCGGGGGTGCATTGCGGATGCTGACCAGCTCGGCCTTGACGTCGGTGGTTAGTGCCACGACACTCCTTCACGTTCACGCGCCGGATCGCGACGCAAACGTCCAGCTTACTCGGCCGGACGGCCCGCTACTCTCGGCCCAGGTCCCGGTGACGGACGTTCACGGCGACGCCCGGGATCGCGGCGAGGCGGCGCGACAGCTCCTCCGACATGGCGACGGAGCGGTGCTTTCCCCCCGTGCAGCCGATCGCGATCGTCGAGTGACTCTTGTTCTCGCGCTGATATCCCTCGAGCACCGGCACCAGCGCCGCGGAGTAGGCGTCCAGGAATTCCATCGCGCCATCCCGGGAGAGCACGTACTCGCGAACAGTCTCGTCCTTCCCCGTCAGACCCCGCAGCTCCTCGTTCCAGAACGGGTTCGGCAGGAATCGCATGTCCGCGACGATGTCGACATCCGTCGGCAGGCCGTACTTGAACCCGAAGCTGAGCAGCGTGACCCGGTGTCGCGCCTCCCCCTCCTCGGAGAAGATGTCGGAGACCTGGGTGGCGAGCTGGTGGATGTTGAGCGTCGACGTGTCGATCACCAGGTCGGCCGCTTCGCGGATCGGCGCGAGCCGGGCGCGCTCGATGCGGATGCCGTCGAGCAGTGTGCCTTCGCCCTGCAGAGGGTGCGGTCTCCGCACGGACTCGAACCGACGCACCAGGACGTCGTCGGACGCGTCGAGGAAGAGCACGCGAACGGAACCGCGGGAGCGCAGTGCGCGCGCCACCCCGGGGAAGTCGTCGAAGAGGTTGCGTCCGCGCACATCGACGACCGCCGCGACCTTTGGCAGAGCAGTGCCGCCCATATCGGTCAGATCGAGCAGCGGACGCAGGATCTGCGGGGGCAGGTTGTCGACGACGTACCAGCCGAGATCCTCGAGTGCGTTCGCCACCGTCGTCCGACCTGCGCCGGACATTCCCGTGACGATGAGGAACTCGCCCTTCTCCCCGTCATTCATTGCTCAGTGCTCCCTCTCCCCCTCGGCCTCCAGCCTAGCGAGTGGACAGGTGCGTGTGGATGTTCTGAGCGAGCACGGGACCGATTCCCTGGACTTCCTCGATCTGTTCCGGCTCGGCGGCGCGGAGAGCGGTCACCGAACCGAAGTGCTTGAGCAGCACCTTGATGCGGGAGGCCCCGAGTCCCGGTACCTCGGCGAGCACCGAGCCGATGTCGTTGCGCCGCCTCTTGCGCTGATGCGTGATCGCGAACCGGTGCGCCTCGTCGCGCAGGCGCTGCAGAAGGTACAGGGCTTCGCTCGTACGGGGCAGGATCACGGGGAAGTCCTCTCCGGGGAGCCAGACCTCCTCGAGACGCTTGGCGATGCCGCAGACCGCGATCTCGGTGTGCCCGGCGTCGCGGAGCGCTCGGGCCGCGGCCTCCACCTGCGGCTGTCCCCCATCGACGAGGAGCAGCTGCGGCGGATAGGCGAATCGGGGCTTGCGTCGCACCGTCGCCTCCCCGACGTCTTCCGCCACGACCTCGTCGGTCGTCGGGTCGATGGCCTCGGGCTCTTCGGGACGATCGAGGTAGGCCAGACGGCGACGGAGCACCTGGTACATGGAATCGGTGTCATCGGTCGTCTCGGCGATGTTGAACGACCGGTACTGGTCTTTACGGGGAAGCCCGTCTTCGAACACCACCATCGACGCGACGACATTCGTGCCACCGAGGTGGGAGATGTCGAAGCACTCGATGCGCAGCGGCGCTTCGTCCATGCCGAGCGCCTCCTGCAGGTCGGTCAGCGCCTGGGTTCGAGCGACATAGTCGGTCGTGCGTCGCGTCTTGTGCCGGATCAGTGCCTGCTGCGCGTTGAGCGTGGCAGTGCGCATGAGGTCGGCACGCTGGCCGCGCTGCGCGACCGCGATCTCGACCTTCTTGCCGCGGCGCTCACGCAGCCACACCTCGAGTTCCGCAGCGTCATCGGGCAGTGTCGGAACCAGGATCCGACGCGGAACGTCCTGCGCCTCTCCGTAGGCCTGCTGCAGCACCTGCTCGACGAGCTCGCCGCTGGAGATGTCGATCTCCTTCTCGATGGTCAGGGCGCGCACACCACGCGCCCTGCCGCCACGGATCACGAAGTGCTGGACTGCGGCGGCGAGTTCGTCTTCCGCGATCCCGAACAGATCGGCGTCCTCGTCGCTGGGGAGGACCAGTGCGCTCTTGCCCAGCACGGCTTCGATCGCCGAGAGCTTGTCACGGTACTTGGCCGCTGCTTCATAGTCCATCGCCGCGGATGCCGCCAGCATCCGTTTCGTCAGCTCGCGGGTGAAACGCTCGTCGCCACCTGCCATGAAGGCGACGAAGTCGTCGACCATGGCACGGTGCTCCTCGATGCTCACGGTCATCGAGCAGGGGCCCCCGCACTTGCCGATCTGCCCGGGGAAGCACGGACGGCCTGTCTGCATGGCACGCCGGTAGCTGGAGTCGCTGCACGTGCGGATCGGGAAGGCCTTGATCATCAGGTCGATGGTCTCGTGCACCGCCCAGACCTTCGGGAACGGACCGAAGTACCGTGCGCCGGGGATCTTGCGGTTGCGGGTGACGATCACTCGGGGTGCTTCGTCCGCGAGGGTCACGGCCATGAACGGGTAGGACTTGTCGTCCTTGTAGCGCACGTTGAAGGGCGGATCGAACTCCTTGATCCACATGTATTCGAGCTGCAGCGAATCGACATCGGTGGGGACGACCGTCCACTCGACGGACGACGCGGTGGTGACCATACGACGGGTGCGCTCATGCAGCGTGCGCAGCGGTGCGAAGTAGTTCGACAGACGCTGACGCAGGTTCTTCGCCTTGCCCACGTAGAGCACCCGGCCGGCAGAGTCGCGGAAGCGGTACACGCCGGGGTCGGTGGGAATCTCCCCCGGCCTCGGCTTGTACGACAGCACATCGGCCATCAGCTGGCCTTCCGCGCGGAGCGCCCCTCACCCAGGATCTCGCCGAGGAACAGCCCGGTGTGGCTCGCCTCGACGCGGGCGATCTGCTCTGGAGTGCCCGTGGCGACGATCTGGCCACCGCCGGAACCGCCTTCGGGCCCGAGGTCGATCACCCAGTCCGCCGACTTGATCACGTCGAGGTTGTGCTCGATGACGATCACCGTGTTGCCCTTGTCGACCAGGCCGTTGAGCACCTCGAGGAGCTTGCGGACGTCTTCGAAGTGCAGGCCCGTGGTCGGCTCATCGAGCACGTAGATGCTGCGCCCGTTGCTGCGACGCTGGAGCTCGGTCGCCAGCTTGACGCGCTGCGCCTCGCCGCCGGAGAGCGTCGTCGCCGACTGGCCCAGCCGCACGTACCCGAGCCCGACGTCGACGAGCGTCTTCATGTAGCGGTGGATCGCCTGGATGGGCTCGAAGAAATCGGCTGCCTCCTCGATCGGCATCTCGAGTACTTCGGCGATGTTCTTGCCCTTGTAGTGCACGGCGAGCGTGTCGCGGTTGTAGCGCTTGCCGTGGCAGACCTCGCAGTCGACGTACACGTCGGGCAGGAAGTTCATCTCGATCTTGATCGTGCCATCACCGGAGCATGCCTCGCATCGGCCGCCCTTGACATTGAAGCTGAATCGGCCGGGCTGGTATCCACGGACCTTCGCCTCCGGTGTCTCGCTGAAAAGCGTGCGGATGCGGTCGAACACCCCCGTGTAGGTGGCCGGGTTCGATCGCGGGGTGCGGCCGATCGGTGCCTGATCGACGTGCACGACCTTGTCGAGGTTGTCGAGCCCGGTCACCCGCGTGTGCTTGCCGGGAACGGTGCGTGCACCGTTCAAGCGCGACGCCAGCACCTGGTAGAGGATGTCGTTGACGAGCGACGACTTGCCGGAGCCGCTGACCCCCGTGACCGCGGTCAGGACGCCGAGCGGGAAGTCGGCGGTGACGTTGCGGAGGTTGTTCGCACGGGCCCCGACCACGCTGAGCATCCGCTTCTTGTCGATCTTCCGCCGCTTCGTCGGCATCGGGATCTCGCGGCGACCGGAGAGGTACTCCCCCGTCATCGATGCGCTGTCATTGAGCAGCGCCGAATACGGACCCGAATGCACGACCTCGCCACCGTTGACTCCGGCACCGGGACCGATGTCGACGACCCAGTCCGCGGCCTCGATGGTCTCTTCATCGTGCTCCACCACGATCAGGGTGTTGCCGAGGTCGCGCAGGGTGAGCAGCGTCTCGATCAGGCGGCGGTTGTCGCGCTGGTGCAGTCCGATCGACGGTTCATCGAGCACGTAGAGCACGCCGGTCAGCCCCGAGCCGATCTGCGTCGCCAGCCGGATGCGCTGCGCCTCTCCACCGGAGAGGGAGCCCGCCGAACGGCTGAGGTTCAGGTACGAGAGACCGACCTGCAGAAGGAAGTCGAGGCGGAGGCGGATCTCGCGCAGCACCTGGGCCGCGATCTTCGCTTCACGGTCGGTGAGGGTGAGGGTCTCCATGAAAGCGCGCGCGTCGGCGAGGCTCAGATGCGAGACCTCGGCGATGGAATGACCGTGCACCTGCACGGCCAGGACCTCGGGCTTGAGTCGGTTGCCATCGCACACGGGGCAGGGCACCTCGCGGAGGTACTCACCCCAGCGGTTGCGCTGGTTGTCGGACTCGGCTTGCAGGTACTGCCGCTCGATGTACGGAACCACACCCTCGAAACCGGAGGTGTATCGCATCTCGCGGCCGTAGCGGTTCTTCCACTTGACGGAGACCTTGTAGTTCTCGCCGCGCAGCACGGCGTTCTGCACGTCGGAGTGGAGTTCGCGCCAGGGGGTGTCCAAGGAGAAGTCGAGATCATTGGAAAGACCTTCGAGCAGACGCTCGTAGTACTGGAACAGGCCCTTTCCCTGAGTCGTCCACGGGATGATGACGCCCTCGCGGATCGAGAGGTCTTCGTCGCCGAGCATCAGATCGACGTCGACGGACATGCGCGTGCCGAGCCCCGAGCATGCAGGGCAGGCGCCGAACGGCGCATTGAACGAGAACGTGCGCGGTTCGATCTCGGTGAGAGTGAGGGCGTGCCCGTTCGGGCAGGCCAGCTTCTCGGAGAAGGTCTGCCACGCGTCGTCGCCCTCGCCGTCGACGTAGTTGATCTGCACCACGCCGCCCGCGAGCCCGAGCGCGGTCTCGACTGAGTCGGTGACGCGCCCGAGGATGTCGTCGGACGCGACCAGACGGTCGACCACCACCGCGATGTCGTGCTTGTAGCTCTTCTTCAGCGTGGGCGGCTCGGCGAGCTGGATGAGGTCGCCGTCGACGATGGCCCTCGAGTATCCCTTGGCACCGAGCTCGCGGAACAGGTCGACGAACTCGCCCTTCTTCTGCGAGACGATCGGCGCGACGACCTGATAGCGCGTGCGCTCGGGGAGCTCCATCAACTGATCGGCGATCTGCTGCACCGTCTGACGCTGGATGCGTTCGCCGCATTCAGGACAATGCGGAATACCGATACGCGCCCAGAGCAGGCGCATGTAGTCGTAGATCTCGGTGATCGTGCCGACGGTCGATCGCGGGTTGCGGTTGGTCGACTTCTGGTCGATCGAGACGGCAGGGCTGAGGCCCTCGATGAAATCGACGTCCGGTCGGTCGACCTGGCCGAGGAACTGGCGCGCGTACGCGCTCAGCGATTCGACGTAGCGACGCTGCCCCTCGGCGAAGATCGTGTCGAACGCGAGGCTGGACTTCCCCGATCCGGACAGGCCGGTGAACACGACGAGGGAGTCGCGGGGAATGTCGATGTCGACGTTCTTGAGGTTGTGGACGCGGGCACCGCGGACACTGAGTTTTCCGGAGGAGGCAACGGGGACGATGGGCACCGAACAAGTCTACGAGGGGCCACGGACATTGGCTCCGCGAGGACGCTCAGCGACCGATTCCTCTCCCGCCGATCGTGCCGGCCGCGGCACATCCGAGCTCCGGACGGCTCTCAACGCCAGCCCGACACCGAGCACGAGCATCACTGCGGCGAGCGGGGCGAGCACCGTGATCCCCTGCTCGACGTTCGACGGCGCCAGCAACCATGCCGCGAGGACGACGGGCTGCGCCAGCAGCTGGATGATGCAGAAGCGCGACAGGCTCGGCCCCAGGACGGCGAGGGCGACACGCGAGGAGATCGGGATCACGAGGCTCAACGATGCGAGCACGTGGATCGCGTGGACGAGCAGGACGGCGAGGGCTGTGCGTCCCGGATCGGGTGGGGTCAGGAGGACTCCGAACACCAGGCACGCCGCCGCGAACCACGCCGCCAGGGACCGCGGGAGCACGACAGCGAGGACCGCGGCGATCACCGCCACGCCCTGCCACAACGGGAATGGAACGAGCACGACCGCCCCTGCCCACACCATCGCGACGAGCAGGAGCCGCACCGTGACGCCGGGCGCAGCCGCCCGCACCCGGAACGAACGGAGACCGCGTCTCACCGCCGCACCGTCCGCATCCGCTGCTGACGGAGCGCCGCGAGCCGCATCGCGACGTCGACGTCCTGATCCGTCCACGCGACGACCTCTACGCCGGCATGCCGGAGCTCGACGAGGATGTCCGCGCGTTCCGCGAGCAGGGTCCGGAGCGCGATGCGCTGCTCACGGCTGAGCCGGCTCTCGTCCGGAGCCGGGAGCACGTCGACGGCGACCACGGCGTGCCCCGCCGCCCGCCAACGGATGGCGAGCTGGGCGGCGACACCGTCGAAGAACGTGGAGAGCACGAAGACGATGGATCCCGCAGGCACGACCGGCGACCGGCGGTACCGGGAGTCCTCGTCACTCTGACCCGTCGCCGCGATCACGTCCCGCACCCGCGCGAGATGACGTGCACCTCCACCGGAGGGAAGGCTGAGACCCCCGGGCGACAGCGCGTGGTACGCCACCCGATCACCGACGCCGACCGCCGAAGTGGCGATGGACAGCGCGGCCTCCCGCGCGAGGTCCAGCGAGGTGACGCCTGTCCGGTCGGCATCGTCCGCTCCCCAGGCGGCGACGACGGTCCCGAGATCCTCCGCGGTGTCGACCGCGATCACCACCGAGGAATCGCTGAGGGTGGCAGTGCGTCGCACGAGCAGTTCACCCGGTCGGCGAGCGGCGCGCGCGGTCGCCCGCCAGTCGACGCGGCGCAGTTCGTCGCCGGGGGCGAACGGATGGATGTCACGGAAGTCTCCGCCCTGGCCGGGCCGCGATCCCTCATGGGCACCGTGCAGACCCCTCAATCGCGGCGCGACCGGGAGACGCCCGATCCGGACATGCCGCGGCGGTGTGTTCCACCCCAGTGCGACGCGAGGAGCAGCCTCGGTGACCCACGCGCCGTCGAGAGCGACCCCGCGCACGGTCACTCCGAGCAGCTCCAGAGGACCGGAGTGCTGCAGGCGGTTGCGCGACGTGAGGACGGAGCTCCCGACCTTCACGTCGGCGACCCCCGACCGCTGCTCCTCCTGATCGACCGCGATCTGGAGCCAGTCGCCGTCGAGGACCGCATCTGCCGCGGCGATGACCTCCGATGAGCCGTCCGAGCGCTCCGGACGTGCACGCAGCTCGATCGACAGCACATCGTCACCGGGCCGACGCAGCAGCATCCATGCCGTCGCGAGCGCGAGCGGAAGCCCGATGCCGATCACGTCGGGTCGCGAGAAGACGAGCCCTACGGCAGCGAGGATCGTCGAGCCGGCGAGTCCGATCGCGATCACGGGCGTCCGACTCCAGTGCACGGGGGCACGTGCCGTGACACGGACCTGCTCGGTCATCGCACCGCGGCCACGGTCGGCGGCACCGGCGTGGCCTCGACCACCGTCGCCACGACGGACCGGGGATCCACTCCTTGCGCCCAGGCATGCGGCGTCAGGGTCAGCCGGTGCGCGAGCACGGGTTCCGCGATGCGCTTGATGTCGTCCGGCCGCACGTAATCGCGACCGTCCAGGGCCGCGAGTGCGCGGCCGAGCAGGACGAGAGCCTGCGATCCGCGCGGCGAGGCGCCGACCGCGACATGCGTCGCATCCCGCGTCGACCTCGTGAGCTCCACGCAGTACCGGGCGACATCGGCATCGACGTGGATCCTCTCGACGGCTGCCTGGATCGCGAGGAGCCCCCGTTCGTCGATGACCGGATCGACGAACGCATCGGGGCTCTGTCGGCGTACGCGGTCGAGGATGATGCGCGTCTCATCGTCCGGCCCGGGGTATCCGACGGCGAGCCGCACCATGAACCGGTCGAGCTGCGCCTCGGGAAGCGCGTACGTGCCCTCGTACTCGATCGGATTCGAGGTCGCGATCACGTGGAACGGACGCGGTAGGGCGAAGCTGTTGCCCTCGACCGTGACCTGATGCTCGGCCATCGCCTCCAACATCGCCGACTGGGTCTTGGGAGTGGTGCGGTTCACCTCATCGGCCAGGAGCAGGCCGGTGAAGATGGGGCCGGGTCGGAACACGAACTCACCGGAGGCCGGTGCATACACGTAGGAGCCGGTGACGTCGCCCGGGAGCATGTCCGGCGTGCACTGCAGGCGACGGAAACCGAGGCCGAGCGCGGACGCCAGGCTCCTCGCCGCGAGAGTCTTCCCCAACCCCGGAACGTCTTCGAAGAGCACGTGGCCACCCGCGAGGATCGCAGCGAGGGCGATCGTGAGGGGCTCGTCCATCCCGACGACGGCGCCGCGTACGCTGTCGAGCACTCGACGCCCCGTGGCGGCGATCTGCGTGGTCTCCTGGCTGCTCATCCGGTCTCCTCCGTGTCATTCGGGATTCGTTCGATCGCGTCGAGCACGATCTCGATGTCAGTGCTCCGCACTTCACGACCGTGCAGGGCGTCGCGCACTCCCCCGCCGAGCAGCGCGTCGATGCGCGCGTGATGCGTGGGATCGTCGAGGTCGAGTCCACGCAGGGCGAGTCGTCTTCTCAACACGCTCTGCACCCGGCGCACGACGACGTGCCCGGCGACTCCCGTGCGCGTGTTGATCGCCCAGGCCATGCGGGATACCTCCGAGCCGCGCGTCTTGCGGCTCGGCTTCTCGGGGGGCCAGACAGGCCCGACCTCGATGAACTCCTGTCGGCAGGCGCACACCACCGCGATGGCGAGGATCATCCAGGCGAAGACGAACGGAACCGGAAAGCCCACCTGACCGAGCAGGAGCAGGACGATCACAGCGACGGCGGCACCGACGCCCAGGACCAGGATTCGTCTCTTCATCGCCAGCCCTTCTGGATGCCGCGGAGGCACTCGGCGGCTCGGACCCGATCGCGCTCGTCGGCGTCGTGCCCGCCGAAGCGCACCTGTTCGTAGAGGCCCAGCAGGGCGACGACATCGTCGGCGATCCCCGCACGTCGGCCGATGATGCGAACGGTGAACTCCGACGGGGTCTCGTTGACACCGCGGCCGGCGCCGGCATCCGCCGCCGATTCCTCCAGGCCCACCCACGCCGCCACGATGCTGTCGCCGGGCAGAGGCCGACCGTCGATCGTCCTCAGCGCCTCCGCGATTCCACGCTGGATCGTCGCCTCGTCCGGTTCGACGTGGGCCGCGGGTGCGATGACGACCCGGGCATCGACCCGCGCCGCCTTGCGACGCGCGAGCGGACGGTCACGCCAGAGACCCACGAGGTAGCGGATCAGGAGTCGAAGACCGAGGTACACCATCGCGAGCACGACGGCGACGACGACCGCCGCGAGGACGTAGCCGATGATCGCGAGCAACGGCGAATCCTCAGGGGGATCCAACGGCGGTGGCGCGGTCTCCGTCGGCGCCGTCGGCAGGACGTCGTCACCTGCCCGTTCCTCGGTAGCGGTGAACCATCCTCCGAACTGCGGAAGGCCCTGTGCCGAGGCTGCGAACATGATCGTCGCGAAGAAGCCGGCTATCGCGATCAGCGGGAGCAGAAGCCCCCGCGGCCGGTCTGTCCCGGCACGCTCCCGCCCCGGGATCGAGGGCTCGGGGCGCGACATGCCTCCACCCTAGGGGGCTGCTCCCCCACCTCGTGGTCGTCGATTCCCGCGAGCCGTGAGCGCCCGACGCGTCAGCCGAGGTCAGGACGACGCCCCGCGAAAGGTCCGAGACCGTCCCGAAGCGCCGCGATCTCGTCGACGCCCATGCCGACCGCCGCCATGACCTGGTGCGGAACGTCGACCGCCCGGTCACGCAACGCCGTTCCCGCCGGCGTGAGCGTGATCTCCAGGCGCCGCTCGTCCTCGCTGCTGCGCTGACGCACGACCAGCCCCTCCGTCTCCAGCCTCTTCACGAGCGGCGAAGCCGTCGCCGGCTCCATGGCGAGATCGATCGCCAGGTCGTTGAGAGTCCGCGGCGACCGCTCCCACAGTGCCAGCATGACGAGGTATTGGGGATGAGTCAGCCCCAGCGGCTCGAGGATGGGACGGTACAGGGCGACGACATTGCGCGCCGCGGTCACCAGGGCGAAGCAGAGCTGGTTCTCGAGCCGGAGCAGGTCATCGGATGCTGTCACAAGGGAGACTATACATCTGCACTAATAGTTAGTACACTAATGAACATGGCACAGGATTCCGATCGCCCGCCCCTCCGTACTCGCATCCGCGACGCCGGAGGGCTGTATTCCTGGGTGAACACGAACCTCATCCGGTTCGCGGGACCCGCATCCGTTGGCCCCTACGAGAAGACTCCGCCCCCGAGCGCCGCAGAGCGCGCCGAGCGCGCCTGCCCTCTCTGCGGCGCACCGATGACGGAGCACGAGATCGACCGCACCGGGCCGAAGACCCTGGTGCACTGCCCGTAGCGGCCTCGATCTTGGCGACGGTCCCGCCCGTCGCGTCAGTTCTCCTCTGGAGCCTCGTTCGCCGAACCCGTCGACTCCCGAGCGACGTCAAGCCAGAACATGAGCGCGGTGTCGTCCTCGATGGCCCCGGCCGCCACGTCGAGCCAGCCGGAGCTCATCGTGCGCGCACCCATGACGGCCCGCGCTGCTCCGGGCTCCGTGAGCAGCGCGGCACCGTTCTCGTCATCGACGCGCACCAGAAGGACGCCACCCGGACGCGCGCCGACGAGGATGCGGCCGTCGTCGAGGAACGCCCTGGTACCGAACATCCGACGCTCTTCGATCTCGGTGTCCACGCCCAGCAACGCACGCACCCGATCGGCGAGTTCGTTCCCCGCAGCGTCCATCAGCCCGCCTCCTACGCGTGCCCGGCGCGCTCCATGGCACGGAGCTCTTTCTTGAGGTCCTGCACTTCGTCACGCAGGCGCCCGGCGAGCTCGAACTTCAACTCGGCCGCTGCCGCGAGCATCTGATCGGACAGATCCTGGATCGTGGCTTCGAGCTGCTGCGCCCCCTCGGCCGCGATGCCCGTGCGGCGCAGGTTCGGCGTGGGCGACTTGCCCTTGCCGGTGGCGCGACCGCGACCGGACAACATCTCTGCCGTGTCGGCACCCTCACGCGCCAGCACCTCAGTGATGTCGGCGATGCGCTTGCGGAGCGGCTGCGGGTCGATGCCGTGCTCTTTGTTGTACGCGACCTGCTTCTCGCGACGCCGGTCGGTCTCCTCGATCGCCTTCGTCATCGAGTCGGTCATCTTGTCGGCGTACATGTGCACCTCGCCGGACACGTTTCGGGCCGCACGACCGATGGTCTGGATCAGCGAGGTCCCCGAACGCAGGAACCCCTCCTTGTCGGCGTCGAGGATCGCGACGAGGGAGACCTCGGGAAGGTCGAGTCCCTCACGCAGGAGGTTGATGCCCACGAGGACGTCGTACACGCCGGCGCGCAGCTCGCTGAGCAGCTCCACGCGACGCAGGGTGTCGACGTCGGAGTGCAGATAGCGCACCCGCACCCCGTGCTCACCGAGGAAGTCGGTGAGCTCCTCCGCCATCTTCTTGGTGAGAGTCGTGACGAGGACGCGCTCGTCGCGCTCGACCCGTACCCTGATCTCCTCGAGCAGGTCGTCGATCTGCCCCTTCGACGGCTTCACCACGATCTCCGGGTCGACGAGACCGGTCGGGCGGATGATCTGCTCGACGATGCCATCGGCGATGCCCATCTCGTACTTGCCGGGAGTGGCGGACAGGTAGACGGTCTGACCGATGCGGTTCTTGAACTCGTCCCAGCGCAGCGGGCGGTTGTCCATGGCGCTCGGCAGCCGGAACCCGTGGTCGACGAGTGTGCGCTTGCGCGATGCATCACCCTCGTACATCGCTCCGATCTGCGGGACGGTCACGTGCGACTCGTCGATCACCAGCAGGAAGTCGTCGGGGAAGAAGTCGAGCAGGGTGTGCGGCGGCTCGCCGGGCGCGCGTCCATCCATATGGCGCGAGTAGTTCTCGATGCCGGAGCAGAAGCCCAACTGCTGCAGCATCTCGAGGTCGAAAGTGGTGCGCATGCGCAGACGCTGCGCCTCGAGGAGCTTGCCCTGCCGCTCGAACTCGGCCAGGCGCTCTTCCAGCTCGGTCTCGATGGTGCCGATAGAACGCTGGATGACATCGGTGCCGGCAACGTAGTGCGAGGCGGGGAAGATCGGCACGGCGTCGAGCTTCTCGATGACCTCTCCCGTGAGCGGGTGGAGCGAATACAGAGCCTCGATCTCGTCGCCGAACAGCTCGATGCGGATCGCATGCTCTTCGTAGACGGGGATGATCTCGATGGTGTCGCCGCGCACCCGGAAGTTGCCTCGCGAGAAGTCGACGTCATTGCGGTTGTACTGCATCGCGATGAACTGGCGGATGAGGGCGTCACGGTCGTAGCGCTCCCCTACCTGAAGGGCGACCATGGCGCGCAGGTACTCTTCGGGAGCCCCGAGTCCGTAGATGCAGGACACGGTCGAGACGACGACGACGTCGCGGCGACTCAGCAGCGAGTTCGTCGTGGAGTGGCGCAGTCGCTCGACCTCGGAGTTGATCGAGGAGTCCTTCTCGATGAAGGTGTCGGTCTGGGGCACGTAGGCCTCGGGCTGGTAGTAGTCGTAGTACGACACGAAGTACTCGACGGCGTTGTTCGGCATGAGCTCGCGGAACTCGTTCGCGAGCTGTGCGGCGAGCGTCTTGTTGTGTGCGAGAACGAGCGTCGGGCGCTGCACCTGCTCGACCAACCACGCCGTCGTCGCGGACTTTCCGGTACCGGTCGCACCGAGCAGCACGACGTCGGTCTCTCCCGCGTTGATGCGCGCCGCCAGGTCGGCGATGGCCTTCGGCTGGTCGCCCGCGGGCTCATACTCGCTGATGACCTCGAAAGGTCGGACACTGCGCGTGGGTTGCATACCTCCAGCGTATGCCGCCCCTCCGACATCGAGGCCGTCGAGAGGGATCCACCCGGTCGCATCCATGCGCACGGCGTCGCCCGCCGCGACAGCATGAGGAGTTCCTTTCAGGAAGACGACTGCCCGGTGGGTGCGCCGCGCAGAGCCGAGACGGCCGCGAGAGCAGCCACGCCGCACATCGCGACGATGACGGCGACGAACCAGCCCCAGCTCGCGGCGCCGAACACGAGGCCGAGCATCCACCCGAACAGGCTCGACCCGGCGTAGTAGGCGAAGTAGTACAACGACGACGCCTGGGCCCGACTCGCGGGGCCTGCCGCGACCGGCGTCCATCCGGAGGCGACGGCATGGGCTCCGAAGAACCCGGCCGTGAAGAGCACGAGACCGCCCAGCACGATCGTCGCCACCGGCACGAGCAGCAGGCCGGCGCCCGCGGCCATCACAGCGATCGAGGCGAGCAGCACGGGGAAGCGCCCGACCCGCGAGGCGAGCGCCCCGGCCCAGGGAGACGAGACCGTGCCGGCCAGGTAGGCGAGGAAGAGCAGCGTGACCACCCAGGCGGGCAGCACGAACGGTTCGGCCGACAGATGGAAGCCGAGGTAGTTGTAGACCGCCACGAAAGCGCCCATCAGCAGGAATCCCTGCGCGTACAGCGCCCACTGCAAGGGCGAGCGCAACGGCGCACGCAGCTTCTCCAGGATGCCGGGCCCGCGATCGACGCGCAGACGACCGGGGACGAACCCCCTGGCGCGCGGAGTGAGCCAGAGGAACAGCGCGGCGGCGACCGCGCACATCACGGCGACCGACAGGATGCCGGCGCGCCATCCGCCGGCCTCCCCGACGATCCCCGACGCGATGCGGCCGAGCAGACCACCGACCGTGGTCCCGGCGATGTAGCTTCCCGCCGCAGCGGCGGCGTGGCGGGCCTCCACCTCCTCGCTGAGATAGGCGAGCGCCACAGCCGGCACAGCTCCCAGCGCCACCCCTTCCGCGAAACGCAGGACGAGAAGCATCCCGATCTCGCCGCTCAACGGGGCGGTGAGACCGAACACAGTGGCTGTGAGCACGCCCGTGGCCATGGCGGGCACACGACCGATGCGATCAGCGACCACCGACCAGGGGATGACCGCGAGCGCGAGGCCGAGCGTCGCGGCAGACACGCTCAGGGCTGCCGTCGCCGGGGCGACCGCGAGATCGGAGGAGATCTGCGGCAGCACGGCCTGGGCCGAGTAGAGCTGTGCGAACGTCGCGATCCCCGCGAAGAACAGACCGACGATGAGACGCCGATACTCGCGGGAGCCCGGGGCGTGACCGGAGAAGGTCACCGTGCGCTGATCCGCTCCCAGAGGGAATCCGTCTGCGCGCGTGTGCGCTCGAGAGAGTCGGACGTGTCGATCACCACATCGGCGATCGCGAGACGTCTTTCGTCGGAGACCTGGGCGTCGATCCGATCCTGCGCCGCGCGCTCGTCCATCCCGCGCAGCTCGACGAGTCGCTGCCGACGCACAGCAGCCGGGGCATGCGCGACCACGATGAGGTCCCAGGGGTCGTCCACCCGTGCTTCGACCAGAAGGGGCACGTCGTAGACGACGACCGCGTCGGCATCGTCGGCGAAGGCCGCGTCGAAGCGGCGCTGCGACTCTTCGCGCACCGCCGGATGCACGATCGCGTTCAGCTGCGCGAGGAGGTCGGCGTCGCCGAAGACCTTCGCACCCAGCGCCGCCCTGTCGAGAGAACCGTCGGGCGCGATGACATCGGCACCGAAGGTCTCGGCGATCCGCACGAGCACAGGCGACCCGGGCGACTGCACGTCACGCACGATCTGATCGGCATCGACGACGATGGCGCCGTGCTCCGCCAGACGCCGGGCGATGGTCGACTTCCCGGAGGCGATGCCGCCGGTGAGCGCGATGAGGGGCATGCCGCCAGTCTAAGGTTCGCTGCGGCCGCTCCTCACCTCGCGAGCAGCTGACGGCGCGAGCTGATCACGCCCGTGTCGAAGCCCGCCAGATGCAGGCCGCCGTGGAACCGCGCGTGCTCGATCTTGATGCACCGGTCCATGACCACGGAGAGACCTGCACCTTCCGCGATGGCCGCCGCGTCCTCGTTCCAGGACCCCAGCTGCAGCCACAGCGTCTGGGCACCCACCTCGATCGCCTCCTGAGCGATGCCGGGAAGGTCATCATGCCGACGGAACACGTCCACGATGTCGGGCACCACGGGGAGGTCGCTCAGCGTGGCGTAGACGGGCTGTCCGAGGATCTCGGTCTCGCGAGGGTTCACCAGGTACACGTCGTAGGCCGTGCTGGAGAGCAGGTACGTCGCCACGAAGTATGACGCGCGCGCGGGGTTGTTCGAGGCGCCGACGATCGCGATCGACCTCGCACGTCGCAACAGACCGAAGCGCTCCTGCGGGCTCGGCCCGATCCAGGTCCGTCCGGGAACGGTCTCCGCCGCCCCGGGCAGGGCGCAGGCCGCCACATCCGTCACGGCGGGCAGCGCGCATGCATCGCCCGGGGTGGTCGCGCTCATCGGTTCACTCCTGTCGCCGTGGTGAGTGCCTGGTCGAGGTCCCAGATGATGTCGTCGGCGTCTTCCAGCCCGACCGATATGCGGATCAGATCTGCACGCACGCCTGCGGCGACGAGCTGCTCCTCGGTGAGTTGGCGATGTGTCGTCGACGCCGGGTGGATGACCAGGGTGCGGGCATCTCCGATGTTCGCGAGGTGGGAGGCCAGCTGCAGGTTCTCGATCAGCGTCTCCCCCGCCGCCCTCCCGTCTTCGGCCGCGACCCCGAAGGCGAACACCGAACCGGGCCCGAGGGGCAGGTACTTGGCCGCACGCTCATGATGCGGGTGTCCTTCGAGCCCTGCCCAGGTCACGTAGGCGACCCGCGGGTCGGAGGCGAGCCAGTCCGCGACGACCCGGGCGTTCGCGAGATGCGCGTCGATGCGCTGCGGAAGGGTCTCGATGCCCTGGAGCAGATTGAACGCCGACTGCGGACTGAGCGCGGGGCCGATGTCGCGCAGCTGTTCGGATCGGAGCTTGGTGAGGAAGCCGTACTCCCCGAAGTTGTCCCACCACTTGATGCCGCCGTACGAGTCGACGGGTTCGGTCATCTGCGGGAACTTGCCGTTGCCCCAGTCGAACGTGCCCTTCTCGATGACGACGCCGCCGAGCGTGGTGCCGTGTCCGCCGAGGAACTTCGTCACGGAGTGGATGACGATGTCGGCGCCGTGCTCGAGGGGACGAGCGAGGTACGGGGTCGCCAGCGTCGCATCGACCACGAGCGGCACACCGGCCGCATGGGCGACGGCCGCCAGTCCTTCGACGTCGGCGATCTCTCCCGAGGGGTTGCCGATCATCTCGACGTAGACGACCTTCGTCTCCGGACGGATAGCGGCGGCGAAGTCGGCAGGATCGGTCGAGGCGACGAATGTGGTCTCCACACCGAAGCGGCGCAGCGTCACGTCCAGCTGAGTCACGGTGCCGCCGTACAACTGCGCAGCGGCGACGACGTGGTCACCCACGCCGACGAGGGCTGCGAACGTGATGAACTCCGCGCTCATCCCGGATGCGGTGGCGACGGCGCCGATCCCGCCTTCGAGTGACGCCAGACGCTCCTCGAGGGCCGCGACCGTGGGGTTGCCTATCCGGGAGTAGATGTTGCCGTACTTCTGCAGCGCGAAGAGGTTGCCGGCATCCGCCGCGTCGTCGAACACGAACGATGTCGTCTGATAGATCGGCACGGCCCGCGCGCCGGTCGAGGCGTCAGGGGTTCCGCCGGCGTGCAGGGCCCGAGTGCGGAACCCGAAGCGATGTTCTTCCGTCATGATGTCCTCAGTTCAGCGGTGTCAAGAGTTCAGCGGTGTCGAGAGTTCAGCGCTACCGAGCACGTCGGCGATGTCGTCGACGGCCCAGGGGTTCTGCAGCGAGGTCGTGTCTCCGAGCGGCTGGGCATCGCGACCTGCTCGGCGGTCCTGCTCGGCCTCCCACAGCTGCGCCAGGAGTCGCCGCATGATCTTGCCCGAGCGTGTCTTGGGGAGATCCGGTACCACCACGATGTGCTTCGGCTTGGCGACAGGGCCGATCGACTGCGCGACCTGCGCACGCAGGTCGGCCGGCGTCACTTCTGCGCGGCCCGACGGCGTCACGAACGCCACGACGGCCTGCCCGGTGATCGGGTCGGAGACACCGGCGGAGCCGGCTTCACCGACGGTGGCATGCGCGACGAGAGCCGATTCGATCTCGATGGTGGAGAGCCGGTGTCCGGAGACGTTGACGACGTCGTCGAGTCGGCCGAGGATCCAGATGTACCCGTCGACGTCTCGGGTCGCACCGTCTCCGGCGACGTAGAAGCCACCGAACTCGCCGTGACCGGCATACGCCGACCAGTAGGCGTCGCGGTAGCGCTTCGGGTCACCCCACACCGTGCGAGCCATCCCGGGCCACGGGCGGCGGACCACGAGCGTTCCGGAGCGGCCGGGTTCGACCTCGCGTCCGTCCTCGTCGACCACCGCGACGTCGATCCCCGGCAGGGGCACCGACGCCGAGCCCGGCTTGAGTCGTGTGACCCCGGGCAGCGGCGCGATCATCGCGGCGCCCGTCTCGGACTGCCACCACGTATCGATCACCGGAAGCTCGTCACGGCCGAAGTTGCGGCGGAACCACACCCAGGCTTCGGGGTTGATCGCCTCGCCGACCGTGCCGAGCAGGCGAAGGGTCGAGAGGTCGTGGCCGACGGGGAGGTCGGGGCCGAACCAGGTCATGAAGGTGCGGATCAGTGTGGGTGCCGTGTAGTAGACGGTCACCCCGTATCGCTCGATGATCTCGAGATGGCGCTCCCGGTGCGGAGAATCCGGGGTCCCCTCGTAGATGACCTGGGTGAGACCGTTCGAGAGCGGTCCGTAGATCTCGTAGGTGTGCGCGGTGACCCAGGCGAGGTCTGCGGTGCACCAGTGCACGTCGTCGGGCTTCGCATCGAAGTGCGCCCAGTGCGCCCAGCTCGCCTGCGTGAGATAGCCGCCCGACGTGTGCACGAGGCCCTTCGGCTTCCCGGTGGTGCCGGAGGTGTAGATGATGAAGAGCGGATGCTCGGCATCGAACGGCTGCGCGTCGTGCACGGGCGACGCAGTATCGACGACGTCGTGCCACCAGACATCGCGCCCGTCCGTCCACGGCACGTCCTGGCCCGTGCGCCGGAGCACCAGCACGTGCTCGAGGGCGGGAAGACCGGAGGCGGCGACATCGGCCGTGGACTTGATCTCGGTGGCAGCGCCGCGTCGGTACTGCCCGTCGCTCGTGACCAGCAGCTTCGCACCGGTGTCTTCGAGGCGGAAGCGCACGGCTTCGGCGGAGAAGCCCCCGAAGACCAGCGAGTGCACGGCGCCGATCCGCGCGCAGGCCAGCGTGATCACGATCGTCTCGACGAGCACGGGAAGGTAGATCACGACACGGTCGCCCGCCTCGACGCCGAGCGCCACGAGAGCGTTGGCGGCGCGGCACACGCGCTGCCGCAGGTCGGAGTACGTCACCGCGACACGGTCGCCCGGCTCCGCCTCGAAGTGCAGGGCGATCTTGTCGCCTCGGCCGGACTCCACGTGCCGGTCGACGCAATTGACGGCCACGTTGAGCGTGCCTCCGGTGAACCAGCGCGCCGCAGGCACCGCATCTCCGCTCGGCGGCTCCCACTCATGGGGTGTGTGCCAGGGCTCCGCCCAGTCGAGCCGTCGAGCCGCATCCTCCCAGAAGGCGATGGGGTCCGCCGCGGCGCGCGCGTACGCCTCCGCCGTCACGTTCGCGTGCGGGAAATGGTCCGACGGCTCGTAGACACGAGCCTCCTGCAATCGCACCTCGGTCATGCTCACACCCACCGACGGAGCAGGTACTTCTCCACCAGCACGAGAACGCCGTTGGTGATGGTGCCGAGCAGAGCCAACAGCACGATCGAGAGAAGGATGCGGTCCACTCGACCGCTGTTCTGAGAATCCGTGAGCAGGAAGCCGAGCCCCATGGACGAAGCGATGAGCTCAGCGGCGACCAGGAACAACCACGCCTGGGCCAGCGCGAGACGGAGGCCGGAGACGACGGACGGCACGACCGCGGGCAGCTGCACGATGCGGAACAACGACCATCCGCGCAGGCTGAACGAGCGTCCGGCCTCGACGAGCTGCGGGTCGACATGCCGGAGTGCGGAGGCGACCGTGGTGTAGACGGGGAAGAACGCCCCGATCGCGATGAGCGTGACCTTGGACTCCTCCCCGATCTGCATCCAGAGGATCAGCAGCGGCACCCAGGCCAGCGACGGCACCGCGCGGATGGCGGCGAGCGTCGGGCTCAGCAGCACGTCGCCGAGCCGGGACAGCCCCACCACTCCCGCCGCGGCGAGACCGATCAGGGAGCCGATCGCGAATCCGAGCAGCACGCGCTGCACGGAGATGGCGATGTGGGTCCAGAGCTGGCCGCTCTCCGCGAGCTCGACACCGGCCTGGAAGACCGAGGCGGGCGTGGGCAGGCGGTAGGGCGGGATGAGCCCGTTCGTCGTGACGACCTGCCAGACGATCAGGATGATCGCCGGGAGGAGGAGGCCGGCGACGATGCGAACGACCGGACGGTCCCAGGTGCGCCGGGCAGCGGCATCGGGCCGCCTGAGGTCGCCTTTCGCGAAGTCGAGCGCGTCCCGCGAGTCGGCGGGCACGATCACGCGCTGGTCGAGTTCGCTCACTCGCCGTCGACCGCCTTCTCGGCGAAGGTCGCGTTCACGATCGAGGAGAGCGCCTTGTCGACGGAGTCCTTGCCGCCCTGCACGTCGCCGGACTCCACGAGCACGGGGGCGATCTTCTCGAGCACGGCGATCTGGTCGTCGCCGGGGACGCCGCTCACGTCGAGGTTCGAGCGCTCCTCGATCAC
This sequence comes from Microbacterium sp. K27, assembly GCF_004794435.1. Classification (NCBI taxonomy): domain Bacteria; kingdom Bacillati; phylum Actinomycetota; class Actinomycetes; order Micrococcales; family Microbacteriaceae; genus Microbacterium; species Microbacterium sp. K27. Next base: position 103,801 of record NZ_SSDK01000043.1, read on the forward strand.
GGTGGTGGCGACGCCGAGGTCGATGCCGGCGACCTCGGCCAGGAGCGCCGCAGTCTTGTCGGGGTTCTCCAGTGCCCACTCGCGTGCCTGCTCGTAGGCGTCGACGACCGCCTGGGCGAGGTCGGGGTGGTTCGTGATGAAGTCCTCGGTGGCGTTGAGGAAGCCGTACGTGTTGAAGTCGACGTTGCGGTAGACGAGCTTGTCACCCGACTCTGCCTCGGCCGCGGCCATGATCGGATCGAGGCCCGACCACGCGTCGACCGAACCGCCGTCGAGAGCCGCCCGGCCGTCGGCGTGCTGCAGGTTCTGCACCTCGACGTCCGAGAGCGACAGGCCGCCCTCTTCGAGCGCCTGCAGCAGGAAGAAGTAGGGATCGGTGCCCTTGGTGGCAGCTACGGAGGCGCCCTTCAGATCTTCGATCGACGTGATGTCGCTGTCCGGTCCGACGACGATGGCCGCCCACTCCGGCTGCGAGAAGATGTCGATGACCTGGATGGGCGAGCCGTTGGCACGGGCAAGGAGCGCCGCGGATCCCGCGGTCGATCCGACGTCGACCGAGCCGGAGCGCAGCAGTTCGTTGGCCTTGTTGGAGCCGGCGGACTGCACCCACTCAACGGCGACCTCATCGCCGAGGATGTCTTCGAGGATGCCCTGGTCACGGATCACGAGGCTCAGCGGGTTGTACGTCGCGAAGTCGATCGACAGCGTGTCGGACGACCACTCGGTGGTCCCGGAGGTGGGCTTCGTGTCGGTGGCCGCGGCGTTCTCTCCCGCGACGCAACCGGTCGCGACGAGCATCATCGTCCCGGCGATCGCGATCGCGGGGACGATTCGGCGGGTGGTGATGCTCATCGGGTCTCCTCGGCGGTGCGGTGGTGGGTGTCGACGCCGAGGCCCTCGAGAAGGTCGGCGCGCAGGTCGGCGAGACCGCGATCGGCGCGGTCTCTGGGGCGGGTGCCCGGAACGGTGATCGTGCGGGCGATGGAGGACTCGTCGCCGGCGGCCGCGCCCAGCGTGCGCAGCAGGAGGACACGGTCGGCGAGATAGAGGGCTTCTTCCACATCGTGCGTGACGAGGAGGATCGTGGTGGGCTCCGCGGAGTGGATCTTCAGCAGCAGATCGTGCATGCGCAGGCGCGTGAGCGCGTCGAGCGCTCCGAAAGGCTCGTCGAGGAGGAGCACGCCGGGGTTCCGGGCGAGAGCCCTGGCGAGGGATGCGCGCTGGGCCATGCCGCCGGACACCTCGCGAGGACGCTGATCCGCCGCATGATCGAGGCCGACCAGCTGCAGCAGCTCACGGACGCGTTCGCGGCCGAGGCGGCGTGCGGTGCCCCGCGGGAGGCCGAGTTCGACGTTCTGTGCGATCGTGCGCCACGGGAGCAGCCTCGGCTCCTGGAACGCCACGGCCGTGCGCTCGTCCACGTCGGCGACGGGCGTATCGTCGAGTCGGATGCCGCCTCGTGTCGGCGCGTCCAGACCTCCGACGAGGCGCAGCAGGGTCGACTTGCCGCAGCCGGAGGGCCCGACGACGGCCACGATCTCACCGGCGGCTATGTCGACGTCGACGCCCCGCAGCACCTCGCGGTGGCCGTGCGGCAGAGGAAACGATCGTTCGATGCCGTCGAGCCGAACGGCCTGTGCCGTACCCACCGTCGTCGGAGCGACGGTGGTGCGCGGTGCGGGCAGCAGGGTGGTCATACGCCCATGCTGGCCGAGCGGATCGGTTGTCACGAATGCCGTCGTAATGTTGCGTCACGAGCGGGATTCCGTGGTGTGGATATGCGAAACGGGCCGCCACACCCGCCCGAAGGCGAGGTGACGACCCGTTCCCGAATGCTGCTTAAGCGTTGCCGCCCGAGAGCTTCTCGCGCAGAGCGGCGAGAGCCTCGTCGTCCGCGAGGGTGCCGGCGCCGGCAGCCTCGCTGGTGAAGGTCTGACCACCGAAGTCGTCTCCGGCCGCAGCCTCGGCCTCGGCCGCCTTGACGACCTGAGCCTTGTGCGCCTCCCAGCGAGCCTGGGCTGCAGCGTACTCCTGCTCCCATGCCTCGCGCTGGGCGTCGAAGCCTTCCTTCCACGCACCGGTCTCGGCGTCGAAGCCCTCCGGGTACTTGTACTCGCCGTTCTCGTCGTACTCGGCGAGCATGCCGTACAGGGCCGGGTCGAACTCGGTGCCGTTGGGGTCGACCGACTCGTTGGCCTGCTTCAGCGACAGCGAGATGCGACGACGCTCGAGGTCGATGTCGATGACCTTGACGAAGACCTCTTCGCCGACCGACACGACCTGCTCAGCCAGCTCGACGTGCTTGCTGGAGAGCTCGGAGATGTGGACGAGGCCCTCGATGCCGTCTGCGACGCGAACGAACGCACCGAACGGGACGAGCTTGGTGACCTTACCCGGCGTGACCTGTCCGATCGCGTGGGTACGGGCGAAGACCTGCCACGGGTCCTCCTGCGTCGCCTTCAGCGACAGGGAGACGCGCTCGCGGTCGAGGTCGACCTCGAGGATCTCGACGGTGACCTCCTGGCCCACCTCGACGACCTCGGAGGCGTGCTCGATGTGCTTCCAGGACAGCTCGGAGACGTGCACGAGGCCGTCCACGCCGCCCAGGTCGACGAACGCACCGAAGTTGACGATCGACGAGACGACACCCTTGCGGACCTGACCCTTGTGCAGGTTGTTCAGGAACGTGGTGCGCGACTCCGACTGCGTCTGCTCGAGCAGCGCACGGCGGCTCAGGACGACGTTGTTGCGGTTCTTGTCGAGTTCGAGGATCTTGGCCTCGATCTCCTGGCCGAGGTACGGCGTGAGGTCGCGGACGCGGCGCAGCTCGATGAGCGAAGCCGGCAGGAAGCCACGGAGGCCGATGTCGACGATGAGTCCACCCTTGACGACCTCGATGACCGTACCGGTGACGACGCCGTCGTTCTCCTTGATCTTCTCGACGTCTCCCCAGGCACGCTCGTACTGTGCGCGCTTCTTGGAGAGGATCAGACGGCCTTCCTTGTCCTCCTTCTGGAGAACGAGGGCCTCGACCAGATCGCCGACAGCGACGACCTCGTTGGGGTCGACGTCGTGCTTGATCGAGAGCTCGCGCGAGGGGATGACACCCTCGGTCTTGTAGCCGACATCGAGGAGGACCTCATCGCGGTCGATCTTGACGATCGTGCCTTCGATGATGTCGCCGTCGTTGAAGAACTTCAGGGTCTTCTCGACCGCGGCCAGGAAGTCCTCAGCAGATCCGATGTCGTTGATGGCGACCTGCTTGGTGGCCGGGGCGGTCGTTGCGGTAGTCATGTAGTGGGTTGTCCTTGTTGAATGGAGACTCGGGCTGGGAGGCAACGACCGCGCACGGCCGACTGCATGCTTCACAGCAGTTGGATTTTGGTTTTCTCGTCACGAGGGCACGCGCATGCACGCCACGAGTGACGGTTAAGGCTATCAGAAGTTCGGATACTGCAGGAGTCGAATTCCGACGGGCGCCGACCTGTGGATAACTCCCCCGGGCCCGACGCGCTCCGGGCTACCGTGACGGGGTGATCTCGCCGACTCCTCCTCTCGCCACTTCCCGTCGCCTCGGCGCTCTCACGATGGTCGCCGTTGCCGTGACACTCGCGGGCTGCGAGCCGACTCCGGCTCCGACGCCCACGCCGACCGCAGCCTTCGCCTCGGAAGAAGAAGCCTTCGCCGCCGCGGAGGCGACGTACCGGGCCTACACGGACGCATTGAACTCAGTCGACTTCAGCGATCCGTCGACGTTCGATGCGGTCTACGTGCTCCTGTCGAATGCAAGCGCAGCATCAACGAGGAAGATCTTCAGCGAGTTTCACGCTGCGAAAGTCCGGACGGTCGGACTCACGGAGTACGACTCATTTGCTGGAATCTCTGCAGACCTCTCAACTGGAAGCATCTCCGCAACCGTCTGCGTTGACGTAAGCGCTGTCGATGTGGTCGACGAGTCCGGAAATTCCATCGTCTTGTCCGATCGGCCCGACCGACAGCCAATGCTGATCAGCTTTGAGGGAACGCGTGGCGCGGGAAGCGTCACGATTGCAGCCCAGGATCCCGCGGACGATTTCACGTGCGCGCGGTAGCCGTCGTCCTCTTGCTCGTGCTCCAAGCTCCGTTCACGTCGGCGTCAGCAAGTAGTTCGTGCAATGCAGGCATCGCATGGGTTGCCGGATGCAGTACCAATGGCAATTCCCTGACGATCTCCGGCACCCAGACCCAGCCCTCTTCCGGCAGCCCACACAACAACCCCCCGGGCGGAGGGTCCCCGTCCACCCCGACCTCTCCGGCTTTCCCGGTGCACGAGTTCGACTTCGATTCGTGTCTCGACGACTGGAACAGCTCCCGCAGCTGCTTTCGCGCCGCAGTCGACGAGGAACCGACGTCACCCCCGCCACCGGCGACGGATGAGCCCGCCGCCCCGGCGATCACGATCGACGACCTCGCACAATTCGCTCCCGATCCGGTCGCGAACGTCGGCGAGCCCGACAACGTCGGTGTGGCCGGGATGCCGACGAACTTCGTCGCGGCGGCGTCCGCGCACACGCGCTCGGGCACCCTTCTCGGCACCCCTCTCTCGGTGCGGTTCACACCTGTCGACTATGAGTTCGTGCACGGCGACGGCACCTCTGCGACATCGAGCACCGGCGGACAGACCTGGTCGGCGCTCGGTCAGGCCCCGTTCACCCCGACCGCGACGAGCCACGTCTATCGCGAGCGCGGCACCTACCAGGCGCATGTCACCGTCCGCTACGCCGCGGAGGTCGACCTCGGCGGCGGCTGGTTCCCGGTCGCCGGTCGACTCACGATCCCGGGCCCCGCACGGGAAATACGCATCTTCGAGGCCCACACCGCACTCGTGGCCTTCACCTGCGAACAGCGCCCATGGGCCCCAGGCTGCTGAGCGACATCGAAGAAGAGCTAGCGCGCGATGGTCACGACGACCGGGGCGCCGTCCGCATCGACGTATCCGTCGAGCGTCAGTTTCGCGTCCTGGTCGATGCCCACCGCCGTCACGAACGTGATCTGCGGAACCAGATCCATCGTGCAGACCTCGTTCGCGCTCTCCTCCAGCCGAACGATCGCCTCGTTCTCGCTGACGGCCTCGACGGCCCCGGAGGCAGGCATGCAGGTCGACGATCCCCAGGTGAGGACCGCGAGTTCATGCGCGTCGATCCATGCCGCCGCGGGTGTCTGCTCGGGCATCCGATCGGCCGGGATGATCTCTCCTGACACGAGTCCGGGAAGCGTCAGTTCCGTGCTCTCTCCCCCGGGATCCGTCACTGTCAGCTCGACAGGTCGCGAGGAATCGAATGCCGCCGGCAGCCCGACGTACATCCCGTGAGCGGTCTGCACTGCCGCGCACACCTCATCCGTGCCGTCGACGAGAACGAGCTCGAGCGATTGGTCCCCCGCGACGATGTCCCCGATCTGCGGAGCGCACGCATCGCCCCACGTCTTCACGACGAACGACGTCGCATCCAGCCATGCCGCCTGCGGTGCGTACGTCGTGTCGGAGGTGTCCGGAGCGGACGTCGATTCCGGGACAGGGGAAGTCCCCGCCGACATCGCGCATCCGCTCAGTGCCGCAGCGAGCGCGAACCCACCCAGGACGAGGGACGAGAACGTGCGAAGAGAAGCTGTCATACCCGTGAGTGTCGCAACCGCGCGGATCGTCTCACGCTCCGGCCCGCGACCACCGCCCGGTGTCGCACGCCCGTGCCAGACTGTGCTGGTGACCGATCGCCTCATGCTGCTCGACACCGCCAGCCTCTACTTCCGCGCCTTCTACGGCGTCCCCGACAAGGTGACGGCGCCCGACGGCTCTCCGATCAACGCGGCTCGCGGTCTGCTCGACATCATCGCGAAGCTCGTCACGCTCTACGAGCCCACCCATGTCATCGCCTGCTGGGATGACGACTGGCGCCCGCAATGGCGCGTCGATCTGATCCCCAGCTACAAGACGCACCGTGTCGTCGAGGTCGTCGAGGTCGGACCTGACATCGAAGAGGTCCCCGACCCCCTCGAAGCGCAGATCCCCCTCATCCGGGAGACGCTCGCCGCGATCGGGATCCCAATCATCGGGGTGGCGGAGCACGAGGCCGACGACGTCATCGGCACGCTCGCGACCGGAGCGACGATGCCGGTCGACATCGTCACCGGAGACCGCGATCTGTTCCAGCTCGTCGACGACTCCCGCGATGTGCGGGTCATCTACACCGCGCGCGGCATGAGCAATCTCGAGGTCGTGACCGATGCGACCGTGGTCGCGAAGTACGGGGTGCTCCCCGCGCAGTATGCCGACTTCGCCACCATGCGCGGCGACGCCTCAGACGGTCTTCCCGGTGTGGCCGGGGTCGGTGAGAAGACCGCCGCGACGCTGCTGCAGACCCACGCCGATCTCGAGGGCATCCGCGCGGCCGCCGAGGCCGGAGAGGGCATGAGCGCCGGGGTGCGGGCGAAGGTGCTGGCCGCATCCGCCTACCTCGATGTGGCCCCCACCGTGGTCGCGGTCGCCACGTCGCTTCCCATCACGACGCCCGATATCCCGTTGCGAGTGCTCGATCCCGCGGAGGTCGATGCGGCGACGGCTCTCGCCGAGAAGTGGAACCTCGGCGGCTCGATGACGCGCGCGGTGGCAGCGGTGTCGAAGGCCGCCCTCGCGTCCGGCTGACCCCCGGTCAACCGCAGCTGCACCTATTCCGCCCAGGCGAGAAGCCGGGAGAGTCCCCAGGTCGTCACGATCCGGGAGGCGGGAATCCCCGCGCGCTCGGCTCGCTCCGCGCCGTGATCCAGCAACGAGAGCTGACCGGGAGCATGCGCATCCGAGTCGATGGAGAACAGGCATCCGGCTTCGAGCGCGATAGCGATCAGTTCATCCGGCGGATCCTGACGCTCGGGGCGCGAGTTGATCTCGACCGCCACTCCGTTGTCCGCGCATGCGGCGAAGACCGCAGCCGCGTCGAACGCCGACTCCGGGCGGGTCCCTCGTTCCCCCTGCACCAGGCGCCCGGTGCAGTGCCCGAGCACGTTCACCCTGGGGTGCGACACCGCGGCGATCATGCGTGCGGTCATCGGACGCGAGTCCATCCGCAACTTCGAATGCACCGATGCCACGACGATGTCCAGTTCGCGGAGCAGGGAGTCCTCCTGGTCGAGAGCGCCGTCCTCGAGGATGTCGACCTCGATGCCGGCGAGCAGGGTGAAACCGTCACCGGACTCCGCACGCACCAGGGGCATCTGCTCCCGAAGCCGCTCGGCCGAGAGCCCTCTGGCCACCCGAAGACGCGGCGAGTGATCCGTTATCGCCTGATACTCATGGCCCAACGCGCGAGCTGCCGCTGCCATGACAGAGATGGGAGTAGTGCCGTCGGACCAGTCGGTGTGAGCGTGCAGGTCGCCGCGCAGCTTCGTGCGCAGCAGCGAGACACGCTCAGGTTCGACGTCGCCACGCAGCTCGACGAGGTAGTCCGGCACCTGCCCGGCCTGCGCCTGACGGATCACCGCGAAGGTGGATTCTCCGATGCCCTTCGCCGCTCTCAGGCGGGTGGGATCGGCCCGGACGTCGTCCGGGAGATCCTGCAGGGTCGCGGCAGCCTGACGAAAAGCCTTCGCTCGGTACCGTGAGGCCCGCTCGCGCTCCAGAAGAGAGGCGATCTCCAGCAGGGCGTCGACGGGATCCACGGTCACTCCTTCGGGGCCGCCAGCTCGCGACTGACGGAGATCCACTGGTCGAGCTTGGCCAGGGCACGGCCGTCGTCGACCGCCGCCGATGCCTTGTCGTACCCCTCGCGCAGTCGTTCGAGGATCGGGCGCTGCACCTGCATGGCGTCCTGGGAGAGTTCGAACGCGACGATGCCCGCCGCCGCATTGAGCAGCACGATGTCGCGCACCGCCCCGGTCTCCCCCGCCAGCGTCCGTCGAAGCACCTCCGCGTTGTGCTGCGGAGATCCGCCGATCAGGTCGGCCAGGTCGGCGATCGGGATGTCGAGGTCACGGGGGTCGAGGTCGTGCTCGTGGATGTCCCCGCGGGTGACCTCCCAGATGCGGCTGTGGCCGGTCGTGGTGAGCTCGTCGAGTCCGTCGTCGCCTCGGAACACCAGCGCGGTCGCGCCGCGGGTCCGGAAGACGCCGGTGATCAGCGGTACGCGCTCGATCTGCGCGACACCCACGGCGTTGGCTTCGGCGCGCGCGGGGTTGCACAGCGGCCCGAGCATGTTGAAGACGGTGGGAACCCCGAGCTCCGCGCGGACGGATCCTGCGTGCTTGAAGCCGGGGTGGAACGCGCCCGCCCACGCGAAGGTGATCCCGGTGCGGTCGAGGATGGAAGCGACGGCGGCGGGGTCGAGTGACAGCTCGAGGCCGAGAGCACCGAGCACGTCTGAGGAGCCGGAAGCCGAACTCGCCGCACGGTTGCCGTGCTTGACGACGGGCACGCCGGTGGCGCCGATGATGATCGCCGCCGTGGTCGAGACGTTCACCGTGCCGACGCGGTCGCCGCCCGTCCCGACGATGTCGAGCACATCAGGAGAGACGGGAAGAGGGACCGCGGCCTCGAGGATCGCGTCGCGGAAGCCGACGATCTCGTCGATCGTCTCCCCCTTGGCACGAAGAGCGACGAGGAATCCTGCCAGCTGGGCCTCCGTGACGCTGCCCTGCATGATCTGCCGCATGGCCCACGTCGACTCCCACACGCTGAGATCGCGACGCTCCAGAAGAGAGGTGAGCACGTCGGACCAGGTCAGGGAATCAGCCATGTGTGCGATCCTATCGGCGCAGAGAAAACATGCAGATGCTTCCGAACACACGTGCACCCCACCCCCACCCCTTGTTTCCCGCGGATTCACCGGGTATTCGCAGTGTTTTCTTAGGGTCTCCTAAGTCGTCGACCGGCAACTCGAAGGTCGCTGGTGCAAGAATCACGCCCGCGGATCGGCCATAATGGAGGGGTGACGACCTCAGCGACGTATGCCCCGGCGGCGAGAACGATTAAGCGGCCCAACCCGGTAGCTGTCGGCACCATTGTGTGGCTCGGCAGTGAGGTGATGTTCTTCGCGGGACTCTTCGCGATCTACTTCACCCTCCGCAGCACCTCTCCGGAGCTGTGGGCGGCCCGGACCGAGCTGCTGAACGTCCCGTTCGCCGCAGTGAACACTGCGATCCTCGTACTCTCCTCGTTCACGTGCCAGATGGGCGTGTTCGCGGCAGAGGACCTGCAGCCCTACAAGATCGGCAAGGGACAGAAGAACGGCGCCGGACGCCGTCGCCTGTTCGGATGGGGAATGGTCGAGTGGTTCTTCCTCACCTTCGCCCTCGGCGCGATCTTCGTCTCCGGCCAGGTCTGGGAGTATGCCCAGCTCGTTGCTGAGGGCATGCCCATCAGCGCTGACTCGTACGCTTCCGCGTTCTACCTGACGACGGGCTTCCACGCCCTGCACGTCACCGGCGGACTGGTCGCGTTCCTGCTCGTCATCGGACGCGCATACGCCGTCAAGAACTTCCGGCACAAGGAGGCGACCTCCTCGATCGTGGTGTCCTACTACTGGCACTTCGTCGACGTCGTCTGGATCGTGCTGTTCCTCGTTATCTACTTCCTGAAATAAGAGCGGAGCTGATCCCCGAGATGGCACGAGAGAAGAAGCGCCGTTCCAGCGGTCGTCGCAGCCCTTTGGCGGCGGCCGCGCTCATCGGCGCAGGCCTCATGATCACCGGCGCCGTGTACGCCGGCGCGACCGCTGCGTTCGCCGCGACCGACACCCAGTCGGCGGCGACCTCGCACTTGACCGTCGAGGACGGCAAGAAGCTGTTCACGGCCAACTGCGCCACCTGCCACGGTCTCGACCTGCAGGGAACCGCCAATGGCCCCAGCCTCTACGGCGTGGGTGAGCTGGCGACCGAGTTCCAACTGTCGACCGGCCGCATGCCTCTGCAGATGCAGGGCCCCCAGGCGCCGCAGAAGGCCCCGCAGTTCACCGAGGACCAGATCCTCGCGATCTCGTCCTTCGTCCAGTCCGAGGCTCCCGGCCCGACGTTCCCGTCGGACCACATCCTCGACGGCAAGGGCGATGTCTCCAACGGCGCCGAGCTGTTCCGCGTCAACTGCGCGATGTGCCACAACGTGGCCGCCGCGGGTGGAGCGCTCACCGAGGGCAAGTACGCCCCCGGACTCAGCGAGACCAGCGCGCTGCACATGTATGCCGCCATGGTCACCGGCCCCCAGAACATGCCGGTCTTCGGCGACATGAACCTGTCCGACGAGGACAAGCGAGACATCATCTCGGCGCTGCTCTTCCAGCAGCAGTCCGTGCAGATCGGTGGCTTCTCGCTGGGCTCGCTCGGTCCGGTCTCCGAAGGCCTGTTCGTGTGGATCTTCGGTATCGGCGCGCTCGTCGCCGTCACCGTGTGGATCACGGCGAAGTCCAACTGACGCTTAATCATCGAAGAGGAACGTACGAGGAGCACCATGGCACACGACGACGACTCGCAGGCTCTTGACAGGGCCTACCAGCCCTCTCCGGGGCTGGGTGTCGCAGTCAGCGATCCCGTGCAGAACCCCGGGCTTCCGCCGCACCGCGAGCGGATGACCGATAAGGACCCGCGCGCCGAGAAGGCCGCTGTCCGCACTGTCTACACGCTGTTCTATCTCTCGCTCGCCGGCAGCATCTGGGCGGTCGCCGCCTACATGCTGTTCCCGATCGAGAGCGGCGCGCTCATCGACATCCGGCAGAACAACCTCTTCATCGGTCTCGGCATCGCGCTCGCGCTGCTGGCCCTCGGCATCGGTGCCATCCACTGGTCCAAGGCCCTCATGTCCGACAAGGAGTTCATCGAGCACCGCCACCCCACCCGTGGCAAGGACTCCACGCGCGAAGCGGCCATCAAGGCCTTCTCCGACGCGAATGAAGAGTCGGGCTTCGGCCGTCGCTCGATGATCCGCAACTCGCTTTTCGCCGCGATCGTCGCCTCGATCATCCCCGGCGTGACGCTGTTCCGTGGCCTGGCGCCGCACTCCACTCCGGAAGACCCCACCGCGGGCGACCCGGTCGTGCTGCTCAAGCACACCATGTGGGAAGAGGGTGCGCGCCTGGTGCGCGATCCCGACGGCACCCCGATCCGCGCGGCTGACGTCACCCTGGGTTCGGCGTTCCACGTGATCCCGGAGGAACTCGCCACCCTCAGCCACAGCGACGGCTACCTCGAAGAGAAGGCCAAGGCTATCGTGCTGATGATGCGCCTGCGCCCCGAGCAGCTGATCGAGGCCGAGGACCGCAAGGACTGGTCCTACGACGGCATCGTCGCGTACTCCAAGGTCTGCACGCACGTCGGATGCCCTGTGGCTCTGTACGAGCAGCAGACCCACCACCTGCTGTGCCCGTGCCACCAGTCGCAGTTCGATGTCACGGACCATGCAAAGGTCATCTTCGGCCCGGCGGCTCGTCCGCTGCCGCAGCTGCCCATCACCGTCGATGACGAGGGCTACCTGGTCGCACGCAGCGACTTCAAGGAACCCGTCGGCCCGAGCTTCTGGGAGCGCCATTGAGCACCGCAACGCTGTCCAAAGAGGACAAGGACACCAAGGCGCCCCTCGGCGGTCGCTTCGTCGGTGCCGCGTCGAACTACATCGATGAGCGCACCAGCCTCTCCGGCTTCGTCAAGGAGCTCGGACGCAAGATCTTCCCCGACCACTGGTCGTTCATGCTCGGCGAGATCGCGCTCTGGAGCTTCGTCGTGGTGTTCCTCTCCGGAACCTTCCTGACGTTCTTCTTCCAGGCGTCCATGGTCGAGACCCACTACACCGGCGCCTACGCTCCGATGCGGGGTATCGAGATGTCCGCGGCGCTCGAGTCGTCGCTGCACATCTCCTTCGATCTGCGCGGTGGACTCCTGGTCCGGCAGATCCACCACTGGGCCGCCCTCGTGTTCATCGCCGGCATCGGCGTGCACATGCTCCGCGTGTTCTTCACCGGTGCCTTCCGCAAGCCGCGTGAGCTCAACTGGGTGATCGGCTTCATCCTCTTCATCCTCGCGATGGCCGAGGGCTTCACCGGATACTCGCTTCCCGACGACCTGCTCTCGGGCAACGGCCTCCGCATCATCGACGGCATGATCAAGGGTCTCCCCCTGATCGGCACCTGGACCTCGTTCCTCCTCTTCGGTGGCGAGTTCCCGGGTACCGACATCGTCGGACGCCTGTACACGCTGCACATCCTGCTGCTGCCGATGCTCGTCATCGCGCTGATCGTGGTGCACCTGATGCTCATGATCATCAACAAGCACACGCAGTTCGCCGGCCCGGGCCGCACGAACGACAACGTCGTGGGCTACCCGATGATGCCGGTGTACATGTCCAAGATGGGCGGATACCTGTTCATCGTCTTCGGCACCATCGTGTTGATCGCGACGTTCTTCCAGATCAACCCGATCTGGAACTACGGTCCGTACGACCCGTCCCCTGTCTCTGCCGGCACCCAGCCCGACTGGTACATCGGCTTCGCCGACGGCGCCCTGCGTCTGGCACCGTCGAACTGGGACATCGTCTTCCTCGACCACACCTGGTCGTTCGGCATCATCGCCCCGGTTCTGGTCCTCGGCCTGTTCATCGTGGCGGTGGCGATCTACCCCTTCATCGAGGCGTGGGTCACCGGAGACAAGCGCGAGCACCACATCGCACAGCGCCCGCGCAACGCCGCGACGCGCACGGCGATCGGTGTGGCCGGCGTCATCTTCTACGCCGTCCTCTGGGCTGCGGCATCGTCCGACCTCATCGCGACGCACTTCATGCTCACGATGGAGGGCGTGATCCACACGCTGCAGGCCCTGCTCTTCCTCGGGCCGATCCTCGGTTACTTCGTCACGAAGCGCATCTGCATCGCGCTGCAGAAGAAGGACCGCGAGATCGTTCTGCACGGTTTCGAGTCCGGCCGCATCGTCCGCCTCCCCGGAGGCGAGTTCATCGAGGTGCACCAGCCGGTCGACAAGTACGACCGCTGGAAGCTGATCGATGTCGACACTTACGAGCCCCTCGTGGTGCGCCCCAATGACAAGGGCCGCATCCCGTGGACCGAGAACCTCCGTTCCTCGATCTCCCGTTGGTTCTTCGAGGACCGTCTCGCCCCGCTCACGCAGGCCGAGGTCGAGGCGGCGGATGCTCACCAGCACCACGTCACGGCTCACAACGACGAGACCGAGGCTGCAGAGATCCAGGGCGCCCACGAGCGCGCAGGATTCCCTGACGCCCCGCTCACGGTCGATGAGACCCACGTCGACGAGACGCCGAACACGCCGAGCACGGTCATCGCGACCGAGCCGGTGAAGAAGCCTCGCAAGAAGTCGGAGGATGGCGAGTAGTCGCCACTCCCCCACTGATGAAGGCCTCGTCCCTGCGGACGGGGCCTTCATCGTTAATCCCCTAATGAGAGGATCGATCCATGTCGTCCGTCGTCCAGCTGATCCGCGGCACCGCCCTCGCCGAAGTCCCCTACGCCTACGCCGCGACCGCACCGGCCGGCTCACGCCTGATCTTCCTCGCCGGCGCGTGCCCGCTGAACGACGACGGCACGACTGCTGCACCCGGTGACTACGCCGCTCAGGCGGCCAAGTGCGTAGAGACCCTCCAGGGGGCGCTCGAGATCGCCGGCGCGACCATCACCGACGTCATCAGCACGCGGGTACTCGTGGCGTCCTCATCGCAGGCCGACCTCGTCGCGGCCTGGGATGTCATCCATGCGGCTTTCGGCGCGCACGACGTGCCCAGCACGCTCCTGGGCGTGACGGTGCTCGGCTACGACGACCAGCTGGTCGAGATCGAAGCGATCGCGGCTGTCTCCGAATGAGCATCAACGTCGTCGTCCGCCCGGCCGCGCCCGACGATGACGCGGCAACGGAACAGATCGAAGTGGCCGCCGATGCCCTCCTCATCGAACGGTTCGGAGCCGTCGACTGGCCTCCCCCGACGCCCCCGCAGGAACGCGCGTCGATGCCGGGCTTCGTCCTCGTCGCCGAACACCACGACGGGATCACCACGACGCCGGTCGTTGTCGGATTCGTGCACGTGCTGGAGCTCGACGGCCACGCGCATCTCGAGCAGCTCTCGGTGCTTCCCTCTTACGGACGCCAGGGTATCGGTCGTGAGCTCGTCACGGCCGCGCTCACGGAATCGCGCCACCGGGGTCATACCGAGATCACCCTTCGGACCTACATCGACGTGCCCTGGAACGCCCCCTTCTACACGTCCTGCGGCTTCGTCGTGAGCGAGCCGGACACCTCACTGCTCCGAGATCTGGTCCAGGTCGAATCCGCGCTGGGCCTCTTCGAGCACGGACCGCGCACGCAGATGACGGCTGTGCTCTGATTCACGGCTGTGCTCTGATCCACGGATGTGCTCTGATCGGTAGTAGTACGTCGATCGTCGAACGCGCCACGACCGACGACGGCACCTCTGCCGCTGACCTCGCCGGGCCGCCCTGGCTGGCGTATACCCCCGGCTCCGGCATTGACCGCAATCCGTCGCTGAGCGACTGGATTCCGCCGGATGGTTCCCGCGTGTCTCCGTAGGCTGGAATCATGATCGATCGTGCCGAGTTCTACGCAGCCAAGTTGACCTATGAGACAGACCCCAGCGATGTGCACGCGGCGCTCAAGGCCGGCGAGAACATCGTCGTCGTCGACGTCCGCTCCGACGAGGCGTGGGCCCAGGGGCGGATCGCCGGTGCCGTGCACATGCACTACAGCGAGATCGCCTCGCGTGCTGCCACCGAGATCCCCGAGGGTACGGACGTGGTCGTCTACTGCTGGAGCCCCGGCTGCAACGCCGGCGCCAAGGGCGCGCTCGAGTTCGCCCGCCTCGGATACGCCGTACGCGAGATGATCGGCGGTTTCGAGTACTGGGTCCGGGAGGGTTACGCGGTCGAAGACAGCGATGGCGTCCACCACCGCCCCGTGGATCCGTTGACCGGCATCGCACGCATCCGCGCCCACGCCTGATCACGGCCCCGGCGCACTGAAGAAGGCCCCCGGATTCCTCCGGGGGCCTTCTTCAGTGCAGCTGGGTCAGCGGGCGAAGTTGCCGCGGTAGTACTCGTACACCCAGCCGACGATCGCGACGACGAAGATCGCGAGGCCGATCGGCAGGAGGAAGTGCCCGACCGCGAGCCCCACCACGAAGACTCCCGCCGAGGCAGCGAGGACGATGGGCCACCAGGACCACGGGCTGAACTCGCCGAGCTCCGGGTCACCGTCGTCGATGTCGGAGGTCAGGATGTCTTCGGGCAGCTCACCACGCTGCGCCTTGTGAGTGCGATCGAGATAGAACGCGATCATCGCTGCCATGAAGGCGGCGAAGAACAGGGCGACCGTACCGACCCACTCGATTCGCATCGCGAAGTTGTCGTTCGGTGTGGCCAGGATGTGCCAACCGGTGTAGACGACTCCGACGAGAGCGAAGAACGCCGTCAGGATCCACCAGAGAATGACGTTGTCGCGCATGACTTAGTGGGCCTCTCGCTCGCCGGGAGCCGTCGTGGCGAACTCCGCAGCCTCCGGGTGATTCAGGTCGAACGCAGGCCGCTCGCTGCGGATGCGCGGGATCGACGTGAAGTTGTGACGCGGGGGCGGGCAGGACGTCGCCCACTCGAGCGATCCGCCGTAGCCCCACGGGTCGTTGACCGTGACCTTCGGAGCCTTGCGGGCGGTGATCCAGACGTTCAGGAAGAACGGCAGCATCGAAGCGCCCAGGATGATGGCACCGATCGTCGAGACCTGGTTCTGCCAGGTCCAGCCGTCGGCCTCCGAGTAGTCGGCGTAACGACGCACCATGCCGTCGACGCCCAGCCAGTGCTGGATGAGGAAGGTCATGTGGAAACCGATGAACAGAAGCCAGAAGTGCACGTAGCCGAGGCGCTCGTTCAGCATGCGTCCGGTCCACTTCGGCCACCAGAAGTAGAAGCCGGCGAACATGGCGAACACCACGGTTCCGAACACCACGTAGTGGAAGTGGGCGACCACGAAGTACGAGTCGGACAGCGCGAAGTCCAGCGGCGGAGCCGCGAGGATGACACCGGTCAGACCACCGAAGACGAACGACACGAGGAACCCGAGGGCGAAGACCATCGGAGTCTCGAAGGTGACCGACCCTCGCCAGAGGGTACCGATCCAGTTGAAGATCTTCACACCCGTCGGCACGGCGATCAGCATCGTCATGAGCGCGAAGAACGGCAGCAGGACCGAGCCCGTCACGTACATGTGGTGAGCCCACACCGCGACCGAGAGAGCGGCGATGGCGATCGTCGCGTAGACGAGGGTCTTGTATCCGAAGATCGGCTTGCGGCTGAAGACCGGGAAGATCTCGGAGACGATACCGAAGAACGGCAGCGCGATGATGTACACCTCGGGGTGACCGAAGAACCAGAACAGGTGCTGCCAGAGCAGAACGCCGCCGTTGGCCGGGTCGTAGATGTGAGCACCGAGGATGCGGTCGGCCGCCGCGGCGAAGATGGCTGCGGCAAGCACCGGGAACGCCATCAGGATCAGGAGGCTCGTGATGAGCGTGTTCCACGAGAAGATCGGCATGCGCCACATCGTCATACCGGGGGCACGCATCGTGATGATCGTGGTGATGAAGTTGACGGCACCGAGGATCGTTCCGAATCCGGAGATGCCGAGACCCACCATCCAGAGGTTTCCACCCGCACCCGGCGAGAACGATGCCCCTGCCAACGGCTGATAGGCGAACCACCCGAAGGATGCCGCGCCCTGCGGGGTGAGGAAGCCGGCCACCGCGATCGTGGAACCGAACAGGAAGAGCCAGAAGGCGAAGGCGTTCAGACGCGGGAAGGCGACGTCAGGGGCACCGATCTGCAGGGGCAGGATCGCGTTGGCGAAGCCGGCGAACAGCGGCGTCGCGAACATCAGCAGCATGATCGTGCCGTGCATCGTGAACAGCTGGTTGTACTGCTCCTTGGTCGGGATGATCTGCATACCCGGCGCGAACAGCTCGGCACGGATGACCAGTGCCATCACACCACCGAGGAGGAAGAACATCACCGACGCGATCAGGTACATGTACCCGATGGTCTTGTGGTCGGTGGAGGTGATCCACTTGACGACGATGTTGCCCTTCTGCTCGACGCGCGAGGAGCTCATGAGAGCGGCCTGGCGTGCGGGCAGAGTCTGGGGACGCGAGCGGGGAGACTCGTCGGTACGGGGAGCTTCTGTGGTCGACATGGCTTACTCCCCTCCTTCCTCGGTGTCGGTCTTCGGGGTGGTCCCCGGAAGGTTCGAGAGACGGTCGTAGGCGCCGGTGATGTCACCGGTGTTGCCCTGCTCCTCGAGCGACGCGAGGTAGGAGTCGTACTCGCTCTGCGAGACGACCTTCACGTTGAAGAGCATCATCGAGTGGTACTCACCGCAGAGCTCGGCGCACTTGCCGGCGTACTCGCCCTCACGGGTGGGGATGAACGACCAGGAGTTGTCCTTCCCGATGAACATGTCCTTCTTGTACAGGAAGTCGATGATCCAGAAGGAGTGGATGACGTCGCGCGACTGAAGGTTGATCGTGACCTTCTTGTCGACCGGCAGCACCAGCGTCGGCAGCTGCGCCTGATCGATGTTGCCGTCCTTGTCGGGCTGGGCCTGGATGCCCATAGTCCACACGGCGTCGGAGTTGTCCTTCTCGTCACCGTCGTACTGGAAGTCCCACGCCCACTGCTTCGCGATGGCGGTGATCTCGACGTCGGGCTCGTCCCACTTGGCCTCGATCTCCGTCTGATCGCGAGCGGTGAAGAAGAACATGCCCAGAACCAGGATGAGCGGCACGATCGTGTAGAAGATCTCGATCGGCATGTTGTAGCGCATCTGCACCGGGAGACCGGTCTGGCCCTTGCGACGGCGGTAGGCGATCGCCGCCCAGGCCATCAGGCCCCAGGTGATGATGCCGACGGCGAGAAGCACGATCCACGAGTTGACCCAGAGCGACGAGACACGCTCGGTCTGGTTGGTGGCCGCGGGTCCACCCTCCACGAAGCCCGGAAGAAAGCCGTTCAGCTCGGTGGGAGAGCATCCCGCCAGGGCCAAGGCTGCCGCAACTCCCACAGGGAGGGCGGCCCAACGAAGGCTGCGTTTCGAGGGCACGATGCACCTTTCAGATCGCGAACAGAGCACACCCAAGTCTAGGGCAACCTCACACCTGATTCATGCCATCCACGCAGGTTGTGGAACCAGAACGGCCGCCGTCACCGATGGTGACGGCGGCCGAGTCGGCAGAGCGAGGATCAGTGGAAGCTGTCGCCGCACGCGCAGCTGCCCGCTGCATTGGGGTTGTCGATCGTGAACCCCTGCTCGGAGATCGTGTCCTTGAAGTCGATCGCCGCACCGTCGAGGTACGGGACGCTCATGTTGTCGATGATCACCTCGACGCCGTCGAAGTCGACCGTCTCGTCGCCCTCGAGATAGCGCTCGTCGAAGTACAGCTGGTAGATCAGGCCCGAGCATCCGCCCGGCTGCACGGCGACACGCAGACGCAGGTCGTCGCGGCCTTCCTGCTCGAGGAGGTTCTTCACCTTCGTGGCAGCAGCGTCGGTCAGGGTGACGCCGTGTGCGCGGGTGGTCTCTGGGGAGAGTGTGGTGTCGCTCATGTCGCTCCTTGTGACGGGCCGCAGATGCACGGCTTCTCGGATGATTCTACCGCCGCAGATGCTGTGAGGCTCAGAGTTCCGCCTCATTCATGCGGGCCAGCAGCAGCGCCTCGGTCGCGACCGCATGACGGAACGTGTCGAGGTGCAGCGACTCGTTCGGGCTGTGTGCCCGCGAATGGGGATCTTCGACACCGGTGACCAGGATCTGTGCAGCCGGGAACTCTCGCACCAGATCGGCGATGAAGGGGATCGATCCCCCCACGCCCAGATCGACCGGAGCGACTCCGTAGCCGTCACGCATGGCGTCGCGGGTGAGGGCGACCGCCCAGCCGCTCGTGTCCACCAGGAAGCCGTCGCCGAGATCGACATCCGAGAACGTGAGCTCTGCTCCGAACGGCGCATGCGCACGAAGGTGACTCTCGAGTGCGTCGTAGGCTTCCTGACCGGTCTGCCCGGGGGCGACGCGAGCGCTGATCACGACGGTCAGCTCGGGGAGCAACGTGTTGGACGCCGCCGCGACGCTCGTGGCATCGATACCGATCACCGTGACCGACGGCTTGTTCCAGATGCGGCTGAGGATCGTCCCGTCACCGATCGGAGTGGTGCCGGGCAGAAGTCCGGCCTCATCGCGCAGAGTCGCCTCGGTGTAGTCCGGCGTCGGCGCATCGCGCTCCGTCATTCCCTCGACCGCCACCGAGCCGTCGGCGTTCCACAGCGTGGACAGCAACGTCACGGTCGCCATCATCGCGTCGGGCACCGCGCCACCGAACATCCCGGAGTGCGAGGCGTGGTCCAGGGTGCGCACGCGCATCGTGAAGCGCGCGTTGCCGCGGAGGGAGACGGTGAGACCAGGAGTCACGGAATCCCAGTTGCCGGAATCCGCGACGACGATGGCGTCGGCGCGGAGCGCGTCCTTGTTGTCGGAGAGGAACTGGGCGAACGAGCGGGATCCATACTCCTCTTCCCCCTCGATGAACATCGCGATCCCGAGCTCGAGGTCATCGCCGAGCACCTCGCTCACCGCGCGGATCGAGGCGATGTGCGACATGATCCCGGCCTTGTCGTCTGCCGCTCCACGCCCGTAGAGACGCCCGTCGCGCACGGTCGGCTCGAACGGCGGCGTCTCCCACAGAGCGTCATCCCCGGGAGGCTGCACGTCGTGGTGCGCGTAGAGCAGGATGGTGGGCTTGCCGTTGCGCGCCGCGCGGGTGGCGAGGATGGCCGGCTGTCCCTGCTCGTCAGTGCCCGGGATCGCGGCGCGGAGCACGCGAACCTCGTCGAACACCCCGGTGTCCGATGCCAGGGCCGCCACGGCCTCCGCACTGCGTTCCAGCTGGGTCTGATCGAATGCGGGCCAGGCCATCCCCGGAATGCGTACGAGGTGACCGAGATCCGACAGCGCTGCGGGGATTCCGGTCGCCACCGCCTCGAGGACGGCGGCATCGGACTCACGGGGAGGAACAGGAGAGGTCATGCGAGTAATCTTAAGGTGATCCCCCGCCGGCGAACCGAGGAACTCCGTGTCCACTACCCCTGCCTCCCCTTCCACGAACGACGACGCCCCCGAGACGACTGCCGTCGGCAAGGGGCGCGCGACGCCGACCCGTGCGGAGCAGGAGGCAGCACGTCGCCGCCCCCTGGTCGCCAACACCAAGGAAGCGAAGGCGGCCGCGAAGGCGGACCTCAACGAGCGTCGCGCCCGCGCCCAGGCCGGCATGGCCGCCGGCGAGGAGAAGTACCTCCCCGTCCGCGACAAGGGTCCGCAGCGCCGTTGGGTGCGCGACTACGTGGATGCCGGCTGGCACCCGGCCGAGTTCGTGATGGGAGTGATGGTGCTGGTCATCCTCGCCTCGCTCGTTCCGGCCAACACGGTCATCTCGTTCTACGCCTACATCGTCATGATGGGCTACCTCGTCATCGCCATCGGCGGCATGGTCCTGCTCGGCATGCGGGTCAAGCGCAAGGCCGCGGCGAAGTTCGGCAAGGATCGCCTCGAGCGCGGCCTCGGATGGTACGCCGCGATGCGCGCGCTCCAGATGCGCTTCATGCGTCTGCCGAAGCCGCAGGTCAAGCGCGGCCAGTACCCCGACTGAGCAGTCCCCTGTTGATCTCGCGGCCCCAGAACGGACCGCGGTACAGGAAAGCGGTGTAGCCCTGCACGAGGGTCGCCCCCGCATCGAGGCGCTCCTGCACGTCGGACGGCGTCTCCACTCCCCCGACGGCGATCACGCAGAAGTCGGAAGGAACCGCTTCGCGCACCACGCGGAGCACTTCGAGCGAGCGCTTCTTCAACGGCGCTCCGGACAGACCTCCCGCTCCGGCAGCCTCGACTGTGGCGGCATCCGTGAGCAGCCCGTCTCGGCTGATCGTGGTGTTGTGAGCGATGATTCCTGCGAGCCCCTCGGCTACCGCCATCTGCGCGATCGCCGTGATCTCCTCGTCAGAGAGGTCCGGTGCGATCTTGACGAGCAGCGGAGTGGCCCCGGCTGCCTCGCGCACGGCACGCAACAGCGGCGCGAGCGTTTCGACGGCCTGCAGTCCCCGAAGGCCCGGGGTGTTCGGAGACGACACGTTCACGGCCAGATAGTCGGCGAGCGGAGCCAGCCGCGCCGCCGAAGCCACGTAGTCGGCCGTCGCATCCTCGACCTCGACGACTCGGCTCTTGCCGATGTTGACACCGATGATCGTGTCGGGGGCCCCGCGACGCAGGCGTGCGAGACGACGTGCCGCTGCATCCGCACCCGCGTTGTTGAAGCCCATCCGATTGATCACGGCACGGTCCGCGATGAGACGGAAGAGCCGCGGCTTCGGGTTGCCATCCTGCGGTATCGCGGTCACGGTGCCGACTTCCACGTGCCCGAAGCCGAGAGCCGCGAGTCCCCGCACACCCACCGCGTTCTTGTCGAAACCCGCGGCGACGCCGAACGGTGACGGGAACGTGAGACCGAGCGCTTCGACGCGCAGCGACGGGTCGGGACGGGTGATCGCACGCGTGGCCCACGAGAACGGGGGCACGCCGAGAACGCGGATCACCGCCATGCCGGCGTGGTGGGCGAACTCGGGATCGAAGCGCGAGAGGACAGCGCGGAAGAGCAGCGGATACATCCCTGCCAGATTACCGCTCCTCGGACTCCCTCTTCGTGTGGTCGGCACGCAGATC
Organism: Microbacterium sp. K27; assembly: GCF_004794435.1. Lineage (NCBI taxonomy): Bacteria > Bacillati > Actinomycetota > Actinomycetes > Micrococcales > Microbacteriaceae > Microbacterium > Microbacterium sp. K27. Next base: position 125,596 of record NZ_SSDK01000043.1, read on the forward strand.
GGTGATCGCGGCCTCGAAGTCCTCGAGGGAGTCGAACGCCTGGTAGACGCTGGCGAAGCGCAGGAACGCGACCTCATCGAGTTCACGCAGCGGGCCGAGGATCGCGAGACCGATCTCGTTGGTGTCGAGCTGCGAGACACCGGTCTGGCGCACGGCCTCTTCCACGCGCTGTGCGAGCACGGCGAGGTCGCCCTCCGTGACCGGACGGCCCTGGCATGCCTTCCGCACGCCCGTGATGACCTTCTCGCGACTGAACGGCTCCATCACGCCGGAACGCTTGATCACGTTGAGGCTCGCGGTCTCGGTCGTCGTGAAACGGCCACCGCACTCCGGGCACTGTCGACGGCGCCTGATCGAGAGCCCGTCGTCGCTGGTGCGTGAATCGATGACGCGGGAGTCGGGGTGTCGACAGAAGGGGCAGTGCATCTGACCGATCCTACGCGGTGAAACGGGCCTCGATCGCTTCACCGTGTGCGGGGAGCACCTCGGTGTCGGCGAGGGCGACGACTCCGGCACGCACGGCAGCCAGCGCAGCCCTGTCGTAAGAGATGACCTGCTGCGGACGGAGGAACGTGTACGACCCGAGACCCGGGGCGTAACGCGCCTGTCCCCCGGTCGGCAGCACGTGGTTGCTGCCCGCCATGTAGTCTCCGAGGCTGACCGGCGTCTGGTCGCCGACGAACACGGCACCGGCACTGGTGAAGTCGGCGGCGGCATCCTCGGCGTCGACGAGGTGCAGCTCGAGGTGCTCCGGCGCGTAGGCGTTGCTGAACGCCGTGGCCATGGCCCTGTCATCCACGAGGACGATCGCGGACTGCGGTCCCGAGAGAGCGGCGGCGACACGCACACTGTGGCGGGTTCTCGCAGCCATGCGCTCCACCTCGACGGCGACCTGTTCGGCGAGCTCGGCCGCATCGGTGACCAGCACCGCGGACGCCTGCTCGTCGTGCTCAGCCTGGCTCACGAGATCGGCGGCGATGAGTCGCGGATCCGCGTGGGAATCCGCGACGACGAGGATCTCGGTCGCCCCGGCCTCCGAGTCCGTGCCGACCACACCGGCGACCGCGCGCTTCGCGGACGCGACGTAGTTGTTGCCGGGACCGGAGACGACATCGACGGGATCGAGATCCAGTGACGGCACACCGTAGGCCAGGGCACCGATCGCTCCGGCACCGCCCATCGCGTATACCTCCGTCACTCCCAGCAGAGCCGCCGCCGCGAGGATGGTCGGGTGAATCCGCCCGCCCTGATCCGACTGCGGCGGCGATGCCAACGCGATCTGCTCGACCCCGGCGATCTGCGCGGGCACGACGTTCATGATCACGCTGGACGGGTAGACGGCCTTGCCGCCGGGGATGTAGACCCCCACGCGGTGCACCGGCTGCCACCGCTGCGTGATGACGGCCCCGTCCCCGATCCGGGTGACCTGTGTTGCCGGAACCTGCGCGGCGGAGGCCAGACGCACTCGGCGGATCGCCTCCTCGAGCGCGCCTCTGACCTCGGGAGCGAGTTCAGCCAGCGCTGCGGTGATGTGTTCGGCGGGCACTCGTACGGCGTGATCCGTGACGGCGTCGAATCGTTCGGCCTGCTCGCGAAGAGCGTCCTCGCCACGGTCGCGCACGTCCTCGACGATCCGCGCAGCGGTATCGAGCGCTTCGGCACGCGCCTGGGTGGCCCGCGGTACCGCGGCGAGCATGCCTGCGGGCGAGAGCTCGCGCCCTCGCAGGTCTATGGTGCGCATTTCAGCCCTTCGTGATGTCGGAGATGTCGTGGAGGTAGCCGATCCGTCCGTCGTCATGTCGCACGACGAACGCACCCCCACGATCTTCGATCACCAGTGCCCACGCGCTCGGGCCGATGCGGAACAGCGGTTCACCACGCTCGTCGTGGACATCGCGCTCCGAGGGAGCGAGGATCCAGAACGGTTGAGCGGCGGGGGCTGCCTCGCGAGGGTTGGTCGCTTCGAGGTCGGCGTCGGAGACGCCCTCCAACACCAGCGGCGCCGGCTCTTCCGCAACGACGTCGGTCTCATACGTCGCCGCCGTCTCCAGAAGCGACTCGATGCTCCCGGTGTCCGAGACGATCTCGGGTTCCTGACCGCGCGAACGACGCGAGTAGGCGGGCACGTAATCCTCATCCGAGGACTCCTGCTCGGTACCGATGCCGCCGCCCGAGGCGTGGGCAGTGAGCGGCACCTGCTCGGCGAGGTCGAATCGGGCGATCTCGTCGGTCGCCTGCCTCCCGGAGGGCTCGACATCGATCGGGATCACGAGCGCTGGTGTCGCACCATCGACGATGACATCTGTCCGGCCGTCGGCCTGCGCCTCTGTCCCCTCGAGGGGTGCGGACGAGTCGGACCCCGCAGGCGATGCCTCGGCCGACTCGCCGGACGGTTCTTCCGCTGCCGGCGCAGGCTCAGGACGCGGCCGCGCGATGACCGGACGCACCGGATTCGCGTTGCGGTGCGCGAGAGTCACCAGACGACCGTGGAAGTCTTCCTTCAGCCCCGGGATGATCGGAGCGAAGACGGTGAGGACGACGAGGGCCAGAGAGGTGATCACCATGGCGACCCCGTTCCACGGAAGGCTCCACGTGCCTCCGGAGACGAGTGCGGAGATCGCGAGCCACAGGCTGCCGGCCCAGACCACCGCTGACACGGAGAACGCGACCGAGGCGAACTGATCGATGCCCAGCGAACCGACCCTGCGGATGCCGTCGGGCGAGAAGCGGCGCAGCACGAGAAGGAAGACGGCGACAGTCGGGAGCGCGATCGGGAGTATCCATTGGATGCCGACGCCCCACAGCGAGAGGTCGCCGATCAGCGGGAAGAAGGAGAAGACGAAGGACAGCAACCAGACGCCCACGATCAGCAGCTCACGCAGTGTGAAGCCGAGGATGCCGAACTCCGGCGTGACCTCTTCGTCGTAGAGGACGCCGTCATCGTCGCCGAAGACGATGTCCTCGGTGTCCGATCCGGGGAGATCCGTGCTCATGCGTGGTCCTTTCGTCACAGGGCTCGACGGGTGGATTCGTCGTGCTGCCGACGGCTCACGATCCTACCCGCTCACCCCAGACAGGTGGGTCCGAGCAGTGACTTGAGGTCACCGAACAGGTCTGCGGACACCTTGACCGGCATGGGCACCTCGAACACCTTCGCGGTGCCTCCGCGATGCACCCGAAGCAGCACTTCGGTGTCGCCGTTGTGCCGTCGCAGCACCTCTGCGAGCTCCATCATCACCCGCTCTGTCGCGCGCTGCTCGGCGAGGACGAGGGCCAAGGGACCCGCCGCGTCGAAGGACCCCACATCCGGGGCGAAAGCCGACTGCGCGTGCAGGTTGAGTCCGTCATCGCGCCGGGACACGCGCCCGCGGACTGCGAGAATCGCATCCTGCTGCAGCGTGTGCTGGAACTCGGTGTAGGTCTTTCCCATGAACATCACGGTGACCTCACCGTTGAAATCCTCGACGGTGATCATGCCGTAGGGATTTCCGCTCGCCTTGGCGACGCGGTGCTGCACGCTGGTGACGAGCCCGGCCACCGTCACCTGGTCGCCGTCCTGCAGGTCTTCGGAGTTGTTGAGGTCGTGGATCGAGATCGATGCATGCTTCGCGAGAGGCACCTCGAGCCCGGCCAAGGGGTGGTCGGACACGTAGAGACCGAGCATCTCGCGTTCGAAAGCGAGCTTGTCCTTCTTGATCCACTCGGGGCGGGCGGGGACCTTGGCGGGAGCAACCTCGTCCATGCCGTCGTAGAGGCTGTCGAAGTCGAACCCGATGGCGCCCTGTGCCTCGTTGCGCTTGCGATCGACGGCGGCCTCCACCGCGTCTTCATGCACCTCCATGAGCGCTCGACGGGAGTCGCCCATCGAGTCGAAGGCGCCGGCCTTGATCAGCGACTCGACCGTGCGCTTGTTCGAGACGTGCAGCGGAACCTTCTCGAGGAAATGGTGGAACGAGGTGAAGCGCTCGTCCTTGCGGGCCTGCACGATCCCCTCGACGACGTTGCTGCCGACGTTGCGGACGGCGCCGAGGCCGAAGCGGATGTCGTCGCCGACGGCCGCGAAGAAGTTGATCGAGTCGGAGACATCGGGCGGAAGGACCTTGATGCCCATGCGGCGGCACTCGTTCAGGTAGAGCGCCATCTTGTCCTTGGAGTCGCCGACGCTGGTGAGCAGCGCCGCCATGTACTCGGCGGGGTAGTGCGCCTTGAGGTATGCGGTCCAATACGAGACGAGACCGTATGCGGCGGAGTGGGCTTTGTTGAAGGCGTAGTCCGAGAAGGGCAGCAGGATGTCCCACAGCGCCTTGATGGCCGCCTCGCCGAATCCGCGCTCGGTCATACCGCCCGCGAAGCCTTCGTACTGCTTGTCGAGCTCGGACTTCTTCTTCTTGCCCATCGCTCGACGCAGGATGTCTGCCTGTCCGAGGCTGAACCCCGCGACCGCTTGGGCGATGGCCATGACCTGCTCCTGGTAGATGATGAGCCCGTAGGACTCCTCCAGGATCTCGGCGAGCGGCGCCTCCAGCTCGGGGTGGATCGGCGTGATCTCCTGCACCCCGTTCTTGCGCAGCGCATAGTTCGTGTGCGAGTTGGCTCCCATGGGACCCGGCCGATACAGGGCGATGAGGGCCGAGATGTCACCGAAGTTGTCGGGCTTCATCAGACGCATGAGCGAACGCAGCGGCGGGCTGTCGAGCTGGAAGACGCCCAGGGTGTCGCCGCGCGCTAGCAGCTGGTACACGCCGGGGTCGTCGAGACCGAGATGTTCGAGGTCGAGCTCTTCGCCACGGTTCGTGCGGATGTTGTCGAGCGCATCCGAGATGATCGTGAGGTTCCGGAGCCCCAGGAAGTCCATCTTGATCAGACCGAGGGACTCGCACGACGGGTAGTCGAACTGCGTGACGATCTGCCCGTCCTGCTCGCGGCGCATGATCGGAATGATGTCGAGGAGCGGATCGGACGACATGATCACGCCGGCGGCGTGCACGCCCCACTGGCGCTTCAGCCCTTCGAGACCCAGCGCGCGGTCGAAGACCGTCTTCGCCTCGGGATCCGTCTCGATCAGGGTCCTGAACTCGCTCGCCTCCTTGTACCTCGGGTGAGCAGAGTCGAACATGCCGTCGAGGGGCATGTCCTTGCCCATCACGGGCGGCGGCATCGCCTTGGTGAGGCGCTCCCCCATGCTGAACGGGAAGCCGAGCACTCGACCGGCGTCCTTCAGCGCCTGCTTGGACTTGATCGTTCCGTACGTGACGATCTGCGCGACGCGCTCGGATCCGTACTTCTCCGTGACGTAGTCGATGACCTCGCCGCGGCGCCGGTCATCGAAGTCGACGTCGAAGTCGGGCATGGAGACACGGTCGGGGTTGAGGAAGCGCTCGAAGATGAGTCCGTGCTCGAGCGGGTCGAGGTCGGTGATCTTCATCGCGTAGGCGACCATCGAGCCGGCACCCGAGCCACGGCCGGGGCCCACGCGGATGCCGTTGTCCTTGGCCCAGTTGATGAAGTCGGCGACGACGAGGAAGTATCCCGGGAAGCCCATCTGCAGGATGATGCCGGTCTCGTACTCGGCCTGCTTGCGCACCTTGTCGGGGATGCCGCCGGGATATCGGTAGTGCAGGCCGGCCTCCACCTCCTTGATGAGCCAGCTGTCCTCGGTCTCGCCGTCGGGCACAGGGAAGCGCGGCATGTAGTTGGCCGACGTGTTGAACTCGACTTCGCAGCGCTCGGCGATCAGCAGCGTGTTGTCGCAGGCCTCGGGGTGGTCGCGGAACAGTTGGCGCATCTCGGCCGCGGTCTTGATGTAGTACCCGTCGCCGTCGAACTTGAACCGGTTCGGGTCGTCCATCGTCGAGCCCGACTGCACGCACAGGAGGGCCTCGTGCGCGTCGGCCTCGTGCTGGTGCGTGTAGTGAGAGTCGTTGGTGGCGACCAGCGGGATGTTCAGGTCCTTCGAGAGACGGAGGAGATCAGTCATCACGCGTCGCTCGATGGACAGACCGTGGTCCATGATCTCGGCGAAGTAGTTCTCTTTGCCGAACAGGTCCTGGAACTCGGCTGCGGCCGCGCGCGCAGCGTCGTACTGTCCGAGACGCAGGCGCGTCTGGATCTCGCCTGACGGGCATCCGGTGGTCGCGATCAGTCCTTTGGAATAGGTCTGCAGCAGCTCGCGGTCCATGCGCGGCTTGAAGTAGTAGCCCTCCATGCTCGACCGGGAGCTGAGCCGGAACAGGTTGTGCATGCCCTCGGTGCTCTGACTCCACATGGTCATGTGGGTGTACGCACCGGAACCCGAGACGTCGTCGCTCTTCTGATCGGGCGAGCCCCACTGCACGCGCGTCTTGTCACTGCGGTGCGTGCCGGGAGTGACATAGGCCTCGAGCCCGATGATCGGCTTGACACCCGCGGCATTGGCCGCCTTGTAGAACTCGAAAGCCGCGAAAGTGTTGCCGTGATCGGTCACCGCGATGGCCGGCATCTTGTAGTCGGCGGCCGCCTGGGTCATCGCGTTGATCTTCGCCGCTCCGTCGAGCATCGAATACTCGCTGTGCACGTGCAGGTGGACGAAGGAGTCGGATGCCATGCCTCCGATTCTACGGCGGGGCCCCGACACCGGAGGCCGGCGTCGGGGCCCTGGCGCCTCGCTACGGCGCGTCGTCGACGATCGAAATCGACGTCACGACCGAGGCGTTCGGCACGGAAGCCGGTACCCCAGAATGCGAGAACGGTTCGAAACTGGTCACGGCAGAGTGTCGACCACGCTCATCTCGAATGCCATCCGAGAGTCGGGGACGTCACTTGGGATAGGTCCCTCGCCGACGGAGGTGGTGTCCGTGGTCTCAGTCACGATTCCCGTCGCCATGTCGATCGTCAATGTGAACCGCCGAAGAGATGTCTCCGCAGTCTCAGATGCGCCTAGATGGGAGTCGAAGGTGACGGTGCGTTCACCGTCTTGTTCGGCTCCCACCGTTGAGCCCGGGAGCAGGCTGAGCGCCTGATACATCGCAGCACGCATCCCCGGGTCACCGACATTGTGCGACAGCAGTCCGATGAGCAGCCACCCGACCTTTCCATCGGCCCATCCCTGCACATCTGAACCCTGATAGTCGTGAATCCACGCGATCATGGTGGCCGGGTCACGTGGCATCGATTCAAAGAACCACAGGACGTCTTCGGCACCGCTCTCGGGAAGCCGCGGTGAATCCGACGGGAAAGGCGCGACCGCTGGCCCATACGCCTGCATCGTCTCCACCTGTAACGCATGCCCCTGCGCTTGGTCGCCATACACCCCGCCTGCAACCGGAGCCCCCCACTCCTGATACCACTCAGAGTGAAGATCAGCCGGAGCGTAGTCGGCGCCGCTCCGGCTGATCACCCATCCGCTCGATGCCGCCGCGCGCGAGGCGCTGTAGCCGCGACCTCGTCGTAGCTCATCCCCTGCCAGGCATAGAGCAGGAGTGCCTCGCGATCTCTCGGCGCGAGCGCCGCGATGCGCGTCTTCAGCGTCTCGACCTCGCGCTCGGCATCGAGGCGGGACATCGCATCGTCCAGATCTCCGAGCGTCGAGTGCTCTTGCCGGGAGATGGATGCCGCGAACGACTTCCACTGCTTCGCCTCCAGCGCGCGATGGCGACGGATCAGGCGCGAGGCGATGCCGAGAAGCCAGGGCATCGCCGATTCGATGTCCGTGTCGAAATCGGCGCGTCGGCGGAAGGCGACGAGGAATGTCTCGCTCAGGACGTCCTCGGCAGCATGCCGGCCGAGGCGATACGTCGCGAACGCGTTGACCGCGCGCGCATGTCTGTCGAAGAGCTCGGCGAACGCCGCCGGCTGCTGGAGAGATCGCTGGATGATCTCGCTGTCTGTGGTCACGCTATGTATTGGCCGTGCGCCGTCGAGCGGTTCACGCTTTTCTTTGACGACTTCTGCGATGCACCCAGATCGAGCCGCATCAGCACCCGAGGAAATCCGTCCAGGACAGAACCGGTGTCTGCCGCCTTCACGAACCCCGCGCTCTCGAACAACGACCGCGTGCCGACGTACGCCATGGTGAGATTGACCTTCTCGCCGCCGTTGTCGACCGGATACCCCTCGATGGCGGGCGCGCCGCGCTCCATCGCGTAGGCCACTGCTCCCTCGATCAGCGCATGCGAGATGCCCTGCTTCCGATAGCCCGGTCGCACGCGAAAGCACCACAGTGACCATACGTCGAGATCGTCGACGTGCGGGATCAGCCGATTCCGCGCGAAACTGGTGCCGCGACGCGGATGCAGCGCCGCCCATCCCACCGGTTCGTCATCGAGGTACGCGATCACGCCAGGAGGTGGATCCTGGTGGCACAGTTCCCGGACCCGATCGGAACGCTCCTGCCCTTTCAGTGCCACGTTCTCTTTGCTGCCGATGCGGTAGCTCAGGCAGAAGCACACGTTCGACGTCGGCTTCTTCGGCCCGACGAGAGTCGCGACATCGTCGAAATCCGTCGCGGGCAGAACCTCGATGGTCATGGGTTCAGTGTGGCGCACAGGGCCGACATCGCGCGATCGAAGCGGGCTACTCTCCGCGCAGCACGTCCAGTGCGTGCCGGAAGTCCTCGGGATACGGGGACTCGAACGTCACCCAGTCCCCCGTCGTCGGGTGCGCGAAGGCGAGCTGATGCGCGTGCAGCCACTGGCGGGTGAGCCCCAGCCGCGCGGACATCGTCGGGTCTGCTCCGTAGAGCGGGTCGCCGACACAGGGGTGGCGGTGCGCAGCCATGTGCACGCGGATCTGATGCGTGCGGCCCGTCTCGAGGTGGATCTCGAGCAGCGACGCGCCAGGAAACGCCTCGAGCGTCTCATAGTGCGTGACAGACGGCTTCCCGTCGGGCACGACGGCGAACTTCCAGGAGTGGTTGGGGTGACGCCCGATCGGCGCATCGATGGTCCCGGCAAGCGGATCGGGGTGACCTTGGACGACGGCGTGATAGATCTTCTCGACGGTACGGTCCTTGAAGGCCTGCTTCAGGACCGTGTAGGCGTGCTCGGACTTCGCCACGACCATCAGGCCGCTGGTGCCGACGTCGAGTCGGTGCACGACGCCCTGACGTTCCGGAGCGCCGCTGGTCGCCACGCGGAAGCCCGCAGCGGCGAGGGCGCCGACGACCGTCGGGCCCTCCCAGCCGACCGATGGATGGGCGGCGACCCCCGTCGGCTTGTCCACCACGATGATGTCATCGTCGTCGTACACGATGCCGAGCTCCGGCACGGCGAGGGGAACGATCTTCGGCGCCTCCTTCGGCTGCCATTCGACATCGAGCCAGCCGCCCGCGCGCAGACGGTCGGACTTGTCGAGTGTCACGCCGTCGAGTCGTACTCCCCCTGCGGCGGCGACGTCAGCAGCGAAGGTGCGGGAGAACCCCATCAGCTTCGCCAAGGCTGCATCGACGCGGGTACCGTCCAAACCGTCCGGAACCGGCAGGGACCGCGATTCCACGGTCAACGTCCTTCCGATGCGGGAGCCGCATCCTCCGAGGGAGAATCGTCATCGGTCGAACGCACCGGCACGGGAGCATCGGCGTCGAGCATGTCGTCATCGGTGTCTGTCGCCAGGACAGCCGCCGTCGCGGCGGCTTCGGCTTCTTCCTCGGTCTCGACGATCTCGTGATCGCGTTCGCGCGTACCGTCGAAGCGCAGGCCGAAGACCACGAGCAACGCGACCGAGATCATCCCGGTCACGATGAAGATGTCGGCGACGTTGAAGATCGCCGGCATCATCCACGGCATCGAGATCATGTCGACGACGTGCCCCACCGGAAAACCGGGCTCACGAAACAGACGATCACTGAGGTTGCCGAGGACTCCGCCGAGGAGACAGCCGAGCACGACCGCCCACAGGCGGGACTTGAGCCCGAACGCCTTCCAGACGATCACGCACGCTACGACCGCGAGGGCGATCGTGAAGATCCAGGTGACCTCGGATCCCAGGGAGAACGCCGCCCCGGGGTTGCGAACGTAGTACAGCTGAAGGAACTCCCCCAGGACCGGAACCGGCTCCTGGTAGGGGAGGTTCTCGATCGTGAGGTACTTCACAAACTGATCGGCGGCCAGTACGAGCGCTGCGAGAATCGCAACGACCGCACCGGCCGCCGACCGACGAAGGGGACGGCGTCCTGACAAGAGGGCGCCTTACAGACCGATCGCGGAAACGGGTGTCGAGTCCGTGGAGGTCGACTTCTCGTCGAGCTCGCGGAGCTGACCCTCGATGTAGCCGCGCAGCTGCGAGCGGTAGTCGCGCTCGAAGTTGCGGAGTTCGGTGATACGAGCCTCGAGAGTGTTGCGCTCGCGCTCGAGTCGTGCGGACTCCTCGCGCTGCTTGGCCTCGGCCTCGGTGCGGATGCGGGCGACCTCGGTCTCGGCCTCCGCGATGAGCGCGTTCCGCTTCGCCTCGCCCTCGGCGACATGCTCGTCGTGCAGACGCTGTGCGAGTTCGATGATGCCAGCGGTCGCGGTCGCGGAACCGGTCGGAGCGGGCTCCGCCGGGACCTCGGCCACGGGTGCGGGAGCCTCGACAGCGGCGGGCGCGGCGGCTTCAGGAGCAGCACCGGACTCGTACGCGGCCAGCTTGGCCTTCAGCTCCACGTTCTCCTCGAGAGCCTTGCGCCACTCGATGACGATCTCGTCGAGGAAGTCGTCCACCTCGTCCGGGTCGAAGCCGTCCTTGAAGCGGACGTGCTGGAACTGCTTGGTGACGACGTCATCCGGGGTAAGTGCCATGGGTGGCTCCTCTTTCGATGAGTTCGATTGCCAGTATCGATGTATGGCGTGGTCGTGATGTGGCGCGAACCCGGGGCGCGCACCTGGGTGCCAGCATAGCCCCCGAGCATTGGCGCCGCGATGTCACGACACCCAGAGTGGGAGAAGTCGCAGCCACCGAATCAGGGGACACGCCGGGATTTCAGCGGATGAACAGCCCGACGACGTTCATCAGAATCAGGACGATCAGCAGAGTCAGCGCGAAGCCGAAGTCGAGCGAGAGCGAGCCGATCCGCAGTGGCGGGATGATCCGCCGGAAGAACCGGATGGGCGGATCGGTGAGGGTGTAGACGGCCTCGGCGAGCACGAGCCCGAATCCCTTCGGACGCCATTCGCGATTGAACATCGGAATGTAGTCCAGGATCAGGCGCGCGAACAGCACGAAGACGTACAGCAGGAGCACCAGATGGACGATGCTCGCGAGGACGGAGACCAGCTGCACGGGCTACGACTGGTCGAAGCCCGCAGACTCGGCGTCTGCGTGTGCGATGCCCCCGTGACCCGATACGGCGATGTTCTCCGGCGACAGCAGGAACACCTTCGAGGTCACGCGCTCGATCCGGCCGTAGAGGCCGAGGGAGAGCCCGCTCGCGAAGTCGATGAGGCGGCGCGCGTCGGCATCGCTCATCTGGGAGAGGTTGATGATGACCGGGACACCCTCGCGGAAGCTCTCCGCGATCAGCTGGGCGTCGCGGTACTGCTTCGGGTGGACGGTGAGAATCTCGTTCACGGCTCCTGCAGACGGCTGGCGGACGGCGACGGGGCGGCGCAACGGCGTGACGGGGGCCGGTGCTGGCTCCTCGCGGTCACGGTCACGGTCACGCTCGCGGTGAGCGCGGGCGGGCGCCTGCGTCTCTTCCTCGTAGACCTCTTCTTCATCGGCGAGGCCGAGATACACCATGGTCTTCTTCAGTGGGTTACCCATCGTGTCCTCCGGTTCGAACGTGTCGGGCTGGTCTTTTCACAGGTTAACCCCGGTCGGGCCGGGGGCCGGTGATTGCGGAACCGATCCGCAGGTGTGTCGCGCCGGCGGCGATCGCCTCGGCGAAGTCTCCGGTCATCCCGGCTGAGATCCACGACGCGGTTGAGTCGATCGCACGCACGCTGTCGGCGATGTCGTGCAGACGAGCGAAAGCGGAAGCGGGTTCCTCATCGAGGGGCGCCACGGCCATGACGCCGCGCAGCCGCAACGACGGCAGGGCCAGGACATGCTCCGCGAGGGCGACCGCCTGAGCCGGCACGACTCCCCCACGACCGGGGTCGTCGGTGAGATTGACCTGGACGAGAACATCGAGCCGACCGTCATCGTCCGCTGCGCGGTGCAGAGCATCCGCGAACCGGTCTCGATCGACCGAGTGCACGACGTCCGCACTCCGGCGGATCGCCGCCGCCTTGTTCGTCTGCCCCTGGCCGATGAAGTGCCAGCGCAGATCGGATGCTGCGACTTCTGCTTCCTTCGCCGACAACTCCTGCTGTCGGTTCTCGCCGACGTCCTTCACGCCCAGCCCGTGCAGGGCACGGACCAATGACGCCGGGTGGAACTTCGTCACCACGATCCGGGTGATCTCCTCGGAGCTCCGTCCGGCCGCCTGCGCGGCGGCGGCGATCTTCTCGTCGATCGCCGACAGCCGCGCAGCCAGGCCGGAAGGCTCGGCCGCGTCGACCGAGGACGTCACTTCAGGAATTCGGGGATGTCGATGTCGTCATCGGCGAATGCCGGCTCGATGCTGGTGGCCGGAACGCGCTGCTGAACGGGCTCAGGCTGAGCCGTCTCGCTCTTGCTCTCGGGTTCGTCTGTGAGCGCGACCTCGGGAAGCGACGTCGTGGACGGCCGCGAAACGACCATCGGGTCCAGCCGGAGGGAGGGTTCGCCGCCGTCGAAGCCGGCCGCGATCACCGTCACCCGCACTTCATCGCCGAGCGTGTCGTCGATGACCGTACCGAAGATGATGTTGGCTTCGGGGTGGGCGGCTTCCTTGACGAGGTCGGCCGCATCGTGGATCTCGAAGATCCCGAGGTTCGAGCCGCCCTGGATCGAGAGCAGCACGCCGTGCGCACCTTCGATGCTCGCTTCCAGGAGCGGAGACTCCACGGCCAGCTCTGCGGCTTTGATGGCACGGTCGGCCCCACGAGCGGAGCCGATGCCCATGAGCGCGGATCCCGCACCCTGCATGACCGACTTCACGTCGGCGAAGTCGAGGTTGATGAGACCCGGAGTCGTGATCAGGTCGGTGATGCCCTGCACACCGGCGAGGAGCACCTGGTCGGCCGTGGCGAAGGCCTCGATCATCGAGATGCCGCGGTCGCTGATCTCGAGGAGGCGGTCATTCGGCACCACGATGAGGGTGTCGACCTCTTCCTTGAGCTTGGAGACACCGGCTTCGGCCTGGCTCTGGCGGCGGCGACCCTCGAAGGAGAACGGCTTCGTCACGACACCGATGGTGAGGGCGCCGATGGACTTCGCGATGCGTGCCACGACGGGCGCGCCACCGGTTCCGGTGCCACCGCCCTCGCCGGCCGTCACGAAGACCATGTCCGCACCGGTCAGAGCCTGCTCGATCTCCTCGGCATGGTCCTCTGCGGCACGTCGGCCCACCTCGGGGTCGGCGCCGGCACCGAGGCCGCGGGTGAGTTCGCGACCCACGTCGAGCTTGACGTCGGCGTCGCTCATGAGCAGCGCCTGCGCGTCGGTGTTCACGGCGATGAACTCGACTCCGCGAAGGCCGAGATCGATCATGCGGTTCACGGCGTTGACGCCGCCACCGCCGACGCCGACGACCTTGATCACGGCGAGGTAGTTCTGGTTCTGGCTCATGGCCGGCCTCCGATTATTCGAGCCTGGAAGTGGGTGAACCTTAAACCTCAAGTAGAGGTGTAAAGTATTTCCCGGTATTGCGTTCTCTTTGATCGAAGGTAAGCGCCGCCCGCCCGCGTTCGCGCGAAGACACGGGCGTGTCGCCCCATTCCCCGCGAAAGGGATCAGCCGACGACGGCGACTTCGGGGGAAGTGACGTCGATCGACGCGGCTTCGGGGTTCGAGGCCATCGCCTTCGAGAGGACGACGGCCTTCAGCGCGGACTCCTCCGCGCTCCCCCAGACCACACTCAACCCGCTGTTGAGCGTGAGAGTCACGTCATCGGCGGTGCGCGCGCTGATCCCCGTCAGCGCCGCACGGATGTCGGCCGGGAGCGAGCGCACCACGAGACCTGCGCTGCGGAACGCCGCCGAGTCGACGCCGCCCGGGACGTCGATCACCGGCTGCCCCGCAGGCTGATCCGAGGTGGTGGAGAGGGCGACACCGGCGGCATCGACCAGCGTGTACCCGGCGTCCGAACGGATGATGCCGACCGGAGTGCGTTCCACGATGCGCACGGTCAGGTCATGTGGTGGACGTGCTTCGAGGGAATAGGTCTCGATGAGGGGGAAGGCCAGCAACGCGGCCTTCACCTTGCTGGAGTCGACGAGCGCGAGCGGGGTTCCGAGCTGGTCGCCGAGCGCGGCCTCGATGGCTGCGGGGTCGAGAGTCGTGGCCCCGGCGACGCTGATCTTCTGAACGGCGAAGAGCGGACTGTAGGCCGCGGCGACACTGCCCCCGACGAGCAGGAGTGCGGCGCCGATGCTGCTCAGCCACACGATCCTGCGCCGTCTGGAGCGCTGCGTGAAACGACGGATCTCGGCGCGAAGCGCCTTGCGTCGTGCGCGGGCTGCGCGCCAGACGTCCCTCGTCGACGTCGGCTGCGGATCGTCCGTCGACGCTTCACCCCTGTGCTCTTCGCTCGTCACGTCATCGGGCGTCACGTCATCGGAGGCCGAGAACTCCACCTCCGCTTCAGCATCGCGTCGCCGCCTGCGGGGCTTCGCCCCCGGCGCGGCGTCCTTCTCCCCCGGACTCTCCGGGGTCGTCGGAAGCGGTGCAGGCCGACGCATCGGCTATGCCCCGTCGGTCCGACGCAGCGAATCCAGGACCTGCGGGATGATCTGGTAGACGTTTCCGCAGCCGAGCGTGACGATGAAGTCACCTTCCCGTGCGACGGCTGCGGTGTAGTCGGCGGCCTGCTGCCAATCCGCGACGAAGTGCACGTGCGACGGGTCCTCGAACGCGCCGCTCACCAACTCGCCGGTGACACCGGGCACGGGGTCCTCCCGGGCGCCGTACACGTCGAGCATCACGGTGTGATCGGCGAACTCCTCGAGGACGTCGGCGAACTCCTGGTACATGTGCTGCGTGCGCGAGTAGGTGTGGGGCTGCTGAATCGCGATGATCCGTCCCGCTCCTGCGATGCTGCGCATCGCCTCGAGTGCAGCCCGCACCTCCGTGGGGTGGTGCGAATAGTCGTCGTACACGGTCACGCCGCGCTCGACACCGTGCTGCTCCAGTCGACGCACGGTTCCCGCGAAGCCTTCGACGGCGCGAACGGCCTCCGCGAGCGAGTAGCCGAGCGCACGCAACACCGTCACGGCCCCCGCCGCATTGATCGCGTTGTGCACACCGGGAACGGCGAGCTGCATACGCGCCTGTTCCTCACCGTGCGTCAGCGTGGCGGCGACCGGACCCGCGGCGACGATGTCGGTGACGCGTACATCCGCTCCTTCGGCCTGACCGAACGTCAGCACGTTCGGGTGAGAGAGACCGGCACCGACCCGCAGCGCACCCGCGTCGTCGCTGGAGATCACGACCGCCTCCGTCGCGGCGTCCGCGAACTGCACGAATGCCTGGTGGAAGGCCTCATCCGAGCCGTAGTGATCGAGGTGGTCGGGATCGACGTTGGTGATCAATGCGACAGCGGTGTCGTACAGCAGGAACGTGCCATCGGACTCGTCGGCTTCGATGACGAACAGCTCTCCCGATCCAGTCGCGCTGGATGTGCCGAGCTGCTCGATCACGCCGCCGTTGACGAAGTGCGGATCCGCGCCGAGCTCACGCAGGGCGGTCACGATCATGCCCGTCGACGTCGTCTTTCCATGGGCGCCGGCGACGGAGACGAGACGGCGTGTGCCGATCAGCCAGTGCAGGGCCTGCGACCGGTGGATCACGTGGAGTCCACGGGCCTTCGCGGTCACGAACTCGGGATTCTCCGGCCAGATCGCTCCGGTGTGCACGACGGTGTCGGCGTCACCGAGGTGAGCGGCGTCGTGACCCACGTGCACCGTCGCGCCGGCGGCCGCCAGCGCGCGCAGATTGTCGCTGTCCGCGCGGTCGCTACCGGAGACGCGGATGCCGGCGTCGAGGAACATCTTCGCGAGACCGCTCATACCGGAACCGCCGATGCCGATGAAGTGCGCGGAGGTGATCGTCTCGGGAATGGGGAGGGAGAGGTCGGGTCTGATCATTTCCGCTTCAGTCTACTTTTCTTCGGTCTCGTCGACCGCGTCAGACGGCGACGAGTGCGCGGTCGATGAGGGTGATGACGTTCTCGGTTCCGGCGCGGGTTCCGGCGGTCTCTGCAGCGGCGGCCATCCGTGCGATGCGCTCTCCGTCTCCGAGCAGAGGGACGACGATGCGCCGCACCGCGTCACCGTCGAAGGACGCATCGTCGAGCAGCTCTGCGGCCCCTGCAGCGACGGCCGAGGCGGCGTTCAGACGCTGCTCGCCGTTGCCCACGGAATACGGGACATACAGCGCGGGGATCCCCAGAGCACTGATCTCGCTCACGGTCGCCGCCCCGGAACGGGAGACGATCAGATCGGCCAGAGCGAACGCGAGATCCATGCGGTCGACGTAGCGGTGCAGCGCGTAGCCGTCGACGCCCGGATCGGCGAGGTCGCTGCGCTCACCCGTCACGTGCAGCAGCTGCCAACCGGTGCCCAGGATGTCGCGCCACGAGTCCGCGAGCGCCTGGTTGAGCCGCTGCGCTCCCAGCGAGCCGCCGAACACGAGAAGGACGGGGCGGTCGGCGTCGAGGCCGAAGTACTCCGCCGCCTCCGCGCGCGAAGCCGCGCGGTCGAGGGCGATCACCTCCCGCCGCAGGGGCATTCCGACGACCTCGCCACCACGGAGCGGAGTGCCCTCGAAGGCAACCCCCACCGCGGCCGCACGGCGTGCCCCGAGCACGTTCGCCAGCCCTGGCTTCGCGTTGGCCTCGTGCACCACGAACGGCACGCCCTCACGGCGCGCGGCGACGTATGCCGGCGCAGACGCGTATCCGCCGAAGCCCACCACCACGTCGATGCCGCGCCGACGGATGTGGTCGCGCACCTGGGCGATGGCCCGACGGAACCGCCCCGGGAACGACAGGGCCTGTCTGTTCGGCCGCCGCGGGAAGGGCACCTTGTCGACGATCAGCAGTTCGTAGCCGCGCGCGGGGACGAGACGGGACTCCAGTCCCTCGGCCGTGCCGAGCACGAGCACGGAGGCTTCGGCATCACGTGCGCGGAGACCGTCCGCGACGGCGAGCAGGGGGTTGACATGACCGGCGGTGCCACCGCCGGCGAGGAGATACGAAGTCACCTGGTGACCCTACCCCGCTCGGCTGACTGCTTCTCGGTCACAGGGATCGTCCGTGCGAACGCCAGCAGCACGCCACAGGCGATGAGCACCGCGAGCAGGGCCGTGCCGCCCTGGGACATGAACGGAAGAGGGACGCCCATCACCGGGAAGACGCCGATCACGACGCCGACGTTCATGACGGCCTGGCCGACGATCCACACGGTGATGCCGCCGGCTGCCACGCGGATGAACGGATCCGGTGTCTTGCGGATGATGTGGAAGGCGCCGATCGTGAAGAACGTGAACAGGGCGAGCACGACGATGCAGCCGATCAGGCCGAGCTCCTCGCCGACGATCGCGAAGATGAAGTCATTGCCCGCGGCGGGAAGCCACCCGTACTTCTCCTGGGAGTTGCCGAGGCCGAGGCCGAAGATGCCTCCGGTGGCCATACCCCAGATCCCGTGGATCGACTGGTAGCAGTCCGTGTAGTAGAGCGCCATGTTGTCGCAGGTCGCGGTGATGCGCCGCATGCGGTCCTCGCTCGACAGCGCGTAGGCGAGCACCGCGATGACGCCGAGGATCAGCGGGATGATGAACAGCCGGAGCTTGACGCCCGAGAAGAAGAGGCACCCGAGGAGGATGAGCACCAGCACCATCGCGGTACCGAGGTCCTTGCCCGCGAGCACGGTGCCGATCGCGAGTGCACCGACCGGGATCACGGGGATGAACACATGATGCCAGGTGCCGAGCATCGTGCGCTTGCGCAGCAGCACCGCAGCGATCCAGAGCGCGAGGGCCAGTTTGAGGAACTCGGAAGGCTGCAGGGTGAAGCCCGCGATCTTGACCCAGTTCCGGTTACCGCCGTCCTCGATACCCAGCGGAGTGAACACGAGCATCTGCAGCGCCACGGCCCCGAACAGTGCGGGCCACGCCATCCTCTTCAGGAAGTCCACCGGCAGACGGCTGATCAGGAACATCAGCGGGATGCCGAGCAGCGCGAACACGCCCTGGCGCAGCACGCCATCCATCGGGTTGACCCCCTTGGAGACGGCTGTCGCGCTGGTCGCAGACAGCACCATGACGAGACCGAAGAGGGTGAGGAGCAGCGCGGTCGAGGCGATGAGCAGGAATTCGGTCGACACCGGGGTGAACCGGCGACCGAGCGAGACCCTGGCCGCGAGACCGCCGGACTCAGAGCGCGGAGGGCGGGATACCTGTGTCATCGGCGCTCCCCCGGTCGATCCAGTCCCGCACCGCCTCGGCGAAGCGATGGCCTCGTTCCGCGTAACCGGAGAACTGATCGAAGGATGCCGCCGCCGGGGCCAGCAGGACTGTGCCCTCGTCGTCGACGATTCCCGCGGCGATCTCCACGACACGGTTCATGACCTGTCCAGTCTCGCCAGCATCCACCTCGAACACCGGCACCCCGGGCGCGTGTCGTCGGAATGCCGCGACCACCACGGAGCGTTCGACCCCGATCACGACGGCTGCACGCGCCGTCGTGCCGACCTCGGCGACCAGGTCGGAGATGTCGACCCCCTTCAGATCCCCGCCGAGCACCCACACGGCACCGGGGTACGCGCGCAGCGACGACGCCGCGGCGTGCGGGTTCGTCGCCTTGGAGTCGTCGACCCAGGTGATGCCGCGATGCCGGGCGATCACCTGGATGCGGTGCGGATCGAGGCGGAAGGACTGCAGGGCCGTGTGGATGGCCTCCGGCTCGACGCCGAGCGAGCGTGCCAGGGCACTCGCGGCGAGGATGTTCTGCACGATGTGAGGAGCGGCGAGACCCGCCGCATCGAGATCGGCGACCGTCGTCAGCTCGAGGGCGCTGCGCGAGCGATCGTCGAGGAAGGCCCTGTCGACGAGCAGTCCCTCGACCACGCCGAGATCGCTCGGGCCGGGGATGCCGAGATCGAAGCCGATCGCACGGGCTCCCTCGACCACCTCCGCCTCTTCCACCATGCGACGCGTGGCCTCGTCCGCCTTGTTGTAGACGCACGCGATCCGGGTGTTCCGGTATACGACGGCCTTCGCGTCCCGGTAGGCGTCCGCGCTCCCATGCCAGACGAGGTGATCGTCGGCGAGGTTCAGGCACACGGAGGCGTAGGGGAACAGCTCCCCTTCGGGCCTCGACTGTCCCAGATACCAGAGCTGATGGCTGGAGAGCTCGACCACGAGGACATCGAACCCCGCGGGGTCGCGTACGGCGTCGAGCACCGGCACGCCGATGTTCCCGCAGGGGGCCGCCCGCAGTCCGCCTTCCACGAGCAGCGTGGCGGTCAACTGGGTGGTCGTCGTCTTGCCGTTCGTCCCGGTGATGAGCACCCAGTCCGCCGGCGTGCCGTCGGCACGGACGACCTTGTCGCGCACGCGCCAGGCGAGCTCGACGTCACCCCAGATCGTGACAGCGGATTCCTGCGCCCACCGGATGAGTGGATGCGACGGCGAGAATCCCGGCGAGGCGATGACCACCTCGGGGTCGAACTCGACGAGCACGGGCGGAACCTCGGCGAGCGGGCCCAATTCGAGTCGGGCGCCGATCACCGGGAGCAGTCGCTCGTACTCATCCTCAGCCGACTCGCTCAGCACGAGAACGTCGGCGCCCAGTTCGGCGAGCGTGTCCGCCACCGAGAATCCTGTCATCGAGAGGCCGAGCACGGCGACCCGTAGACCGCTCCAGTCGGCGTTCCAGCTCGTCAGTCCGGCGAGACGATCAGTCGACACGAGTGAGCCATTCGACGTAGAAGAGTCCGACCGCCGAGACGGCGAGCAGCCCGGCGATGATCCACATGCGCACCACGATCGTGACCTCGGACCACCCGCGCATCTCGAGATGGTGGTGGAACGGGCTCATGAGGAACAGCCGCTTGCCACGAGTGATCTTGAAGTACGCGCGCTGCAGGATGACCGAACCCGACGAAAGCACGAAGACGCCGGCGATCACGAGCAGGAGGAGCTCGGTGCGGGTCAGGATCGCCATCGCGGTGATGACGCCGCCGATCGCCATCGACCCGACGTCCCCCATGAAGACCTTCGCCTTGGGCGCGTTCCACCAGAGGAATCCGATGAGGCTCGCCGCGAACGACGCCGCGATGATGGCGAGGTTGAACGGGTCGCGCACTTCGTAGCAGCCGCCGAGGGCATCGGGATCGCCGCCGATGCACGGCTGCTTGAACTGCCAGAACGCGATCACGCTGTAGGCGCCGACGACGATGACGCCGGCTCCGGCAGCGAGCCCGTCGAGTCCGTCCGTGAGGTTCACACTGTTCGAGGTCGCGACCCCGATGATCGAGATCCAGACGAGATAGAGGATCCATCCGAGCACCACGCCGAAGGCGAACAGGTTGAGCCAGGTGATGTCGCGGAACAGCGAGATCGCGGAGCTCGCCGGTGTCTGGCCCCACTTGTTCGGGAAGTTCAGCGCGACGATGCCGAAGGGGATGATGACCAGCAGCTGGCCGATCACCTTCCGCCAGCCCGAGAGCCCGAGGCTGCGCTGGCTGCGCACCTTCATGTAGTCGTCGATGAATCCGACGGCGCCGAATCCGACCATCAGCCAGATCACCAGCAGCGCGGAGAGTGCGGGGACTTCACCGCTCACCAGCACACCGGTGAAGTAACCGACCATCGAGCCGACGATGAAGATGACGCCGCCCATCGTGGGGGTGCCGCGCTTGGCCTCGTGACTCGGGTTGTGGACGGACTCCGGGGTACGGATGACCTGCCCCCAGCCCCACTTCCGGAAGAGCCGGAGGAAGACGGGGGTCAGGAACAGGGTGAAGGCGAGCGAGATCGCCGCCGACATGATGAGAGACCTCACGAGAACAATTCTCCCAGACGATCGCCGAGATGCCGGAGGCCCACGGAATTGGATGACTTCACGAGCACGCGGTCGCCGTCGCGGAGCTCGGTGCGGAGATACTCGAACGCGGCGTCCTGGTCGGGCAGATGGACTGCCTCGCTGTCCCAGGAGCCCTCCCCGACCGCGGCGAGGTAGAGGCGCCTCGCCTCGGGGCCGACGACGACGATCCGCTGGATGTTCAGACGCACGGCGAGCAGCCCGATCCTGTCGTGCTCCTCCCCCGCGCTCTCACCGAGTTCGCTCATGGCTCCGAGGACCGCGACGGTGCGCTCGTCGGGACCGGTGATCTGTGCGAGCGTGCGCAGGGCCGCCGCCATGGAATCCGGGCTGGCGTTGTAGGCGTCGTTGATGATCCGCACCCGATCGCTGCCCAGCGGCTGCATGCGCCAGCGTTCGGCGATCTCGACCGTCTCCAACCGGGCCACGGCGTCGGCCGCCGAGACCCCGAGCACGCGTGCTGCGGCGATGGCCGCCAGAGCGTTGGAGATGTGGTGCGCCCCGAGCACGCGCAGCCGCAAGGGAATCCGTTCGGCGTCGACCTCGATGACGCAGGACGTGCCGGAAGCGGATACCTCGATCTCATGCGCGCGCACGTCCGCTGTGGGCCCCTGACCGAAGCCGACGGTGCGGAGTCCGCGAGCGTCCGCGAGTTCGCGCATGGCCGCGACACGCGGGTCGTCGACGTTGAGCACGGCGGTCCCGGGCACGCGGGCGGCGGCGACGAGCTCGGCCTTCGCCTTCGCCGTCTCCTCGATGCCGCCGAATCCGCCGGCGTGCGCCATGCCGACCATCAGCACGACGGCGACGTCCGGCTCGACGAGTCCTGCGAGGTGAGCGATGCTCCCCGGAGCCGCGGCACCGAACTCGCTCACGAGGAAGCGGGTGCTCTCCGTCACCCGGAGCATGGTGACGGGGGCGCCGACCTCGTTGTTGAACGACTTCACGGGAGCGACGGTCTCGCCTTCCCCCTCGAGGATGCGCGCGAGGAAGTTCTTGGTGGTGGTCTTGCCGTTCGACCCGGTGATGCCGACGATCCGGAGCGCGCCGTCGGCACGGACACGCGCGACGACCTCCCTCGCGAGTGCACCGAGGGCGGCGACAGCGTCCGGAACCACGATCTGGCTCACGGCGACGTCCACCGGGTGCTCGACGATCGCCAGGGCCGCTCCCGCGGCGACAGCCGACCCGACGAAGCGGTGTCCATCGGTCTCGGCTCCGGGCTTGGCCACGAAGATCGATCCAGGCCCCATCGTGCGCGAATCGGTGTCGACGATTCCGTCGACCACGGTCTCGGCCGTGTCTTCACCGGCCACGCGCAGATCACCGCCGACTGCAGCGGCGATCTCAGCGAGCGTCAGGGCGATCATGTCATCTCCATGCGCGGCTCTCGCCGACTATCCGAACTTGGGGAGGAGCTCGTCCATCGGGACAGAGGACGGCATCACGCGATACGTTTTCATCACCTGCGTCATCGCCTTCTGGAAGGCGGATGCGGTGGCCGCGGACGATACAACCTTAGTCGGCTCGTCGAGGGTGACCACGACGACGTACTGCGGATCGTCGACCGGCGCGAAGCCCACCATGCTGGTGTAGTACACCCCGGCCTTGTAACCGCCGTTGCCGTCCGACACCTGCGCCGTACCCGTCTTGCTGGTCACGCGGTAGCCGGGGACCTGGATGCGCTCGGCGTTGCCGCCCTGTACTGCGACGTTCTCCAGCATGCGTGTCAGCTCCGCTGCGGTCTGCTCCTTGACGATCTGCTCGCGCTTCGGGTCGGCTGGCGCGGTCACGGTGCCGTCCGCGGCGGTGCACGACTCGACGAGCGAGAGGTCGATCTTCTCGCCGCCGTTCGCGATCGCCTGGTAGGCACCGGCGAGCTGGGCGGCCGTCACGGTGAAGTACTGCCCGAACGTCGTCGTGTAGAGCGACTGGTTGTCCCAGTCGCTGACCGGGTGCAGGATCCCTCCGACCTCCGAGGGGAAGTCGAGCGTCTTGTCCCCCACCCCGAAGCGCTGGAGGTAGTCGTAGCGCACATCGGGGCTCACCATGGTGCCGAACTTCGACAGGGCGACGTTCGACGAGTCGATGAGGCCCCCGGCGAGCGTGTAGTTGTACGCCGGGTGGGTGAACGCGTCGTTCACGACGGCGCCGTTCGGGAACTTCTCCCGAGAGGCCGCGCTCACCGTGCTGAGCGGGGTCAGGCCCGCTCCTTCGATGGCGGCAGCCGCGGTGACGGCCTTGAACGTCGATCCGGGCTCGAAGTCGTGGTGGAAGATCTGACTGGCCCTGGTCGCCGGTGTCGACGCATCGAGATCGTTCGGGTCCAGCGCGGGCCACTCGGCCGCGGCGCGGATCTTGCCCGTCTTGACCTCGACGACCGTGACTGTCCCGCCCTTGGCGTCCTGCGCCTGTGCCTCTTCGGCGATCATCTGCTGCAGGTACCAGTTGAGGTCGCTGTTGATGGTCAGCTGCACGGATCCGCCGTTCACGGCATCGACCGTACGCTCGCTGCCGGGGATCACGACGCCGTCCTTACCCTTGCGATAGGTCTCCTCGCCGTCGATGGGCGCCAGGCAGGAGTCGTCGAGCTTCTCCACACCGGCCTGCGCCTCACCAGAGTTGTCGAGGAAGCCGAGGATGTTTCCGGCGACCGCGCCGTTCGGGTATACGCGTGTCTCTCGCGCCTTCAGCGACAGGTACGAACCGACTCCGAGATCCCGCAGAGCCATGTACTGCTCCGTGTTCAAGCCCTTCTTGAGAGGCGCGTACTGGCTGTCGGGGTTCTCGGCGAGGGCGTTCGAGACCAGAGCCCGCACCTCGTCGCCGGTCTGGCCGGTGATGGCGGCGATCTTGTCGGAGGCCTCGGCCCACGGCAGCTTCGGCTTCTTCTCCTCGACGAGCATGATGACCTGCGGGCTGAGCTGCGCGTCGTAGACCATCACACTGGAAGCGAGCACCGTGCCGCCGGAGTCGACGATCGACCCGCGCTTGCCCGGGATCGCCGAACTCGCACCGAGGTGCTCGAGGGACTCGGAGACGTGCTCATCAGCGCTGACCACCTGGATGTCGACCAGGCGTACCACGAACGCGACCAGCACCGAGAGGATGACAGCGAGAGCGACGACGGTGCGTCGCCGCGGACCGCGGGTGGCTCGTGTCGTCATGGGATCTCTCCGTCGCTCGTGGGTGTCAGTGCGTCGTGGGGCTGGGGAGGCCGTCGGTGATCGACGGCGGAAGGTCCTGGGTGGGCTGGTCCGTCGCCGTCCCCTCCTCGGTCTCCGCCGGAGGAGGCGGCGGTTCCACGATGAGGGAGTTGCTCACGGCCCCGACACCGGCGGGATTGACGGTCGATGTCCAGTCGGCCCCCGCACCGGTGCCGAAGACGGCACCGTCGCTGAGCCGCAGATACGACGGCGATCCGGCGACGACCATCCCGAGTCCGGCTGCGCTGCTGGCGAGCACCTGGGGCGAGCTGACGCCGGTGAGTTCTTCCTGGAGGGCGTGCGTCTTCAGGTTGAGCTCGCGCTGCTGTGACGAGAGACTCGCGAGAGTGAACGAGTCCTGGGTGATGGCGAGCGACAGCCCGATCTGCGCGGCTCCGATCGCGAGTGCTCCGCCGAGCGCGATGAGGGCGTAGGCGAGCTTCGGCTTGCGGCGGACTGCAGGGCGGGTGACGGGCTGCAGCTTCCGCTGGGGCGTCCTCTCCGGGGCGACCGGCTGCACCGGCTTCCGGACGACGGCATTCAGGCTCATGCGCTCTCCCGCAGCTTCTCGGCGGCGCGCAGGCGCACCGGGATCGCCCGCGGGTTGCGCGCGCGTTCTTCGTCGTCGGCCAGCTCGGCACCTTTGGTCAGGATGCGGAAACGCGGAGCATGTTCGGGGAGCTCGACCGGGAGCCCGGCAGGAGCGGTCGAGGCAGAGGCCGCAGCGAACGCCTGCTTCACGAGACGATCTTCCAGCGACTGGTACGACATCACGACGATGCGCCCGCCGACTGCGAGCGCGTCCATCGCCGACGGGATCGCGTCGGCGAGCACGTTGAGCTCGGTGTTCACCTCGATGCGCAGCGCCTGGAACACGCGCTTGGCCGGGTGACCCGCGCGCTGGGCAGCCGCGGGTGTGGCGGCGATCAGGATCTCGACGAGTTCACCCGACCGCGTGATCGGCTGCTTCTGCCGCGCGTCGATGATGAACCGTGCATACCGACCGGCGAGTTTCTCCTCGCCGTAGCGCTCGAAGATGCGGCGGAGATTGCCTTCGCTGTAGGTCGCGATGACCTCTGCGGCCGTGACGCCCTTGGTCTGATCCATCCGCATGTCCAGCGGGGCATCCTTCGAATAGGCGAAGCCGCGGTCGGCTTCGTCCAACTGCAGAGACGAGACGCCGAGATCGAAGAGGATGCCGGCTGCGCCCTGGGCGTGCAGTCCGATCTCGTCGTACACCGTGTGCACGAGCGTGACGCGGTCCGTGAAGCGGGCGAGCCGCTCCCCCGCGATGCGCAGCGCATCGGTGTCGCGGTCGAGTCCGACCAGACGGATGTTCGGGAAGCGTTCGAGCAGCGCCTCGGAGTGACCGCCCATGCCGAGGGTGGCATCGACGAGCACCGCTCCGTCCGCCTGGAGGGCGGGAGCGAGCAGCTCGACGCAGCGGTCGAGCAGTACGGGGGTGTGGATGTCTCGGAGGTTCATGATCTTTCTCGGGGTGACCTTCGGCTCTGATCCCCCTCCGCTTCTCGACCCGGCACCGGGGAAGTGTGTCGGGGCGGGAGCGGCGGGGCATCACAGCCGTGGTCAGAAGAGTCCCGGAATCACCTCCTGCTCGAGGTCGGAGTAGGTCTCCTCGCCGGCGGCGAGGTAGGCGTTCCAGCTCTCGGCATCCCAGATCTCGGCGTGGGCGCCGACTCCGGTGACGATGAGTTCCTTCTGCAGACCTGCGTACTGACGCAGGTGCGCCGGGATGGTGATGCGGTTCTGGCTGTCTGGCATCTCCGCGCTGGCTCCGGAGAGGAACAGTCGCATGAAGTCACGCGCCTGTTTGTTCGCGAGCGGCGCCTGACGGATCCGCTCGTGCATCGCCTCGAACTCGGCCGTGCTGAACACGTAGAGGCACCGTTCCTGGCCTCGGGTGACGACGATGCCGCCGCCGAGGTCTTCGCGGAACTTCGCAGGAAGGATGACCCGTCCTTTGTCGTCCAGCTTCGGTGAGTGCGTACCCAGCAACATCGGCCACCACCCCCTCTGCGTCCGGCCAACTCGAGGTGCGCCCCACTTTACTCCACTTTCCTCCACATACCTACGACCAATCCATCGGAAATCAGGGTCTATGCCGACAGGTACGCCGAACAACCCCGGAATTCCGGGGTGGAGGAAGGTGGAGGGTGAGTGGAGGGCGAGTGGGGGACGGACGCGGCGAGCCGGCCGGCGGCGAACGCGGTCAAACGACAGAAGCCCGGATGCTCAGCATCCGGGCTTCTGTCGTGAAGTGTGTGGGGAGGTCAGTGACCGTCCTGGCGGCGATCCCATCGATCGTTCATCCGATCCATGAAGGAGGCCGATTCCTGCCGCTTCGGGGCGGAACGCTCACGGGGCGTGGTCGCGGTGGTGCGTCGCACTGGCGTGACGGCGACCATGACACCGGCGAGCATCGCGGCGAATCCGACGACACCGACGACGATGCCCCAGACGCCACCGAGAATGACACCGGCGACCAGACCGCCGACACCGGCGAGCAGGAGGAGTGCTCCGTAGACGAGATTTCGGTAGCTCAATGCTCGATCGCCGGACGGCGCGGTCACGACGTCGGCATCGTTGTGGAGGAGATGGCGTTCCATCTCGTCGAGCAGACGCTGCTCCTGTTCGGAGAGTGGCATTTCGTCCCCCTCGGGTATCGTGCCTCCCATTCTACGCGCGCCGAGGCGTCCGGGGCTAGCAGTTCGACGTCCCCTTGCTTTACGTATGCTGGGAGTCGTGCCGTCATCCTCCCCCGTCCCCGACGCCGTCGCCACGCACCTCGCACGCTTCCTCGCGCGGATGCGTGAGGAAGCCTCGGACTACGGCCCTGACGCGGCAGCATTCCTGGACGCCGCCGCCGGCACGCTCGACGGCGGCAAGCGCCTTCGAGCCCGCTTCTGCCATGCGGGGTGGCGTGCCGTCGCGAAGTTCGATGACCGCGACGCGGCGGAGACCGATGCGCTGTGGGACATGTGCACCGCGCTGGAGATCTTTCAGTCGGCCGCGCTCGTCCACGACGATCTGATCGACAACTCGGATACCCGCCGCGGTCGCGCCGCCGCGCATCGTGCGCTCGAGACGTCTCATCGCGCGGCCGGGTGGTCCGGAGATGCAGAGCAGTTCGGCAGGGCATCCGCGATCCTCCTCGGCGACCTGCTCGTCGCATGGAGCGATGACCTTCTGGAATACGCACTCGAGGGCCAGCCGCATGCGCGAGCCGTGCGCGCCGAGTACGCGCGGATGCGAAGGGATGTGACCACCGGCCAGTTCCTGGACATCGCAGAGGAATCGGCCTGGAGCGTGAACGACGGAAGTCTCCACGCCGAGAGGGCGCTGCGCGTGGCATCCCTCAAGTCCGCCAGATACAGCATCGAGCAGCCGCTCGTCCTGGGTGGCGCTTTCGGCGGAGCCCACGAGGACCAGGTCGCCGCACTGCGGCGCTTCGGCCATCCGATCGGCCTGGCATTCCAGCTCCGCGACGACGTGCTCGGCGTGTTCGGCGACGCATCCGTCACCGGCAAGCCGGCGGGCGACGACCTTCGGGAGGGCAAGCGCACGGTGTTGATCGCCCTCACCCGACAGGCTCTCGACGCCTCCGCACGGAATCTCCTGGACGAGATGCTCGGCGACCCCGCTCTGACATCGCCGCAGGTGTCGTCCCTGCAAGCCACGATCACTGCTTCGGGCGCGCTGGACCAGGTCGAGGCGATGATCGCCGACTATGCCCTCGAGGCCGACCGTGCGCTCTCAGGCGCCCGGCTCGACAACGCCGCCGTCGGCGAGTTGCGTGATCTCGCACGCGCGGCCACCGTGCGCGCGTCCTGACGGGCTTCGTCAGGCGAGAGTGCGCGCGAGACGCCGGACCGAGCTCTTGTGCCCGGCCAGCAGGGCGGCGATCGGCGAGCGCCCCAGGCTTTCCTCTTCGGCGAGCAGCCAGTCGATCAGCTCGTCGTCGGTGAAACCGGCGTCCTGCAGGACGATAACTGTTCCGCGCAGAGAACTCAGCGGGTGGCCGTCGACGATGAACACCGAGGGCACGGCGAACGTCCCGCTGCGACGCGACCCCACGAGGTAGTGCTCATCGATCAGACGACGCACTCGGCCGAGGGGCTCGTCGAGCACCTCGACGAGGTCGGGCATCGTCAACCACTCGACATCGGCAGCGGCAGGGGTTCCAGCAACGTTCTCAGACACGTTGCCCACTATCTCACCTCCGCCCGGCCGCCGCATATCGACCCATCAGTCACATCCGTCACTTGCGTCACTTCTGTTGACTTCTGTTTACATCCGTGTCAGCGTGAAAAACTCGAAAAGGGGGCAAGCCTTGACAGTCAAGACCGCCACGCGTCGAACGCGATACCTGCCTATCGGAGTGCCTGCGGCGGTGCTCGGAGCCCTGGCGACCACGCTCACGGCGGCACCGGCCCACGCGGCTTCTCCGTCGGATGCTGCCGCCGTCGAGCGTCCACGTCTTCTCCCCGCGCGCGCGGTGCCCACCGAGGCCGCTCCACCCAGCTACGTCGTCCGCCCCGGCGACACCGTCTCCGCCATCGCCACGCGCTTCGGTCTTCGAGCGGTCGATGTCCTGACCTGGAACGGCCTCTCCTGGCGTTCCGTGATCTACCCTGGTCAGACCCTGACGCTGCTGCCTGCGGCCCCGGCAGCGACACCCGCAGCCACGCCCACCGCCGCGCCGGCGCCCCCGGCCTCGGCCACACATCAGGTCGTCGCCGGCGACACCGTCTACGCCATCGCGCAGCGATACGGCACCACCGTCGACGCCGTCCTGTCGGCGAACGGCCTCACGCGCGCTTCGATCATCCTTCCGGGCCAGAGTCTCGTCGTCGCCGGCACCGCAGCACCGGCAGCCGCGCCGACACCGGCTGCTGTCCCCGCAGTCGCTCCCGCATCCACCGCGACGCACACCGTCGTGGCCGGAGACACGCTGTTCGGCATCGCACAGAAGTACGGCACCACGACGCAGACGCTGTACGCCGCGAACGGCCTCGGCCCCTCGTCGATCATCTACCCCGGCCAGACGCTCTCTCTGCAGGCGATGCCGGTAGCGGCTCCCGCCCCCACCACCGCTTCCGCCTCGGCCGGCGGCCAGCAGACGGCGACGCTCACCGCGGAACAGGCTGCGAACGCTGCGCTGATCATCCGCGTCGGTCGCGAGCTCGGCGTCTCGGACCGGGCGATCGCGATCGCCCTCGCGACGGGGATGGTCGAGTCCGGGCTGCGCAACCTCGACTGGGGCGACCGTGACTCGCTCGGCATCTTCCAGCAGCGCCCCAGCACCGGGTGGGGAACGCCCGCGCAGATCATGGACGCCGAGCGGAGCACACGCGTGTTCTACGGAGGGCAGGCCGACCCCAACGGGCAGGTGACGCGCGGGCTCCTGGACATCCCGGGCTGGGAGGGCATGCCCTTCACCGAGGCGGCCCAGGCGGTGCAGATCTCCGCCTATCCGGACAAGTACGGCCAGTGGGAAACGCAAGCCTATGCCTGGCTCGCTCTGCACGGCTGACGACATCCGGGAAAACCCGAAGGCCCGAGGGGTGAGCCGCTCCCCTGCCTTTCAGGCAGTTCTCCATAGAATTCTGACGTGACGACCAATCAGCAGGCCGACCCCCTCATCGGGCGGCTTGTCGACGGCCGCT
Organism: Microbacterium sp. K27; assembly: GCF_004794435.1. Lineage (NCBI taxonomy): Bacteria > Bacillati > Actinomycetota > Actinomycetes > Micrococcales > Microbacteriaceae > Microbacterium > Microbacterium sp. K27. Next base: position 155,568 of record NZ_SSDK01000043.1, read on the forward strand.
ACCGGGTGCGTGCCCGCATCGCCCGCGGCGGGATGGCGACCGTGTACGTCGCAACCGACCTCCGCCTGGAGCGGCGCATCGCCCTCAAGGTGATGCACGCGCACCTCAGCGACGACTCCGCCTTCCAGAGCCGGTTCATCCAGGAGGCCAGAGCCGCTGCCCGGCTGGCGGACCCCCACGTCGTGAACGTGTTCGACCAGGGCCAGGACGGCGAGCTCGCCTACCTCGTGATGGAGTATCTGCCCGGCATCACGCTGCGCGAGCTCCTCCGCGAGCAGAAGCGCCTCACGATCCCGCAGACCATCACCATCATGGATGCGATCCTGGCCGGTCTCTCGGCCGCGCATCGTGCCGGGATCGTGCACCGCGACGTGAAGCCCGAGAACGTCCTCCTCGCCGAAGACGGTCGCATCAAGATCGGCGACTTCGGGCTCGCGCGAGCGACCACCGCGAACACCGCGACCGGACAGCAGCTGCTCGGGACGATCGCCTACCTCGCCCCCGAACTCGTCACACGCGGAACCGCCGACGCCCGCAGCGACATCTACGCCCTCGGCATCATGCTGTACGAGATGCTCGTGGGTGAGCAGCCCTACAAGGGCGAGCAGCCCATGCAGATCGCTTTCCAGCACGCCACGGAATCGGTGCCCCGACCGAGCGTGCGCAACCCCGCCGTGCCGGAGCAGCTCGACGAGCTCGTGCTCTGGGCAACGGAGAAGTCGCCGGACGACCGACCCGACGACGCGCAGCAGATGCTCGAGCGCCTGCGGGAGATCGAACGAGACCTCGGCATCGCCCCGACTGCGGCCAGAGCCACCGCGCCGCAGCACAGCCAAGGCGACTCGGGTGACCTCACCAAGGTGATGCCGGGAACGATGGTCATCGCCGACCCCACGGCTCCGGCACCCGCCGCCCTCGACAACGCGACCCTCCTGCGACGACGAGCGTCCAAACGCCGCGCGCGCGGGGCGTTCCTCCTCACTCTCGTGCTGCTGCTGGCGGTGCTCGCCGGCGGGGTCGGCTGGTGGTTCGGTTCCGGACCCGGCTCTCTCATCGCCGTGCCCGCGGTCGCCGGAGGCACATACGACGCCGCCGCGGCGACGCTCACGGATGCCGGATTCGTGCCGTCGCAGAAGGACGAATTCTCGATCGACATCCCCGCGGGGACCGTCATCGAGACCGATCCGGAAGAGGGGGCGCGACTCGACAAGGGCGCCTCGGTCACGGTGATCGTCTCCGCGGGGCCGGCGACGCACACGCTCGACCCGTTGAACGGCCGCGCCGAGCAGGATGCGCGCGACTACCTCACCGGTCTCAAGGTCAACGTCACGGACAAATCTCTCCTGCTCTTCTCCGATGCCGACGCCGGCATCGTCATCAACGCGTACGTCACACCGCGGGCCGGCGGGGACGCCTACATCTGCGGGGACGGCTGCGAGGTCTTCGAGGACGACACGGTGGAGCTCTACGTCTCCGCCGGCGACTTCCCCGACGTCGCGGGTATGTCGGTCGGCGAGGCCACCTCCACGCTCACGGACAAGGGCCTCACCGTGACCGCGGACCCGCAGTACACCTTCAGCGACAGCGTCGCCAAGGATGTGGTCATCGGAGTGGCCGATCGTGCGGAAGAAGGCAATTGGCGGCCGGGCGACAGCGTGCAGCTCATCGTCTCCAAAGGCCCGGAGCTGTTCCCCGTGCCGGATGTCTCGGGCAAGACCTTGAACGAGGCGAAGAAGATCCTCTCCGACAAGGGGTTCAAGTCGACCTATGCCGCCTGGGGCGATCTGCCGGGCTTCGCGGAGATGGCCAAGGTCACGGGGCAGGATCCCGGCCCGGACAAGTCGCTCCCCCGTGGAGGCACCGTGAACCTCTCGATTCAGCTCAGCGGCTGAGCGCTCCGTCGGCGAACCTCCGCGAGACGTCATGAGCAAAGAGAAGGCCGCCCTCCCCGTGTTCCGGGAGGGCGGCCTTGTTCGTCTGTGTCTCAGCGCTTATGTCTCAGCGCTTCTCGAGCTCCTCGGCCACCAGGAAGGCGAGCTCCAGCGACTGCATATGGTTCAGTCGCGGGTCGCACAGGCTCTCGTAGCGCGTGGCCAGCGCGGCCTCGTCGATCTGCTCCGACCCACCGAGGCACTCGGTGACGTCGTCACCGGTGAGCTCGACGTGGATTCCGCCGGGGAAGGTGCCGACCGCGCGGTGCGCTTCGAAGAAGCCCCGCACCTCATCGACGACGTCGTCGAAGCGACGGGTCTTGTAGCCGGTCGGCGTGGTGATGCCGTTGCCGTGCATCGGGTCGGTGACCCACAGCGGCTGCGCGCCGGAATCGCGGACCGCCTCGAGCAACGGCGGCAGTGCGTCACGGATCTTGCCCGCACCCATGCGGGTGATGAACGTCAGGCGTCCGGGCTCGCGTTCGGGATCGAGCTTGTCGATCAGCGCGAGCGCGGTGTCGGGCGACGTCGTCGGTCCGAGCTTCACGCCGATGGGGTTGCGGATCTTGGAGAAGTAGTCGACGTGTGCGCCATCGAGCTCGCGCGTGCGCTCTCCGATCCACAGGAAGTGCGCAGAGGTGTTGTACGGCGTGTCCGTGCGCGAGTCGATGCGCGTCATCGGGCGCTCGTAGTCCATCAGCAGACCCTCGTGCCCCGTGAAGAACTCGACGCGCTTGAGCTCATCGAAGTCCGCTCCGGCAGCCTCCATGAACTTGATCGCGCGGTCGATCTCCGCGGCCATGCGCTCGTAGCGCTGGTTGGCAGGGTTCTGCGCGAAGCCCTTGTTCCACGAGTGCACCTCGCGGAGATCGGCGAAACCACCCTGGGTGAACGCGCGGATCAGGTTGAGGGTCGACGCCGCCGTGTGGTAGCCCTGGAGCAAGCGACCGGGGTCGGCGGTGCGGGACCCCTCGGTGAAGTCGTAGCCGTTCACGATGTCACCGCGGTAGGCGGGCAGAGTGACGTCACCGCGGGTCTCGGAGTCGCTAGAGCGCGGTTTCGCGAACTGACCCGCCATGCGGCCCATCTTGACGATGGGCATCGAGGCGCCGTACGTGAGCACGACAGCCATCTGCAGCACCGTCTTGATGCGGTTGCGGATCTGTTCGGCGGTCGCCCCGGCGAAGGTCTCGGCGCAGTCACCACCCTGGAGGAGGAACGCCTGGCCGGACGCCGCACGGGCGAGCCTGTCACGCAGGTTGTCGACCTCGCCGGCGAAGACCAGGGGCGGAAGGGTCGCGATCTGCTGGGAGACGTCGGCGACGCGGTCCGCGTCGGGCCACTGCGGCTGCTGCTTGATGGGAAGCGAGCGCCATGCATCAAGGGCTTCGATGTGGTGCGGGAGCATGCGTTCCAGCCTAGTGGTCGCGGGTACCACCCAGATCCGCGTGAGGCCTATGTGACGCGCGTGGGGAGCCGGTCCTTGACCGTCGACGCGTAGACGTCTTCGTACTTCTGCTCGCCGAGCCGCTGCAGGGCCACCATGATCTCGTCGGTGACCGAACGCAGGATGTAGCGATCGTTCTCCATGCCCGCGTAGCGCGAGAAGTCGAGGGGCTCCCCGATCACGATTCCGACGCGCACGATGCGGGGCAGCCTCCTGCCGATCGGCATCGCCGTATCGGTGTCGACCATGATCACCGGCACCACCGGGACCTTCGCCTCGAGCGCCATCCTGGCGATGCCGGTCCGACCCCGATACAGCTTTCCGTCGGGGCTTCTGGTGCCCTCGGGGTAGATGCCGAGCAGGTCGCCTCCGCCGAGCACCTGGAGTCCGGTGTTCAGCGAGGCCTCGGAAGCCTTGCCACCCGATCGATCGATGGGGATCTGTCCCGTCGCCTTCATGAAGAACTTCGTGGCCCAGCCTTTGAGGCCGCGGCCCGTGAAGTAGTCGCTCTTCGCGAGGAAGGACATCGACCGGTCGATCACCAGGGGAAGGAAGATGGAGTCGGCGAAGGAGAGGTGATTGCTCGCGAGGATCGCCGCACCGTTCGCGGGCACGTTGTTGCGCCCGACGATCCAGGGGCGGAACACCGCCTTGACCACGGGGCCGATCACCACGTACTTCATCAGCCAGTAGAACATCGTGGTGAAGTCTAGCGCCGCGCCCGGCGTCCGTGGAGTCGACTCGTTGCTCCGACCATCCACGCGACCCAGTTCCACCTGAGGCGCGACTGGGTTCCATGCCCTAGACTCGGAGGCAAGTCCGTGCCCGACCGGTACCGAAGGAGCTGCCGTGGTCCAGTTTGAAGTCCCCGCGATCGTCCCCGCCGATCCCGACGCGAACGTCGCCGACCTGCTGGTGAAGCGCGTCGAAGCCACTCCGGATCGTGCGCTGTTCTCGGTTCCGGAGGGAGAGGGGTGGCGAGACATCTCGGCCGCCGACTTCCAGACGGCCGTGACCGCCCTCGCGAAGGGCTTCGTCGCCGCCGGCATCCAGCCCGGCGAGAAGGTCGGATTCCTGGCGCGCACGACGTACGAATGGACGCTCGTCGACTTCGCGCTGTTCTACGCCGGCGCCGTGATGGTGCCGATCTACGAGACCAGCTCGCCCTCTCAGATCCAGTGGATCCTCGAGGACTCCGGTGCCATCGCGCTCATCGTGGAGTCGCCTGAGCACTTCGCCCGCGTCGACGAGGTTCGTGGCGACCTCCCGCTGATCCGCGAGGTGTGGCAGCTGCACCTGGGTGCCATCGACACCCTGACCGCCCAGGGCGCCTCCGTGGCCGATGCCGAGATCGAACGCCGGCGCTCCCTTGCGGTCGGATCCGACATCGCCACGCTCATCTACACCTCCGGCTCCACGGGGCGCCCGAAGGGGTGCGTGCTCACGCACAGCAATTTCGTCGAGCTCTCCCGGAACTCCGCCAGGGCTCTGGACGAGGTCGTCCAGACACCGGGAGCCTCCACCCTCCTCTTCATCACGACTGCCCATGTGTTCGCACGGTTCATCTCGATCCTCGACGTCCATGCGGGAGTGCGCACGGGTCACCAGCCCGATACGCGCCAGCTTCTTCCGGCGCTCGGCTCGTTCAAACCGACGTTCCTCCTCGCTGTCCCCCGCGTGTTCGAGAAGGTGTACAACTCGGCGGAGCAGAAGGCCGAAGCCGGCGGCAAGGGCAAGATCTTCCGTGCCGCCGCCGACGTCGCCATCGAGCACTCCAAGCTGCTCGAAGCGGGCAAGCCGATCCCGTTCGGGATGAAGCTCAAGTTCGCCCTGTTCAACAAGCTCGTCTACAGCAAGCTCCGCGAGGCCATGGGCGGCAATGTCGTCTACGCCGTCTCGGGCTCCGCGCCCCTCGGCTCGCGGCTCGGCCATTTCTTCCACAGCCTCGGTGTGGTGATCCTCGAGGGCTACGGCCTGACGGAGACGACCGCGCCCGCCACGGTGAATCTGGCGGACAAGTCGAAGATCGGGACGGTCGGCCCCGCCCTCCCCGGCGTCGGCGTCCGCCTCGCCGACGACGGCGAGATCGAGGTGCGCGGCATCAACGTGTTCAAGGAGTACTGGAACAACCCCGAGGCGACGGCCGAGGCCTTCAGCGAGGGCGGCTGGTTCCACACCGGCGACATCGGCAGCTTCGACTCCGAGGGCTTCCTGACGATCACCGGGCGCAAGAAGGAGATCATCGTCACGGCCGGCGGCAAGAACGTCGCTCCGGCCGCACTCGAGGACCCGATCCGCGCGAATCCGATCATCGGTCAGGTCGTGGTCGTCGGTGACCAGCGTCCGTTCATCTCGGCGCTCGTCACGCTCGATCCCGAGATGCTTCCGACCTGGCTCGCCAACAACGGCCTCGAGGCCACCATGTCGCTCGTGGACGCGTCCAAGAACGCGGCCGTCCGGGCCGAAGTGCAGCGCGCGGTCGATGCCGCCAATGCACGCGTCTCGCGAGCCGAGTCGATCCGGAAGTTCACGATCCTCGACTCCGAGTGGACGGAGGCCTCGGGGCACCTGACCCCGAAGCTCTCGATCAAGCGGAACATCATCATGAACGACTTCGCCGACGAGATCGCCGCGATCTACGACGAGCCCGTCGCGACCACGAATGTCCCGATCGGCGGCTGACCCGATCCCCCCGATGAAGAAGGGCCCCGCACGCGCGGGGCCCTTCTTCATCAGTCCGGCGTCAGAACCAGGAGCTCTCTCGCACTTCGCGCATGGCGACCTTGCGGGTCTCCGGGTCGAGCCGGGTCAGGAAGAGCTTGCCGTCGAGGTGATCGGTCTCGTGCTGCAGCGCCTGAGCGAGCAGGCCGTCCCCCTCGAGCACTACGGGGTCGCCGTCGAGATCGATCCCCTCGACGCGCGCCCAGGGATGGCGCTGCGCGTCGTGCCAGAGCCCCGGGACTGAGAGACAGCCCTCCCCCGTCGGCTCCGGCTCACCGCGCACCTCGGTGAGCACCGGGTTGAGCACATAGCCGATGTCGCCGTCGATGTTGTAGCTGAAGGCGCGCAGAGCGACGCCGATCTGCGGCGCCGCGACTCCCGCGCGCCCCGGCAGCTCGACGGTGTCGACGAGGTCGGCCACGAGTGCCCGGACCCCATCGTCGATCACCTCGATCGGGGCGCAGACCGTACGCAGGACGGGGTCGCCGAAGATGCGGATCTCACGGACGGCCATCAGGCGGCCCTGGCCCGCAGGCCCTCGACCAGCAATGCCGCGAGTTCTCGGGCGGCGATGCGGGTCTCGGGCAGAAGGTTGGCGAACACGATCGTGCCACCCCCGGCGATCTGCGGGTCGTAGGGGACCCGCACGACACTCCGTGCACGTGTGGCGAAGTGCGCCTGCAACTCGTTCAGCCGCACGAGGGGCGCCCCGGGCGTGGACTGGTTGAGGACCACGATCGCCTCGCGCGCCTGCTCGGCATACCCGTTGGTCTCGAGCCAGGTGAGGGTCTCGGATGCGAGGCGCGCCTCGTCGACGCTCAGCCCCGAGACGATGACGACCTGGTCGGCGAGATCGAGAGTTGCCGACATCACCGAGTGGACGATCCCTGTTCCCGTATCGGTGAGGACGAGCGAGTAGTAGTGCGCCGCCACGCCGGCCACGTCACGGTAGTCGCTGTCGCTGAAGGCCTCGGCGATGCGCGGGTCGGCATCGGAGGCGAGGACGTCGAGGCGTGTCGCGTCGCGCGCCACGATGGCGGAGATGTCGTGGTATCCCTTGACGTCATCGTGGATGCGGACGAGGTCGCGCACGGACTTGCGGTGATGCGGACGCACGATGCGCTCGGCGAGTGTTCCGCGATCCGGGTTGGCGTCGACGGCGATCACGCGATCTTCCCGAGCGTCGGCCAACGCCATGCCCAGCAGCGCCGTGATCGTGGTCTTGCCCACCCCGCCCTTGCGGGAGAGTACGGGCACGAAGCGCGCTCCCCCCGCGAGCGGTGCGGCGATCCGCGCGGAGAGGGCCTTGCGCTCCCGCGCACGACGGCCGTCGCCGATGTTGATGCGCCGACCGGAGACGGCATAGAGGAAGTGACTCCACGCCCCCTCGGGCTCCGGCTTCGCGATCCGGTGCGGGTCGAGCAACCGGTCGGCGGTGAGCAGATCGGCGGACTCGCGCGAGGACTCGCCCAGATCATCCAGGCGCTTCGAGGTGAGCGTCACGTCCGTGCGTGCCGCCGGGCGAGCCGGTTTCGCCACGACGGGCCTCTCTTCTGGGGTGGACACGGTGGTGGTCTCCTTCTCAGCGGACGCCCGCACGGCGGATGCCGGTGCAGGAGGAGTCGTCTCGATCTCGGATCGGGCCTGGGAGAGGAACCGGGCGGCCGCGGCTTCCTCTGCAGCCCGCCCCTCGGCGGATTCCAGATCGTCGGCGACCGGCTCAGAGTCCGGCTCATCGATGACGACCGCATCGACGACGACCGCATCGACGACGACATCGTCGACGGGGATCACCGGATCGAGTGCGGTCACCTCGATCACGATCCGTTCCATGCCGGAAGCCTCATCGATGACGGGCGCCTCGTCGATGACGGGCGTCTCGTCGATCACGCCCGTGACGACGGGAGGTTCCACGGTCGACCCGACTGTGGGCTCGACGTTCGAGGAGGCCGCCGGCTCCTCCGCCGGTTCGACGACGGGGGCCGATCCGGAGACCGGCGCGGATGCGGCGGCGTTCGCCGATGGGGTCACAGGACGGGTCTGCGATTTCGGCAGCGTCTTCGTCTTCCCCTTCGTCCCGGACTTCGGGACCTGCTCCACGGCAGGCACCTGATCGATCACGAGGTCGCCGATGACCTCGCCGTCGACGACGCCGTCGTCGGCGAGGTCATCCTCCTCGTTTCGGGGAAGGGTCACGCTGACCTGAGCGGTCCCGCCGAGGATGCCGATGCCGGCCGTGTCGAGAGACGCGGCTTCGTCGAGCACCCCCAGCGAGTTCTCCTCGGGGTCGGTGGTGTTCTTCGGTGTCACGATGTCGCTCCAAGCCTGCGCGAGCCTCGGGTGCGCACGCATGCGCGGCCCTCGCCCGCACAAGATTAGTGCGCCGGACGGATCACGACCAAAAGATCTCCGGCGTCCACCTGCTGCGTCTCGGCGATCGCGTGGCGCTCGACCACGCCGTCGACGGGGGCGGTGATGGCCGCCTCCATCTTCATCGCCTCGATGGAGGCGACGGGTTCGCCGGCCCGGACGACGGCTCCGACCTCTGCCTTCAGAGTGACGACGCCGGAGAACGGAGCCGCCACCTGACCGGGGACGGAGGTATCGGCCTTCTCGACCTCGATCGCATCGACCTTGATGGAGCGGTCCCGGACGAACACCGGGCGGAGCTGTCCGTTCAGCGTCGTCATCACGGTGCGCATGCCCTTGTCGTCCGCGTCGCCGATGGCTTCGAGCCCGACGTACAGCCGCACCCCGCGATCGATCTCGATCTGGTGCTCCTGGCCGGCGACGAGGCCGTACAGGTAATCGCTCGTGTCGAGCACCGACAGGTCGCCGAACAGCTCGCGACGCTCCGCGAACTCCGCACTGGGCGCAGGGAACAGCAGCGTGTTGAGTCGCGTCCGCCGTTCGGCGCTGGTCCCGCCGAGAGCCGCCTCGTCGTCTGCAGTGATCGCGGTGAGACCCGTACGCACGGAGCGCCCGGCGAGGACCTTGGTGCGGAACGGCTCCGGCCATCCTCCGGGAAGATCGCCGAGCTCGCCGGCCATGAAGCCCACGACCGAATCGGGGACGTCGTACTTCTCGGGATGGGCTTCGAAGTCGGCAGGGTCCGCCTTCACCGCCGCGAGGTGGAGGGCGAGATCGCCGACGACCTTCGACGACGGCGTCACCTTGGGCACACGGCCGAGGATACGGTCGGCCGCGGCGTACATGTCCTCGATGAGCTCGAAGTCGTCGGCGAGGCCGAGCGCCTTGGCCTGCTGCCGGAGGTTCGACAGCTGTCCGCCCGGGATCTCGTGGTGGTACACACGGCCTGTGGGACCGGGAAGCCCGGACTCGAAGGGCGCATACTGGCGACGCACCGCCTCCCAGTACGGCTCGAGGTCGGAGACGGCGTCGAGCGAGATGCCGCTGTCGCGTTCGGTATGGGCGAGGGCCGCGACCAGCGACGACAAGGACGGCTGACTCGTGGTTCCGGACAGCGGCGCCGATGCGGCGTCCACCGCATCCACGCCGGCGGCGCTGGCGGCGAGAAGCGTCGCGAGCTGACCGCCGGGGGTGTCATGCGTGTGCAGATGGACCGGCAGATCGAAGCGCTCGCGCAGCGCCGTGACGAGTGCGGCAGCGGCGGCGGGACGCAGCAGACCCGCCATGTCCTTGATCGCGATGATGTGCGCGCCGGCCTCGACGATCTGGTCCGCAAGGCCCAGGTAGTAGTCGAGGGTGTAGAGGTCCTCCGCGGGGTCGAGCAGGTCGCCGGTGTAGCAGAGCGCGACCTCGGCGATCGCGGTCCCGGTGTTGCGGACGGCCTCGATCGCCGGACGCATCTGCTCCACGTCGTTGAGTGCGTCGAAGATTCGGAAGATGTCGACGCCGCTGGCGGCGGCCTCCGCGACGAATGCCTCGGTCACAGCCGTCGGGTACGGCGTGTAGCCGACGGTGTTCCGCCCACGAAGGAGCATCTGGATCGCCACGTTGGGCAGAGCGGCACGGAGCTTGTCGAGGCGCTCCCACGGGTCTTCGCCCAGGAAGCGCAGCGCGACGTCGTAGGTCGCACCGCCCCATGCCTCGACCGAGAGGAGTCCAGGAGTGAGCCGCGCGAGATACGGTGCGGCAGCGACGAGATCCTTCGTGCGCACACGCGTCGCCAGAAGCGACTGGTGCGCGTCGCGGAACGTCGTATCGGTGATCGCCAGCGCCGTCTGCGCACGAAGGCTGCGGGCGAAGCCCTCCGGCCCCAGCTCGAGGAGCTTCTGACGCGAACCCGGCACCGGCTCAGAGGTCAGATCGATCGACGGAAGCTTGGTGACGGCGTCGACCTCACCGGGGTGCACGCCGTGGGGCTTGTTCACCGTGACGTCGACCAGCCAGTTGAGGAGCTTCGTGCCGCGGTCCTTGGAGACGCGACCGCGAAGCAGCTCGGGCCGCTCGTCGATGAACGACGTGCTGACGTCGCCGGCGATGAACGCGTCGTCCTCCAGGAGCGCCTGGAGGAAGGGGATGTTGGTCGAGACACCGCGGATGCGGAACTCGGCGAGGGCACGACGGGCGCGGGCGACGGCTGCCGGGAAATCACGCCCGCGGCACGTGAGCTTCGCCAGCATGGAGTCGAAGTGGGGGCTGATCTGTGCGCCCTGATGGACCGTGCCGCCGTCGAGACGGATCCCGGCGCCCCCGGGAGAGCGGTAGGTCGTGATCTTGCCGGTATCGGGGCGGAAGCCCTGCGTCGGGTCCTCCGTCGTGATCCGGCACTGCAGTGCCGCACCGCGCAGATGCAGGTTCTCCTGCTGCAGTCCCAGTTCGGCGAGGGTCTGGCCCGAGGCGATGCGCATCTGGCTCTGCACCAGGTCGACGTCGGTCACCTCTTCGGTGACCGTGTGCTCGACCTGGATGCGCGGATTCATCTCGATGAAGACGACCTCGCCGGTGCGCTCCCCCGCGGTCTCGAGCAGGAACTCGACCGTCCCGGCGTTCTCGTACCCGATGGAGCGGGCGAAGGCGACGGCGTACCCGTGCAGAGCGGTGCGCACGCTGTCGTCGAGGTTCGGCGCCGGTGCGATCTCGACGACCTTCTGATGGCGCCGCTGCACCGAGCAGTCACGTTCGAACAGGTGCACGGTCTCGCCGGTCTTGTCGGCGAGGATCTGCACCTCGATGTGGCGCGGGCGCACGACCGCCTGCTCGAGGAACATCCTGGCGTCGCCGAAGGCGCTCTCGGCCTCTCGCATCGCTTCGGCCAGAGCGGGAGCGAGGTCCCCGGCCGTCTCGACACGACGCATCCCGCGGCCTCCGCCACCGGCCACGGCCTTGGCGAACAACGGGAATCCGATCTCCTCCGCCTGGGCGACCAGCGCCTCGACGTCATCGGATGCCTCGGTGGAGCGGAGGACCGGGACACCGGCTTCGATCGCATGGCGTTTCGCCTCGACCTTGTTGCCGGCCATCTCGAGCACGTTCGATGGCGGGCCGATGAACACGATGCCGTTCGCCGCCGCCTTCTCGGCGAGCTCCGGGTTCTCGGAGAGGAAGCCGTATCCGGGGTAGATCGCGTCCGCCCCCGACTCGAGTGCGACGCGGATGATCTCGTCGACATTCAGGTACGCGCGCACCGGATGCCCGCGCTCACCGATCTCGTAGGCTTCATCGGCCTTGAGCCGATGGACGGAGCCGCGGTCCTCATGCGGGAACACCGCGACGGTGCGCGCTCCCACTTCGACAGCCGCACGGAAGGCACGGATCGCGATCTCGCCGCGGTTCGCCACAAGGATCTTCTGGAACATGCACACCTCTGGGAGCTCGATGCGCAGCGTTTTCGATGCGCATGGGGCGGGGCTGAGTGTTCCCCCAGCCTAGGGGAAGGTAACGTGGTCTCCGTGCACGTACTCAGCGTCAGCTCTCTCAAGGGAGGCGTCGGCAAGACGACCGTGACACTCGGGCTGGCCTCTGCGGCTTTCGCCCGAGGCGTCCGGACTCTCGTCGTCGACCTCGACCCGCAGTCCGACGTCTCCACCGGGATGGACATCCAGGTGGCCGGACGACTCAACATCGCCGACGTCCTGGCGAACCCGAAGGAGAAGGTCGTCCGTCAGGCGATCACCTCCAGCGGCTGGGCGAAGGTGCACCCGGGCACGATCGACGTGCTCATCGGCAGCCCCTCCGCGATCAACTTCGACGGCCCGCACCCGAGTGTGCGCGACGTGTGGAAGCTCGAAGAGGCCCTCGCCTCCGTCGAAGCCGACTACGACCTCGTGCTCGTCGACTGCGCGCCGTCCCTGAACGCGCTGACCCGCACGGCGTGGGCTGCGAGCGACCGTGTCATGGTCGTCACCGAACCCGGCCTCTTCTCCGTCGCCGCAGCCGACCGCGCCCTCCGCGCGATCGAGGAGATCCGACGCGGACTCTCGCCCCGGCTCCAGCCGCTCGGCATCGTGGTGAACCGCGTGCGCCCCCAGTCCATCGAGCACCAGTTCCGCATCAAGGAGCTGCGCGACATGTTCGGGCCGCTCGTGCTCTCCCCTCAGCTGCCCGAGCGCACGTCTCTGCAGCAGGCTCAGGGTGCCGCCAAGCCGCTGCACATCTGGCCCGGAGACTCCGCCCAGGAGCTCGCCGCCGACTTCGACCAGTTGCTCGACCGCATCATCCGCACCGGTCGCATCCCCGTCCCCGAGAGCGGTCAGCAGAGCTGACCCTCCCGACGCGCACAGCGAAACGGCCGCCCTCTTCGAGGACGGCCGTTTTCTGTATGACGTGAGACGTCAGGCGGAACGCTTGGTGCGACGCGCGGACAGCTCGTCGACAGGGTCCGGAGCGGTGGCATCGAAGGCGACGAGCGTCGACTCCACCTCACGGAGCACCTTGCCGACGGCGATTCCGAAGACACCCTGACCGCGGCTGACGAGGTCGATGACCTCGTCGTTCGACGTGCAGAGGTAGACCGAGGCGCCGTCGCTCATGAGCGTGGTGCCTGCGAGATCGCGGATGCCGGCGCGACGGAGTTCCTCGACGGCGGTGCGGATCTGCTGCAGCGAGATGCCGGTGTCGAGAAGGCTCTTCACGAGCTTGAGGACGAGGATGTCGCGGAAGCCGTAGAGACGCTGCGAACCCGAGCCGCTCGCGCCTCGGACGGTGGGCTCCACCAGCTCGGTGCGAGCCCAGTAGTCCAACTGACGATAGGTGATGCCGGCGGCACGAGCAGCGACCGCACCACGGTAGCCGACCTCGTCATCCATGGCCGGAAGGCCGTCGGTGAAGAGGAGTTCGGGTACGAACCGCGGGTCGCCTGTGAGCTCATCCGCATTCATCTGAAATCCTCCCTGGAACGGTTATCTTCCACGGTAGAGCAGTGCCTGGGCACCGGCAATCACATCCGTGCCGCGGCGAAGGTGTGTCGCAATCAGTTCGTTACGAAAGCACGCGCGAGAGCGCATCCTTGACGAAGAGCGAGCGCACTTCGTCGATGCGCGTGGCGAGCTCGGGAGCGAGCTCGCTGGCTTTCGCTCGGGAGGCCGCATCGGTCCGGCGGAGCAGCGCGGACATGGCGGATTCGATGAGGGCGACCTCGCGCTCGGCGCCCTGACGCAGCGAACGAAGGTGCCGCGGCTCGATGCCGTGGCGGTCCAGGCCGACGAGACCGCGAAGCAGCGTCACCGTCGCCTCGGGGTAGCTCTCCTGAGCGGTGATGACGCCGGTGCTGATGGCGTCGTTGAGGAGCTGCGGGCCTGCTCCGGCCGCGGCGAGGAGCTCGTCGCGGCGGTACCGGCGGGGCGCCGGGGTGATCGACGGCGGGGGCACGAGAGCAGTCGCGTCTCCCCCGGCGTCGACGTCGTCGAGCTGTTCGCGGATGACGCTCAGAGGAAGGTAGTGATCACGCTGCAGCGTGAGTCCGAGCCGGAGGCGCTCGATGTCGGACGCCGAGAACTTGCGATAGCCGGAGTCGGTGCGAGAGGGGGTGACGATGCCCTGCACCTCGAGGAAGCGCAGCTTGCTGGAGGTCAGGTCGGGGAACTCCGGGGTGAGCCTTGCGAGCACCTGACCGATACTCAACAGACCCGCGGACGCAGAGCGTTCGCGGGCAGGAGAGGCCGCCATCAGGCGTTCGCCGCCGGGCGGTCGTGCGGAGAAGCGAAGAAGTTCAGACGGAACTTGCCGACGCGGAGTTCGGAACCGTCCACCAGGGTGCTGCGATCGACACGCTCGCCATTGACGTAGGTCCCGTTGAGCGAACGCTGGTCGATGATCTCGAACGTGGACCCCGTGCGCGTGATCTCCGCATGCCGGCGCGAGACCGTCACGTCGTCGAAGAAGATGTCGGCCTCGGGGTGACGGCCGACGGTCGTCACGTCGGTGTCGAGGAGGTACCGGGCTCCGGCGAGAGCGCCGGAGCGGACCAGCAGAAGCGCCGATCCCGCAGGCAGCGCGGCGATCGCCGACTGCTCGACGTCGGTGAGTTCCACTCCGAACGGCACGAACGACAGATCGGAATCGTGCCCGAACGTCTGCGTAACGTCGTGTCTCTGCTCACCGGAACGGTGGATCGCGGCTTCTCCGGCCGGTCGGCTGTCGCTGTCAGTCACTGTGCCCTCCTGGTTGTCCAGACTAACGGATGCCGGGCCGGTCGCGGGAGGCCGCTTCCACACTCAGCCGCCCCATACCGAGGATTCATAGGCTGTACTCGTGAAGACCAAAGCTCTGAGCCGCTCGGCCGCCCCGATCGCCCTCGCCGCGACCCTGCTCGCCGCCTTTCTCGTGCTCCTCTCCCCTCTCTCCGCTTCTGCGCACGACGCACTCGTGTCGTCGTCGCCGGCGGCAGACGAGTCGGTCGAGGTCGTTCCCGCCGCGTTGACGCTCACCTTCAACGCGAAGCTGATCGGCGGCGAAGGCGCCACCGAGGTCGTCGTGACCGATCCGTCCGGCGCCTCCATCACCGATGGTCCGGCGACCGTCGACGGCGCGATCGTCACGCAGCCCTTGACGGGCTCGGGGCCGGCCGGCGCCTACCACGTGATCTGGAAGGTCGTCTCCAGCGACGGGCACCCCACGTCGGGCGAGTACTCCTTCACCGTCACCGTCGGCGACGAAAGCGCCGCGACGACCGAACCCAGCGCCGCGCCGACCACGACGCCGCCGACGGCCGAGCAGACGGCAGCCCCCGCCCCCACGGCCACGACCGTGACGGAATCCGGCGATTCTGCCGACGGGTCCGCCTGGATCTGGGTGGTCGTGATCGTCGCCGTGCTCGTCGTCGCCGGCGTGGTCGTCTGGATCGTCATGAGCCGCCGCGGCGGAGGCCCCCGGACCGATTCCGACCCCTCCTCCGAGCGATAGGCTTAAGGCATGCCACACTACGACGTCGTCATCCTTGGTGCAGGTCCTGGCGGATACGTCGCTGCGGTTCGCAGCGCGCAGCTCGGTCTGTCCACCGCGATCATCGAGGAGAAGTACTGGGGCGGTGTCTGCCTCAACGTCGGCTGCATCCCCTCCAAGGCGCTCCTGAAGAACGCGGAACTCGCCCACACCCTGAATCACAAGGCTGATTTCTTCGGAATCTCCGGTGAGTTCACGATCGACTTCGGCAAGGCCTTCGATCGCAGCCGCGAGGTGGCCGAAGGCCGCGTCAAGGGCATCCACTTCCTCATGAAGAAGAACAAGGTGACCGAGTACAACGGTCGCGGCACCTTCACCGGCCCCAAGGTGATCTCGGTCGCCAAGGCCGACGGCACGACCGAAGAGGTCACCTTCGACAACGTCATCATCGCCACCGGCTCCAAGGTCCGCCTGCTCCCGGGCGTCACGCTCAGCGAGAACGTGGTGACCTACGAAGAGCAGATCATGACCCGTGAGCTGCCCGAGTCGATCGTCATCGTCGGCGCCGGCGCCATCGGCATGGAGTTCGCGTACGTCCTGACGAACTACGGCGTCAAGGTCACGATCATCGAGTTCCTCGACCGTGCGCTCCCCAACGAGGACGCCGACGTGTCGAAGGAGATCACGAAGCAGTACAAGAACTACGGCGTCGACATCCTCACCTCGACCAAGGTCGAGTCGGTCGTCGACAACGGCTCCTCGGTCACCGTCACCTACACCGGCAAGGACGGCCAGCAGAGCTCGATCGAGGCCGGCAAGGTCCTCATGTCGGTAGGGTTCGCCCCGAACATCGAGGGCTTCGGGCTCGAGAACACCGGCGTGAAGCTGACCGAGCGCGGCGCGATCGACATCGATGACCACATGCGCACCAACGTCGACGGCATCTACGCGATCGGCGATGTGACGGCCAAGCTGCAGCTCGCCCACGTGGCGGAGGCGCAGGGCGTCGTCGCCGCCGAGACCATCGGCGGAGCCGAGACCCAGACGCTCGGCGACTACCGCATGATGCCGCGCGCGACGTTCTGCTCCCCGCAGGTCGCGTCGTTCGGTCTCACGGAGCAGCAGGCCAAGGACGAGGGGCGCGAGATCAAGGTCGCGACCTTCCCGTTCATGGCGAACGGCAAGGCACACGGCCTGGGCGAGCCGGTCGGCTTCGTCAAGCTGATCGCCGATGCCGAGCACCTCGAGCTCATCGGCGCCCACATGATCGGCCCCGACGTCTCCGAGCTCCTCCCCGAGCTGACGCTGGCCCAGAAGTGGGACCTGACGGCTCTCGAGCTGGCCCGCAACGTGCACACCCACCCGACGCTGTCGGAGGCGCTGCAGGAGGGCTTCCACGGCCTCGCCGGTCACATGATCAACTTCTGATCGAGACTCCTCACGAAGGCCCGGTCCGCCGACAGCGGATCGGGCCTTCGTGCGTCTCCGAGGCCGTCAGAGGCCGCGCATGGTGAGGAGGCCGGTCGTCCATCCGCGCAGCGGTGCCGATCCGAGCCCCTGCATCAGCATCTCCCGTCCACGCACGACCGTCCGGGGAGCGGGAGCGCCCATCGACATGTAGAACGCCGAGCGGCGCTGCGCCCGGGAGGCCGATCTGCGCGCATGCCGTTCATATCCCGACAGGTCGGGCGCCCGACTCGGCAGCGTCCTGACGAGGGCGGTGGCGAGGCGAACGGCATCCATCCACCCGAGGTTCATCCCCTGCCCGCCGATCGGACTGATCTCGTGCGCGGCATCGCCGAGGAGCACCAGCCGCCCGCGCTGCAGTCGCGTCGCCGCGTGCTGCGCGGCGACGAATGACGTCGGCATCGCGTCCGCCGCGGGGGCGACGGCGATTCCCGTGCGCGTCTCGATGGTCGCGCAGAATTCCTCGATGCTGCGCAGACCTCCGCCCTCCGCTTCCCGCACCACCCACCGGCGCTGTCCACCGGGAAGTGGGAACGACTCGACGAGTCCCTCCGGTTCGCAGTGCAGCGCGGCGCGCGCGTCGGGTGTCGCATCGGCGAGGTCGACCATCGCATAGGAGGCCCGTCCGAGGCGGCGGCGCCACCCGGCGTCGATCCGGTCACGGAGTCGGCTGCGCACGCCGTCCGCGACGACCACCACGGAAGCCGACAGCTCGTGCGGTCCGTCGGGGGAAGCGCATGCGATCTGCACGGCATCCACGGTCTGCCGTACGCCCCGCACGTCGTGTCCGAGAAGCAGCGACTCGGGGGAGAGCGACTGCAGGCGTGCGCGCAACAGTGCGCCGGTCCGCGGCTGCGGGAGGATGAGGATCGGGTGATCCTGCCCGAACGTCAGAGTCGCCAGAGTCCGGCGGCGACTGCGCACCTCGCCGCCGTCGAGGCGCAGCGCCTCCGCCCGCACCGCGTCACCGATGCCCGCGGTATCCAGAGCCTCCAGCCCCGGACGGTGGATCCCGATCGCCCTGGTCCGCTCATCCGCATCCGTACGGCGCTCGCACACAGCGACATGCCTCCCCTCCTGCACCAGCAGACACGCCAGCAGCAGCCCGACGGGCCCCGCTCCCACGATCAGGACGTCATGGTCGGGCACGGTCTCCCTCCCACCGCAGTTCCAGACGAGCGGGCACACCCCCGCTGACGATCCAGCCACTCGGGGCGATCGCTGCGAGCTCGGAGACCGTGTACGAACGGCGGATGCTGATGAGGCCGTCCTCGCGGATGAACGAGTCCGCGAGCAGAGTTCCGGAGACCGGCCACGTCGCCGCGGCGAACAGCGCATGAGCCGTGCGGCTGCGGGCGATGTCGTGATGGGATACCAAGCCGTCCGGAGCCGCGAGCTGCACGGAGTCGCTGAGCACGGTCCGGAGTTCGGCGTCGTCGAGATGGTGCAGCACGTGGTTCGACAGCACCACGTCGTAGGTCTCGCCCGCCGCCACCAGCTCGGTCGTGAGGGCGCGGCGATACCGGATGCCGGCGCCGCGATCGTGCGCCGATGCCCAGCGGATCGCCCGCTCGTCGACGTCGAGAGCGGTGATCTCGGCGTCGAGCCCCTCATGACGCAATCGCCGGGCGAGCAGACGGCAGAGGTCGCCCCCGCCCGCCCCCACGTCGAGGATCCGCAACGACCGGCGCAGAGCCCGAGGCCGGATGTCACGACGGTAGAAGGTTCCCGGGCGGGAGACCAGAGCGTTCACGAACCCGAACCGCCCGTAGGTCCGGGCCAGCTTGCGCGCATCGGCGTGCGGATCGTCCATCAGCTCGCGGGCGCCGACGTCCCGCGTGGCGAGGGACCGCCTCATGACTCGGTCGAGGCGACGACGGTCATCAGCGCGCTCTCGGCGGTGAGCCCCGGGCCGAACGCCATCGCAGAGACCCGGTCCCCTGCCCTCGCCCCCTCCTCCTCCAGGATGTGTTTGAGGACGAACAGCACGGTCGCGCTGGACATGTTTCCGTTCTGCCGCAGCACCTCCCTGGCCGGGTGCAGCTGCGCGTCACTGAGGTGCAACCGCTCCTGCACCTTGTCGAGGATGCTGCGCCCACCGGGGTGGATCGCCCAGTGCTCGACCACCTCCCCCACGCTGCCGGCCTCGAAGGCCTCGCCGAGACTCTCTTCCGCGGCATAGAGCGGACGGAGGGCGCCGATGATCGTCTCGCCGATGATCTGCGGAACCGCGGTGGAGAGGATCATCTCGAATCCGGTGTCGCCGATCGTCCAGGCCATGTCCTTCTCGCCCTCCGGCGCTATCGCGGTGTGGAAGCGGTCAAGGCGCAGCCCGGTCGAAGGAGAGGGAAGGTCGCGGGCCGTGACGATTCCGGCAGCCGCACCATCGGCGAACAGGGACGAGGCGACGATCGTGTCGGGGTCCTCCGAGGAGCGCAGATGCAGCGTGCACAGCTCCACGCTCACGACCAGGACGACCGCGTTCTCGTCCGCCGCGCAGAACTGACTCGCTGCGCGGAGCGCCGGCATGGACGCATAGCAGCCCATGAAGCCGAGGTGGAAACGCTGCACCGCATCGGACAGCCCGAGGGCGCGGACGATCTCGTACTCCGGGCCGGGGGCATGGAATCCGGTGCAGGAGACCGTGATGACATGCGTCACATCGGCGGGCCCGAGATCGGGGTCGGAACCGATCGCTCGCCTCGCAGCCTCGACGAACAGCCGCGTGGCCTCACGCGTGTAGAGGTCGTTGCGTACTTTGGTGCCGGGGGCAAGCAGCCTCCCGGTTCGCCGGTCGAAGAAGACGGGATCGGTCGTGTCGGATGCGAGCGACAGCTCATCGATCACCGTGTGCCTGGCGTCGATCCCTGAGACGTTGAAGGACGTCGTGACGATGCGCTGCGCCAGCCTCCCGAGGTCGGGCTGCTGCGCGAAGACATCACGCACCTGCTCCTGGACGAGAACGGTGTCGGGGACGATCGTCTGCAGCGATCGAAGCACAGGCGGTCGGCTCATGGTGTCACTCAAGCACTGCGCACCGTCTCGGGGGAAGGGGTTGCGCGCGACCGCGGCCTGCCCTAGAAGCCGAGCGCCCGCGCAAGCTTGGAACCGGATGCCGATTCGCGGCCTCCGGCTGCGCGGACGGCCTGCTCAACGGCGTCGAAGAACAGGGCACGCCCCGCGTCATCGGACGGCGCCGCGGGCCCGAGCTCCATCTCCCATTCCCGCCATTCGCGCAGCACGTTCTGACGCAGGTCGGTGGCGCGCACCCGGTCGTCGACGAACTCGGCGACGACCCCGCCGGGGCCCGTGAGCAGATAGGCGGTGCGGTCGTTCTCGATGCGTGCGAGCGGGGTGAGGGGTGCGCTCGTCCACTCCGAGACGGTCTCTGCGACGGCGGGAGGAAGCTCATCGCCCTCGCCCAGCGGCCAGCCGATCTCGAGTCGCCCGTCACCCTGCCGCGGACCCTTCACATGCCAGCCCTCATCGGGCCCGCCGGTACGACGACGCAGCGCCACGCCGCTCTGCGAGAGAGCACCGTCGGCGGTGTCGAAGTACCGGGCATCCAGGATGCGCTCCTCGCCGGAGGTGACGGTGTCGACTCCGGGGATCGCGTCCCAGTGCGGCAGCGGCGTCTCGAGATCGACGTCGTACTTGCGCTCGACCTCGACCGTACGGGACGGTTCAGTCATCGTCGAGCGTGAGGTCCTCGAGAGACTCTTCGAACCAGTAGTCGATCTCGGTGGGCCCATCGTTGGGGCCGGTGTTCTGCGGTCCGCCTCGGCGGTTGTACACCACCTGCGTCTCGCTGTAGGGGACGATCAGCTTGTCGTCCGCGTCGCCGAGAGGGATGATCTGCCCGTCGAGCGGGCCTCCGTGAAGCCGTGCGAGTGCCATGTGCTCAGGGTAGCGCCGTCGGTGCGGTATCCGGGCGAGGCATGCGGATTCCTCCGAGGGCGGCGTCATCCGAGGACGACGCCGAGAAGGGCGCCGGCGATCATCCACGGCCCGAAGGCGATGCGCGTGGAACCGTCCGCTCTTCGCAGCAGGATGAGCATGAGCGCGTAGAGCGCCCCCAGCACGAAGGCCGCTGCCGCGCCGACCGCCAGCGCCTGCCAGCCGTGCCATCCCAACACCAGGCCGATGACGGCGGCGAGCTTCACGTCTCCCCCACCCATCCCCGCACGGCTGATGACCCGCAGCACCGCGTAGAAGCCGCCGAGCAGCAGCATGCCGAGGAGGGCACGGAGGAACGGCCCGCTCTCCCCCGTGCACAGGGCATCGATCGCGCCGAGTCCGATCAGGGAGGCGAGCGTCGGCAGCACGATGCGGTTCGGGAGCCGGTGTGTGCGGACGTCGATCGCGATGAGCCAGGTCCCGACGCCCAGCAGGAGACCGTGCACGAGGACGACGAGGGCGAGTCGGATATCCATCCCCGCAGAGTAGGAGATAGCCGACCGCTGCCCCGACCCCCTGTGGACAACCCCTGGCCAATGTCCGATGTACGAACTATCGTCAGTCGGACCCCTTGGTATATTAGAATATATCTTCGAGAAAGGATGCAGGTGATCGGGCTCGATGCCATCGCCCCGCTCTCCCCGGCGGGCGATTCCCGCGCGGGAGAAGTGCTGCGACTGCGCCGCGAGATCAGCCGGATGCAGCGGCGACGCAGCGAGCACGCGCTGCTCCCCCTCGACCCCGCCCTCGCCGCCCTCCTTCCGGAGGAAGGGTTGCAGACCGGCACCTCCTACACCGTCTCCCCGTCACCGAGCCTCGTGCTCGCGCTCCTCAGCGCGGCGTCGCAGAAGGGACTCTGGTGCGCCGTGGTCGGCATGCCGACCCTCGGCGTCGAAGCGGCCGCCGCATTCGGCATCGACCTCACCCGACTGATCCTGGTGCCCGCACCCGGCGATCGTTGGCTGGCGGCGACCTCCGCCCTGGCCGAAGTCGTTCCCCTGATCGTCGTGACTCCCGGCTCACGGGCTCGCGACGCCGACGTCTCCCGGCTGAGCGCGCGCCTGCGCGATCGCGGATGCACACTCCTGGTCACCGAATCTCCCGGCGTCGAGCGCTGGCCGCAGACCGAGGGGACGATTCGCCTGCACGACCCGCACTGGCACGGCCTCGGTGCCGGCTGGGGACTGCTCTCCGACTGCACGGTCACGGTGACGGCTCGGACACGGCACAGCCCTCGCCCGTCGAGCGTGCGCGTGCAGCTGCCGGGCGGACACGGCGCCGTCGAGCCCACCGCCGTCGAGCCCATCGCCATCGCGCCCGCTGCCGTCGACCTCACCCCGCTCTCCGCCCCTTCCCACGAGTCTCCCGTGCCCGTCGAGCCCGTATCGCTGGAGCTCCTGCACTGGGCGGAGGCCGGATGAACAGCCCGCTTCGCGTCCTCGTGCTGTGGTTCCCCGATTGGCCGATGCGGGCCGTCCTCAGCAGCGCACCCCCGCATCCCCCCGCAGCCCTGGTGCAGGCGAACACGATCGTCGCGTGCACCGCCTCCGCCCGGGAACACGGCGTGCGCACCGGCCAGCGTCGCCGGGTCGCGCAGGGGCATCTCTCGTCACTGCGGGTGCTCCCCCATGACCCCGAGAGGGACGAGCGCGCCTTCCTGCCTGTGCTGCATCTGATCGAGAGACACGCCCCTGGGGTCACGCTGCTGCGACCGGGGCTCGCGATCCTCCGCGCCCGGGGCATCTCCCGCTACCACGGAGGAGAGGCGGAGGCCGCAGAGGCACTCACCGCCGTCCTGACGGAGGCCGGTTTCCCCGAGGTACGTGCGGGGGTCGCCGATGGTCCCTTCACGGCGGAGATCGCCGCGCGCGGTTCCGCCGCGTGCACGGTGGTGCCACCGGGGGGCTCCCGGGAGTTCTTGGCGCCCTACCCCGTGCAGGTGCTGCGCGACGAACAGATCACCGGTCTGCTCGTCCGCCTCGGAGTGCGCACCCTCGGCGAGTTCACCGCCCTCGCCCCTCTCGACGTGCGCGATCGCTTCGGCGAGCACGGCGCGCGCCTGCACGCGCTCGCGGCCGGCGCCGACTCCCGGCCGCTGACGCCGCGCCCACCCGACCCGGAGCTGGCGCGGCGGATCGAGTTCGACTCCCCGCTGGGCGGAACGGATCAGGTGGCCTTCGCGGTGCGCCGGACGGCTGATGCGGTGATGCTCGCTCTCGGCGACGTCTCACTCGTCTGCACCGAGGTGCGAATCGAGCTGACCGACGACAACGGGGCCGTCTACTCCCGCTCCTGGCTGCATCCGACCTGCTTCGACGCCTCCGACCTGGTCGACCGGGTGCGGTGGCAGCTGGAGGCTCTGGCCGCGCAGTCCGCCAAGGAACCGGTCGACGAGGCGCGGGCTTTCGGCGGCATCATGGCGGTGCGCATCATCCCCGCCGCCGTCGATGACGCCGCGCATCACCAGCCCGGTCTCTTCGGCTCCGGCACCGATGAGCGCCTGCACCACGCGGTCTCGCGCGTGCAGACCATGCTGGGCCATCAGGGCGTGGTCACCGCCGCCGTCGCGGGTGGGCGCTGGCTCGCCGACCGGCAGGTGCTCACGCCCTGGGGAGAGCGCACGGTCCCTCCGCGCGACCCCGGCTCCCCCTGGCCGGGAAGCCTTCCCGATCCGCTGCCCGCCGAGGTCTTCCTCCCCCCGCGCCCCATCGCGGTGCTCGCCGCGGATGAGAGCACCATCGGCGTCGACGAACGCGGGGCGCTCTCGAACGACCCCGCCCGCATCGAGGGAGCGACCGTGCAGGCATGGGCCGGCCCCTGGCCGGTGCACGAACGACGCTGGACCTCGGGCGGAGGGAAGCGAGGGCAC
Organism: Microbacterium sp. K27; assembly: GCF_004794435.1. Taxonomy (NCBI): domain Bacteria; kingdom Bacillati; phylum Actinomycetota; class Actinomycetes; order Micrococcales; family Microbacteriaceae; genus Microbacterium; species Microbacterium sp. K27. Next base: position 179,266 of record NZ_SSDK01000043.1, read on the forward strand.
CGGCTCCAGATCGTCGACGACCACGACCGCGCGTGGCTGGTCTTCCACGCCGGCGAGCGCTGGTGGGCCGAGGGGAGGTATCGCTGATGGGGTGGCACAATCCCCCCTTGTCCTGGAACGAGCTGGAGCGCACCCTCAGCGGCGAGGAGTCACCCTCGCCTCCTCCCGGCTCCGAGCCTCGAGGGCAGCGGACGGACCCCGGACCGGTGAGCCGTCGCCGCACGCGCACGCCCCCCGTCGCCGCGCCCCGACCCGAAGACCCGATCCCCTATGCCGAGCTGCACGCCCATTCGTCGTACTCGTTCCTCGACGGCGCCTCCTCCCCGGAAGAACTCCTCGCCGAGGCCGACCGCCTCGGGCTGACCGCTCTGGCCCTCACCGACCACGACGGCTTCTACGGCGCCGCGCGCTTCGCCGAGGTGGCCGGCCTCATGGAGAGCCCGCTGCAGACGGTGTTCGGAGCGGAGCTCTCCTTGGACCTGCCCGCACCACAACGGGGTCACGCCGATCCCGCCGGCGAGCATCTGCTGGTCCTCGCCCGGGGCACGGAGGGCTATCACCGGCTCTCGGGGGCGATCACCGCGGCGCAGCTGCGCGGCGGTGAGAAGGGGCGCCCGGTCTACGACCTCGACGATCTCGCCGCACGTGCGGGCGGGCACTGGACGATCTTGACCGGATGCCGCAAAGGCGCCGTGCGCCGCGGTCTCGAGGCCGGAGACGCCGCCCATCCGCTGCGGTCGCTCGTCGACCTGTTCGGGAGCGAGCACGTCGCCGTCGAGCTCTTCGACCACGGAGACCCCCTCGACACCCGTCGCAACGACACCCTCGCCGAACTGGCCCGTCGGATGCGGCTGCCGGTGGTCGCGACCAACAACGTGCACTACGCCACGCCGGCGCAGGCGCCCCTCGCCGAGGCCGTGGCCGCGGTGCGCGCGGTGCGCAGCATGGACGAGCTCGACGGGTGGCTGCCCTCTCACGACGGTGCACACCTGCGCAGCGGGGCCGAGATGTCGGCGCGCTTCCGGCGCCACCCCGGAGCGATCTCGTACGGGCTCGAGCTGGCCGCGGCATCCGCCTTCCCCCTGCGCCTCGCACGACCGGCGCTGCCGCAGCAGAAGGTGCCGGAGGGGCACACGCCCATGAGCTGGCTGCGCCATCTGGTCTGGGAGGCGGTGCCTACGAAGTACCCGCGACTGGACGACGACGGCCGGCACCGGATCGCGCGCGAGCTCGACGTGATCGAGGAGAAGGACTTCCCCGGGTACTTCCTGATCGTGCACGGGATCGTCACGGAGGCACGACGGCTCGGCATCCTCTGCCAGGGTCGGGGGTCGGCCGCGGCGAGCGCGGTCTGCTACCTGCTGGGGATCACCGCCGTCGATCCGATCCTCTACCGTCTCCCCTTCGAGAGGTTCCTCGCGACGACCCGCACGGAAGAGCCCGACATCGATGTGGACTTCGACTCCGACCGCCGCGAGGAGATCATCCAGTGGGTGTATCGGGAGTACGGCAGGGAGCGGGCGGCCCAGGTGGCGAACGTCATCCAGTACCGCCCGAAGAACGCGGTGCGGGATATGGCCAGAGCGCTCGGCCATTCCCCCGGCCAACAGGACGCATGGTCCCGCCAGGTCGACGGCTGGGGCGTGGGTCTGGAGCCCGTCGAAGGACACGACATCCCCGAGAACGTGCTCGCCTACGCGGGAGAGCTGCTGAAGGCTCCTCGGCATCTCGGCATCCATTCCGGTGGCATGGTGCTCACTGCACGCCCGGTCGGCGAGGTCGTTCCCGTGGAGCACGCCCGCATGGAGAACCGCACGGTCATCCAGTGGGACAAGGACGACTCCGCCTTCATGGGACTGGTGAAGTTCGATCTGCTGGGTCTCGGGATGCTCGCCGCCCTCCAGCACTGCTTCGACCTGATCCGGGAGACCACAGGCGAAGAGTGGACGCTCGAGAGCATCCCCAAGGAGGAGGCGGGGGTCTACGACATGCTCTGCCGTGCGGATTCGATCGGAGTCTTCCAGGTGGAATCCCGCGCGCAGATCGGGCTGCTCCCCCGTCTGCAGCCGCGGAGCTTCTACGATCTCGCCATCCAGATCGCGCTCATCCGCCCCGGACCCATCCAGGGTGGCGCTGTGCATCCTTTCGTGCGGCGCAAGATGGCGAAGGACCGCATCGATGAGGAGAACCGGGAGCGCGCCCTGCGCGGCGAAGAGCCGGTGGAGTTCCTGATCCCGTATCCGCACAGCGATCTGGAGGACATCCTGAAACGCACGCTGGGCATCCCGATCTTCCAGGAACAGCTCATCCAGATGGCGACGGCGATCGGCGACTGCACGGCCGATGAGGCGGACCTGCTGCGCCGGGCCATGGGCTCCAAGCGCGGCCTGGAGAAGATCGAGAAGGTCAGGGACAAGCTGTACGCGGGGATGGCGCGGCGCGGACTCGTCGATGAGGCGGCCGATCGCATCTACGCGCAGATCCAGGCGTTCTCCAACTTCGGCTTCGCCGAGTCGCACTCCCTGTCATTCGCCCTTCTCGTCTACGCCAGCTCCTGGCTGAAGCTGCACTACCCCGCCGCGTTCCTCGCCGGCCTCCTGCGCTCGCAGCCCATGGGCTTCTACTCCGCAGCGACCCTCACTGCCGATGCGCGACGGCACGGGGTCGAGGTCCACCGCCCCGATCTGCATGTCTCCGGTGCGACAGAGACCCTGGAACCACTCGCCGGCGCCTCGGGGAACGGGCCCACCGGCCGGGACGAGTGCCTCACCGACCCTCAACCACCTGTCCTCCGCTTCGACCGTGCGGCACCGGATGAGTCGGCCGCGCACCGCAGGGACGGGGAGTTCGCGGTGCGACTGGGGCTCGGCGGCATCCGTGGGATCGGTGTGCCGATGGCGGAGAGGATCGTCGCCGAACGCGACGCGAACGGCCGGTACCGTGACTTGAACGACCTGGTGCGACGAACGGATGCCACCGCCGCGCAGCTGGAGGCCCTCGCCACCGCCGGCGCCTTCGACTGTCTGGGCCTGGAGCGTCGAGAGGCCATCTGGATGGCCGGCGCCGCGGCGGACGACCGTTCCCGGTTCCTCCCGGGGACGACGGTCGCGGTGCAACCGCCCCTGTTCGCCGATCAGACCAGCTACGAGCGTCTCTCCGCCGACCTGTGGGCGACCGGCGTGTCGACCGACGATCATCCGATGGCGCACTTCCGCGACGAGTTGCGCGCGCGCGGGGTTCTGACGGCGAGCGACCTGCAGGGACACGAGGTCGGTCGACGCATCGAGGTCGCCGGTCTGGTCACCCACCGTCAGCGACCCGCGACGGCCGCCGGGATCACCTTCGTGAACCTCGAGGACGAAAGCGGCCTGGTGAACGTCGTCTGCTCAGCCGGGGTCTGGAACCGCTACCGCCGGGTCGCCCGCGATTCACCGGCACTCATCATCCGCGGCATCCTGGAGCGATCTGCGGAGGGCGTGGTCAACGTGCTCGCCGATGGGTTCGAGGATCTTCGCACCGGTCTCACGCATCGGTCCAGGGACTTCCGCTGAGGACGGCCGCCCCGACTCACCAGAATCGCTCGGGCTCCTCCACGGGAGGACGGTCGGCTCCACCCCAGCGGTCCGCCTCGGCCTTCGCGGCGTCGGCGGCTGCGTCGGCTTCACGGAGAGCGACCTTCGCGCCGGTCGGACCGGGCCCGATGGGGTCGACGAGCAGCGAGGTGTGCGCGCCGGCGCCACCCATCGTCACGGTGCAGCGCAGGACGCGCCCGATCCAGCGGGAGAAGTCGCCACTCGGGTCTTCTGCGCGTCGATAGCGGATGCCCGTGTCGAGGTCGACGATGGCGAGGACGACCGGTTCGTCGGTGAGCGGATCGGTCTGCTCCGTCACCTCGATGCGATGGCCGTGGGCGATGGCGACCTGAGCGGTGAGCACGAGCAGTCTGTCCATGAGTCCACCCTAGAGAAGGCCGTCAGGAAGACAACAGGGAGTCCCTCACGAGCAACATTCGTAAATTTCTTTGTCCCCCAAATGGCGGACAAGCGGATTAAGCGATATTCTGCTCTTCGTAGCGGGGGCTACGAGGCTGAGGACTGGGGAATCAGCCGTGAGCGCAGCGATATCTTCGCCGCCTCCCCTACCGTCCGGGAAGGGCGGTGAGCCCTCTCGACGACACCGTCTGGGGCGGGTCATCGAGAGGGCCAATCTCCCCGGTCGACGCGACGCATCGCGACACGGTCAGTCGAGCGGGATGACCTCGAGCGTGTTCGAACGCACCGGCTCCTGACCCATCTCGGGAGCGTATGGGCTCGGCGTGTACTTGCGGAGGTATTCGGCATCGATCGCGGCGTTGATCGCCTCATCGCCGACCCTCTCGAAGCGGACATCCTTCGTGACGCCACCCGCGGAGACACGTCCGCGCAGGCTGGCCAGGGCCGGGGCGTACCACTTGCCCGCAAGTCCCGTGTAGGAGCGGACGAACAGACGACCGTCGACCGCGACCGCCCAGATCCCCACGGTCTTCGGCATGGTGCCGTCCTCGAGCTGCGCGGAGAGATCGAACATCTCCAGCTCGGCGATGCGGCTGAGCTCGTCAGGGTTCCAGGTCGTCATGGGTCCTCCTCGGTATCGACGGATGCGGCAGAGTGCATGCTACGTCAGAACCGGGAAGACGCCTGACCGGTCACGGGCGGAGTGCCGACGAGGCGCGCGCGCAGCGAGTCGAGGAGCAGGCCGACCCCGAGCTCGAATGTACGATCCGACCGCGCACTCCCGCGCTCCGCACCGTCGATGAGACGCCCCAGAGTGCGCGTGCCGCCTTCGGGCTGCCAGACCTCGTCGGGAGAGGCGAGATCGAGACCGAAGCCGATCGCGAAGGCGTCGATGACGGCGATCACCGAGAGCACCTCATCGTCGGGGAAGCCTCCGTCGACGAGCACGGATGCGAGATCGTCGTATGCGGCGATCACCGCCGGGTGCGTGATCGTCTTCCCCACGAGCAACGGAACGAGCTGCGGGTGGTCTGCGTACATCCGGCGTTGCGTGCGCAGCACAGCGAGCACGAACTCGTCCCAGGGCTCGCCGTGCCACTCGACGCGGTATCCCTCCACGAGTTCTCCGCGCATGAGCTCGAGGATGCCGTCCATGCCGTCGACGTGGTTGTAGAGCGATGACGGGCGCACGCCGAGCTCGCGGGCGATGGCGTTCACTCCGAACGGTTCGCCGGCTCTCGCGAGCGCGAGACCCGCCGAGCCGATGATCTCCGGGGACAGGAGCGGGGAGGAAGGCCTCGGCATCGGGGACTCGCTTTCTCCGGCGGACCGGGTATGAGATCTGGGGGTTCCGCGAGAACCCTCATCTGTGCATAATAATGAACACCATTCGTTTACGAACACCATTCGTTTACGCCTCGTGCCCCACCCGACGCACGTCCGCTGTCTTCCCTCTCTCCGCACAATGCCGTGCCGACTCCCTGGAGCCCCATGACCACTCTCGATCTCCGCACCCGAATCCCCCTCCGCTTCCCGACGGCGACGGCGACGTTCGCCATCGGGATCGCGGGGTACCTGGGCGTCAATCTGTCGCCCTACATGATCACCGCCGCGCAAACAGGCCTCGGCCTCGACGTCCTCACCGCCAGCTGGCTCGTCACCGCGACCCTCCTGCTCACCGCGGTGACCGGCTTGGCCATCGCCCCGCTGTGCGCCGGGGTGCATCGCCGCACTGTCGCGCGCTCCGGGCTCGGCCTCGCCGTCGTGGGCTTCGCGACCGCGGCCCTCGCGCCGGCGGCCATGCTTCCCGGGCTGCTCCTCGGCGGCGCCGGAGCAGGTGGCGCGGTCGCCGCATCGGGCGCGGCGCTCGCCGCTTTCCGCAACCCCGACAGGGTCGCCGGCTTCAACGGGCTCGCGAACCGCGGAGTCATCACGGTGGTCCTCGCCGTGATCCCGCTGATCGGCCTCGCCCCTCTCGACGTCTTCGGTGCGCTGGCGCTGTTCAGCCTGATCGGGCTGATCGCCTCGGCATGGCTCCCCGCCGCTCCGGTCCTCGCCCCGCAGGCGGGGGCGGCCGTCGCCGAGGCGATGCCGATCGAGATCCCTCCGACAGGCACCGTGCGCACCTCCCCCGCCCGCTCGCGGACTGTGACGATCGCCGGTCTCGGACTCCTCATCGTGTTCGCCCTGTGGGCGGCGAGCGAAGACTCCCTCTGGGCCATGGCGGGCATCATGGGCGCGGAACAGGCCGGCCTGACTCCCGAAGGGCTCGGCGTCGCACTCAGTGGCGCAACAGCCGGCGGACTCCTCGGCTCGCTGCTGCTCATGATCGTCGGAGCCCGATTCGGGCGCGCGGTTCCCCTGGTCGTCCTGCTGGTCGCCGGGGGCGCACTCAAGATCGTGGAGGGGTTCGTCACCGATCCCACCGCCTTCATCGTGGTGTTCATCGCCTGGAACTCCATCTACGCCATCGCGTTCATGTACTTCGTGTCGACGTCCGCGGCACTGGATGCCGACGGGCGCTGGTCGGGACCGCTGCTCGCCGTCTACCTGGTCGGGTCGGCGCTCACCCCGGTCATCGGCGCGGCCCTCGTCGGCGCCCTGGGATATCAGGGATTCGCGGTGGCGCTCGGCATCGCGAGCTTCATCCTGGCCGTCCCCACCGGGGCGATCGCCCTCATCTCGACCCGTCTGGAACGCATGACCGCACAGGAGATCGACGCATGACCCGCACCCTCTACCGCAACGGCCGCATCTTCACCGGGGACGAATCCCGGTGGAGCTCAGCGCTCGTGGTCGACGACGACGCGTTCGTGCATGTCGGCACCGAGGAGTCGGCACCGCACGCGGACACGGTCGTCGATCTCCACGGCCGCGTCGTGCTCCCCGGATTCACCGACGCGCACACCCACCTGCTCATGATGGGCGAAGCGCTCGGACAGGTAGGACTCACGGACGCCTCCTCTCTCGACGAGATCCAGCGCCGGCTCCGCACCGCGCGCGAGGCCGCGCCCGGTGTGCTCCGCGGACGCGGATGGCTGTTCGATGCGATCCCCGGCGGTGAACCCACAGCGGCCATGATCGATGCGGTCGTCTCCGACGTTCCGGTCTACCTCGACGCGAACGACTATCACTCGTGCTGGGTGAACACGGCCGCGCTCGCCGAGCTCGGGATCACCCGCGACACCCCCGACCCCATCGGCGGTCGCATCGCCCGCGATGCGGCGGGCGATGCGACCGGGATGCTCTACGAGACCGCCGCGCAGCTGCACGCCTGGGCTCATCGCGACGCCACGACCACCGATGCGCAGCGCGATGCGGCGGTCGAGCGGGTCGTCTCCGCGTACCTCGCCGCCGGCGTGACCGGAGCCGTCGACATGGCTTTCGACGAGCTCGGGCTCGCCGCCCTCGGTCGTGCGGCCGCTCACGGCAGCCTGCCACTGCGCATCGCCGCGCACTGGTTCATCGTCAACACCGGCGACGATGCCGCGAACCTCGCGCAGGTCGCGCAGGCCGCCGCCCATGCGTCCTCGACGACGGCGGGGGTGCGGGTGCTCGGGATCAAGCTCGTGCTCGACGGGACGATCGACGCGTGCACGGCCGCCATGCGGGCACCCTACGCCGACGGGACGAACGCCGCGCCGATCTGGCCCGCCGAACGCCTGCTGCCGGTCGTCGCCGCGGCGGACGCCGCAGGACTGCAGATCGCGATGCACGCGATCGGCGATGCGGCGAGCACCCTCGCCCTCGATGCGATCGAGCATGCGGTCGCTGTGAACGGCGACCGCCAACGACGGCACCGCATCGAGCACCTCGAGTACGCGGCGCCGGGGACCGCGGAGCGGATGGCACGGCTCGGAGTGACGGCGTCCATGCAGCCCGTGCACGCCGATCCCGCGATCTTCTCCAACTGGGCGGCACAGGTCGGAGACGAACGGGCCGACCGCGCGTTCGCCTGGTCGGAGTACGACGAGGCGGGTGCGCTCCTCGCCTTCTCCACCGATGCTCCGACGGCGCCGCATGAGGCCATGGCGAACATGTACGTCGCGGCTACCCGTGCTTCAGCTCTGGCTCCGGGCGTGCCGGCGATCCATCCCGAGCAGGCGCTCCCCCTGGAGCGTGCGATCGCGCATGCCACTCGGGATGCCGCGGCCTCGATCGGCGACGGGGACTGGCGCGGCCGTATCGCTGTCGGATATGCGGCCGACTTCGTCGTTCTCGATGTCGACCCGTTCGAGGGGGATCCCGCTGCCCTGCTGACGACCCGCGTGGTGCGGACCGTGATCGCCGGCCGCACGGTGCACGAGGTGTAGCTCTCCGTCTGCATTTCCAGGATATCGCCGAGGTGGGGGCTTGCCGCAAGGCCCCCACCGTGGGGCAGAATCGACCCTCGCTCGTGCGAACTGCGCGCGGGCGTGAAGGAGATCCATGCCTTTCGACCCCTTCCATCTCCCCGACGATCTGCGCGCGAAGTCGGCGGCAGAGCTCATCGACGCCGACCGCGATCACCTCCGCAGGATCGACGACGCCCTCGAGGCGCACCGTGCCGCCGTGACCTCGCGTCTGGCCGAGATGCATCAGCGTTCCGCCCGGTTCGGAGGCACGGCCGTGGAACGCGACCTCGAGATACGTCGCCTGAGCGGACGGCTGCGGGTGCTCGAGCGCTACGGCATCGACATCTGCCTCGGTCGGATGACCCCGGAACACGGCGACCCCGTGTACATCGGCCGCACAGGCCTGGCCGCCGCCGACGGCACTCGGCTGCTGATCGATTGGCGGACCCCGGCGGCAGAACCGTACTTCGCGGCGACCATGGAGGATCCGCGCGGGCTCCTGTCCCGACGTCGATACCGGTGGGTCGACGGACGGATCAGCGACTACTGGGATGAGGCATTGACCGACGCCGCATTCGACGGTTCGGCCTCGCTCGACGACCAATCCGCCTTCATCGCCAGCCTCGGCGCCCAACGCACGTCGCGCATGCGGGACGTGCTGGCGACGATCCAAGCCGACCAGGACGCGATCATCCGCGCGTCTTCGCCCGGCGCACTGGTCGTCGACGGTGGACCCGGCACGGGAAAGACCGTCGTGGCGCTGCACCGCGCCGCGCACCTGCTGTACGCCGAGCCGCGACTCACGCAGAGCGCGGGCGGCATGTTGCTCGTGGGGCCTCACCCGCACTATCTCGCGTACGTCGAAGATATGCTGCCCAGTCTCGGCGAGGACGCCGTACGGCTCTCGACCCTGCGCGATCTGGTCCCGGAAGGAGCAGCGGCCGTGGACGAGCAGGATGCGCGGGTGGCGCTGCTCAAGGCCGCCCTCGATCCCGTCGCGATACTCGATGCGGCGGCGACGTGGTTCGAGCGCCCTCCCTCGCACGCGATGCGCATCGAGTCGCCGTGGGCCGACCTCTGGATCAGCCGCGAGGAATGGACGGCACTGTTCTCCGGCGCCGACCCGGCGGTCTCGCACAACGTGGCGCGGGACGAGGTGTGGGAGGAGATCCTCGAGTTGCTGACAGACCAGGTGCACGACGATGACGTGCCTCCCCACATCGTGCGACGGTGGCTGCGACAGGACGAGGAGCTCACCGGGACGTTCGTGCGCGCCTGGCCGATGCTGTCCCCGACCTCGATGGTCGCTCGGCTGTGGAGCTCCCCCGACTTCTTGCAGCGCTGCGCTGCGAGCCTCTCGCCCGGAGAGGTCGCGGCTCTGCAGCGCGAGGACCCCGAGAAGTGGACCGTCGCCGATCTCCCGTTCCTGGACGCCGCGCGCCGGCGGATCGGCGATCCCGACGCCGTCCGCGACGAGCACCGCCGCCAAGCCGTCGTCGCCGCGGCGCAGGAGCAGATCTCCCACGTCGTCGACCACCTGATCGAAGACGATGACAGCGAGATGAAAGTGATGTCCATCCTTCGCGGACAGGATGCGAGGAACGTGCTGCTCGGCGTCGACGCTCCGCCCGCGCTCCCGCCGGACGAGCTGGCGGGGCCGTTCGGGCACATCGTCGTCGATGAAGCGCAGGAGCTCAGCGATGCGGAATGGCGGATGCTCCTCGCCCGCTGCCCCTCACGCAGCTTCACGATCGTCGGAGACCGCGCACAGGCGCGGCACGGCTTCACCGAGAGCTGGGAAGCGCGGCTCACCCGCATCGGCCTCCGCGATGTCCGGATCGCCCACCTGGGCGTGAACTACCGGACTCCGGCCGAGGTGATGGCGGCGGCAGGACCGGCGATCCTCGCGGCGATTCCGGACGCCAATGTGCCGACGTCGGTGCGCGAGAGCGGAACGCCCGTGCGATACGACGTCGTCGCCTCGCTCCCCCGCCTGCTGGATGCCTGGCTCGATGAGCACCCGGACGGGATCGCGTGCGTCATCGGCGCCCCGGACCTCGCCCCGACAGCGCGCGTGCGATCGCTGACTCCCGAGGGGGCGAAGGGCCTGGAGTTCGATCTGGTCGTCCTGGTGCTCCCGGAGCAGTTCGGTGACGATGTCACCGGCGCCGTGGACCGGTACGTGGCGATGACCCGGTCGACACGGGAGCTGATCGTGCTCCGGTGAGCATGCCCGGGCCTCTCACGTTCAGCCCACGAGCACCCGACCGGCACGGGCCTGCCATCGCTCATCGCGATGCTCGATCCGGATGGGGTACTCGAACGCCGCGGTCACGAGGGCGGTCGTGAGAACATCGCTCGCCGCCCCCTGCGACACGACCTCCCCCTTCGAGACCAGGGCTGCGTGAGTGGTCGACCCCGGCAGCTCCTCGAGGTGGTGCGTCACGAGCACCGTCGCGAGATCGGGTTGCGCGTCGTGCAGCAGGTCGAGGGTCTCGAGGAACTGCTCCCTGGCGGCGACATCGAGACCGGTGGAGGGCTCGTCGAGCAGCAGCAACCCGGGGTCGGGCAGAAGGGCTCGCGCGATCAGTGCCCGGCCGCGCTCCCCCTGCGACATGGTCGGCCAGGTGGCGTCCTGCCGCCCGCCGAGGCCTAGCATCCCGATGAGGTGGTCCGCCCTCGCGATGAGCGACGGCGACGGCTCCCAGCGGTTCATCATCTCCGTCGTCCCCGTCGCACCGGTCAGGACGACCTGCCGCACCGTCAGCGGCGAGCGCAGCGGATGACGAGGGTTCACATGTCCGATCGATTCGCGCAGCCGGCGGATCTCGACCCGCCCGAGCTGCTGACCGAGCACATGCACGGACCCTCGGGTCGGGTGCGCCTCCGCGCCGCACATGCTCAGGATCGTGCTCTTACCCGCGCCGTTGGGTCCGATGAGGGCCCAATGCTCCCCTGCACGGACGGTGAGGTCGACGCCGGTCAGGATCTGGCGCGAGCCGCGGATGACGTCGACCCCCCTCAGCACCAGCACGTCGGACGGGCGGTTCACACGAGGCTTCTCCTCGGTCATGCCAGCGCGTCCCGCAGTGTGAGGAGGTGTGCACGGCTCCTCGCGGCAGCAGCGCCCTCGTCGCGGTCGACGATCGCGTCGACCTGGGCGGCGTGGGCGTCGTGGTCGGCATCGTCGCCGAACTCCCGTCGGATGCGGAGCATCTCGACCATGGCTTCACGCAGCCGGGGGGTGAAGCTGTCGAACAGGTCGAGGAGGACGGCGTTGTGCGACGCGGCGACGACCGCGCGGTGGAACGCGGTGTCGGCATCGACGTGACTGTCGATGTCGGACCTATGCGCATCGCGATCGGCCAAGGCGCGACGGATGCTGCGCAGGTCTGAGGGCGTGCGTCGCGCGGCGGCGAGCGCGGCGGCTTCGGTCTCGATCGCGATGCGCGCTTCGATCACTGCGACGATGCCGGCCTTTCGCAGCACCGCGTCCCAGTCCTCGGGCGCATCGAGCGCGATGACGAAGACGCCTGCGCCCTGTCGTGAGGCCAGCACCCCGCGCCCGGCGAGCTGGCGGATCGCCTCGCGCACGGTGGAGCGTCCCACTCCGAGCTGCGGCGCGAGCGTCGTCTCCCCGGGGAGCTTCTCCCCCAGTGCCCATTCTCCGGCGCGGATCCGTTCCAGCAGGAGTGCCGCAGCCTGATCCGCCAGGGGTTTTCGCCTCACCTGTGCCATGCGCAATGCCAGCCTCTCGTCTACTTGTCTGAGGAGTTGTGTTACAGTCTAGCCATGTTCTCGTCAGAGCACCTTCTTCTTCGCCGCCACGGCGGGACGTAGCCGGACCGGCTCCCCGTCGTGGAGTCGAACGTGTGCCGGTCGCAGACCCTCGAAGAAGGACACCGCACCCGCCATGACCACGACATCGTTCCCCCACCCCTCCCCGGCCGCCGACCTCGATGCCGACGCCGGCCCCGACCGGACACCGATCTGGAACAGGCAGCGATGCTCCCCGATGCCGTCGCACCGTTACCGCGACGTTTACTCCCGCGTCGACGTGCCCCTCATCGAACGTGACTGGCCGACACGGCGTCTCACCGCGGCCCCGCTCTGGGTGCCCGTCGATCTGCGTGACGGCAACCAGGCGCTCGCCGAGCCGATGGACCCCGCGCGCAAGCGCCGCTTCTTCGCGCTGATGGTGAGGATGGGCTACAAGGAGATCGAGGTCGGATACCCGTCGGCGTCGCAGCCCGACTACGACTTCGTGCGGCTCATCGCCGAGAGCGACATCGCCCCGGATGACGTGACGATCGTGGTCTTCACGCCCGCGCGTCGCGACCTCATCGAACGCACGGTCGCCTCCATCCGGGGCATCGCCAATCCGGTCGTGATCCACATGTACACCGCGACCGCCCCGACCTGGCGCAGCCTGGTGCTCGGGCACGATCCCGAAGAGCTGAAGCAGCTCATCCTCTCCGGCGGCCGTGACGTGTGGGAGTTCGCCGGAGACCTGCCGAACGTGCGGTTCGAGTTCTCCCCCGAGGTGTTCAATCTGACCGAACCCGACTACGTGATCGACATCTGCGATGCGATGACCGACCTGTGGCAGGCGACCCCCGAGCGCCCGGTGATCCTCAACCTCCCGGCCACGGTCGAGGTCGCCACCCCGAACGTGTACGCCGACCAGATCGAATACATGCACAAGAACCTCGCCCGTCGCGATGCCGTGATCCTGTCGGTGCACCCCCACAACGACCGCGGGACCGGCATCGCCTGCGCCGAGCTCGCGGTGCTCGCCGGCGCGCAGCGGGTCGAAGGCTGCATCTTCGGCAACGGCGAGCGCACGGGCAACGTCGACATCGCGACGCTCGCCCTGAATCTGCACGCGCAGGGCGTGGACCCGATGATCGACTTCTCCGACATCGACGAGATCCGCCGCACGGTCGAGTACTGCAACCGGATCGAGGTGCACGCCCGCCACCCCTATGTCGGCGACCTGGTGCACACGGCATTCAGCGGGACCCACCAGGACGCGATCAAGAAGGGCTTCTCCGAGCATCGCGCTCGGGCTGCGGCCGAGGGCCGCGACGAACGGGAGATCGAATGGCGGGTCCCCTACCTGCCGATCGACCCCGCCGACATCGGCCGCGACTACGACGCGGTGATCCGCGTGAACTCGCAGTCGGGGAAAGGCGGGATCGCCTACCTGCTCGAAACGGCGTACGGGATCGAACTGCCCCGCCGCCTGCAGATCGACTTCGCGCGACACGTGCAGCGGCACACGGACACGATCGGCACCGAGGTCACGGCATCGGAGCTGTGGAGGGTCTTCGGGGAGGTGTACCTCGGCACCGGTGCCCGCACCGATATCGCGCTCGTCGCGTACGACACCGCCGAGTCCGACGGCGAGTCCCGCACACGGATCACGCTGCACATCGAGGGGCGCGAGCACACGAGCACCCATGCGGCAGGTGGTCCGGTCGAGGCCCTCACTGCGGCACTCGATACCCGGGGAATCCGTGTCGACGTCGTGAGCCTGCACCAGACCAGCGTCGGATCCGGCGCCGACGGTGAGGCGCTCATCCTTCTCGAGCACCGCACGGAAGAAGGGGTCGCCTGGTCGGCAGGCCGCGGGCGCTCCGTCCTCTCCGCGAGCCTGTCCGCCGTGATCACGGCGGCGAGCCGCGCCGCATTCCCCGACGCGACGCCCGACTAGTCCGGGTCGCCGACGTGACCGGGAGCCGTGAGAGAGAGCACACGCTCGACGAAGGCGGCGTACTCCTCCATGTAGTGCTCCAGGAACTTCTTCGTGCCGTCGTCCTCGACCTCGCCGTCCGGGCCGAACATCTCCGGTCGATACGTCAGGTACGCCTCGGGCGCGTTGAGCTGTGGGGCGTTGAGGAAGCTCAGCACGCTGCGCATCGACGACTGCATGACGGCGGTGCCGATGGCCCCGGTGGAGGCGCCGATGATGCCGGTGGGCTTGCGCGCGAACGAGTTGTGACCCCAGGGGCGGGAACCCCAGTCGATCGCGTTCTTCAACGCACCCGGTATCGAACGGTTGTACTCGGGCGAGACGATCAGCAGTCCCTCCGCGTGTTCCACCGCCCGCTTGAACGTGGTCACGGCGGCGACCGGATCGAGCTCGTCGTCACGGTTGTACAGCGGCAGATCGCGGATCGGGATCTCGACCATCTCGAGGCTGGGAGGTGCCAGCTTCACGAGGGCGGTCGCGACGACGCGGTTGATCGAGTCATGGGCGAGGCTCCCGATGAGGTAGCCGATCCGGTGAGTCATGCGCATTCTCCCTCGTTCGTTCCGCCGTGGTCGTTGGCGTTCAGGCTAGCCCCGTATGCCGAAACCGCAAGCCCGACGCGGCTCACCGGTCTCAGTGCACGAGAGCCTTGAGAACCACGAAGACGAGACCGAACGACGCCGTCCCCAGGGCGCCGAGCACGCGCGTGAGCAGGGGGCTCCCCCGACGGAGGAAGGCCACATAGCCGAGGAACGCGAGGATCACGACACCAGACCAGAGCGCGAGGTCGTTCGCGAGCCCGTCGGGCATGACGCGGGTCGTGCCGGCCAACAGGAAGACCGCCGGCACGGTCGCCGAGCTGAGCATGCCGAAGGAGTGCTTCACCGACGCGGCGAACGCCGCCCGAACCCCGACGGATTCACCGTGCTCGCGTTCATCGTGATCGCTGACCCTGGCCACAGTGCCGGCATACACATGAGCACCCCAGAACACCAGCACCGTGACGGCGACCGTCACCAGCACGGCCAGTGATGTCTCCCCGTGCGCCGAGGACACGGCCACCAGGCCGCTGACGAGAATCGTGCCGTACACCGCGGCCTCGGTGCCGAATCCCGATCGCAGGGCCCTGTGCACGCGAAGGATCCCGTCATCCGCAGTCGTTCTCCGCCTGTCCATCCCCGGTGCTGCTCCTGATCCGTCGTGCCATCGCTACCTTGGAGCTCCCATCATCCCTCGACGCGCAACGGGACCTTCACATCGCCGCCCGCCTCCTCGGTGATCCGCTCCCCCATCTGCACGAAGGTCGGCGCCGAGATGAAGCCGCCGGCGAACAGCGCCTGCCCCTGCACGAAGTCGGCGGAACGGCGGATGGCGTCCTCGGAGGCGAATCCGAAGACGTCGGCGAGCTCGGCGAGGTCGCGGGGCGCGTTGACCCGCATCAGCGCGAGGTTGTCGCACTGCGAGAGCACGTTGGGGTGGATCTTCGTCGGACGCTGTGTGGAGAGCAGCAACCAGAGCCCGAACTTGCGCCCCTCGGCCGCGATCTGCACGAGCTGCTCGGTGAGGGCTCGTTCGACGGCGGTCTCGGGATTCGGCGAGCAGAGGTTGTGCGCTTCGTCGATGACGATCAGGACGGGCCGTCGTTCCTCACGGTGTGCCCAGAGATGTTCGAGCACGGCGAGGGCCGCGACCTTCGGCTCGGCAGGGTGCTCGAAGCCGCCCAGGTCGAGGACCGTGGCTCGTGGGCGTTCTTCGATCACGTCGATGACCGATCCCGCGCCGCGTGACCAGAGCGCCCACTCCAGCACCTGCAGGTTCTCCATGCGGTTCGCGAGCCGCACCCGGGCGGGGTCGCCCGAGGCTCGCAGACCGGGGAGCATATCGCGACCGTCGAAGACGTGCGCATCTCGTTCCTCATGGAGCAGAGCGTTGTACTCTTCCGCATCCGCGATCGGGTCCATCTGCAGAACGGCTGCCTTCGATGCCGGCACCAGATCGACGTAACGCACGTGCAGGCGCTCGCCCTCACCCGCGCCGGAGCGGAACACGCGGATGTCGAGTTCCGCCATGCGGTCGGTCTCGGATGCTCCTGCGGAGGCCCGCGTCTCCCGCAAGCGCGTGAAGTCGCTGTTCGGATCGAGGACGATCAGCGGCAGCTCGGTGTGCAGGAGCAGCTGTTCCAGCACGACACCGAGCGCATACGTCTTCCCGCTGCCGCTCTGCCCGACCCAGAAGGTATGCCTGTTGAAGCGCCGGGCGTCGAGGTCGACCGGAGCCCCCGGGTCCTCGAGCGTCGTTCCGATGGTGAGGTTCGTCATCACTCCGGTGCACCTTTCCTTCATCCCGTCATTCCTCGCGGCGGGGCGAGCCCATCCTCCGAGACCGATGCACGACATCATCCTCGCCCGGCTCGCCTTCGCACCAGTGCCGACATCCGTGGCCGCGGATTCCCGTGCGCAGTCCCGACACCCGAGAAGGCCGATTCCCCTCCTGCCCCGACGTTCCGACACCGCTGCGCTCCACTAATGTGACAACGTGGGCGCGGAGTGGAGACGACGGGTGCTCGTCGTCGAGGATCAGGGTGCCCTCCGCATGCTGGTGTGCGATCTGCTCGAGCGCCACGGCTTCCAGACCGCGGCAGCCGCCGATGCCGCCGAGGCGACACGCCTCTTCACCGAATTCGACCCGGACGCGCTGCTGACCGACATCGATCTGGGCTCCCGCCCCTCCGGGGCGGAGCTCGCCGCGATGCTGGTCGAACTCGCACCGCACATCGCGGTCGTGTTCCTCAGCAGCTACCCCCGTGCCGCCGCCGGTGCCACGGCGATGGGGATCGAGCAGGCCGTGTTCGTCGCGAAACAGGACCTCGATTCCCCTGCGGCTCTGCTCTCCGCGCTGGAACGTGCTCTGTCGACGCATCCGACACCTCTGCCGCCCTCGGCCGAAACAGGCGACCCCCTCGGCTCACTCACCAGGCATCAACTGGAGATCCTCGCGATGATCGCACGCGGATGGTCGAACGAGCGCATCGCCGTCGAGACCGGTGGCACGGTGCGCGCAGTCGAACGATCCATCAGCCGGTTGTTCGGAAGACTCGAGGTGACACGCGACCCGACCGTCAACGCTCGTGTCGCTGCGGCGGGACTCTACCTCGCCGCGTTCGGTCCCGCCCGATGAGGAACCTCCGCCGTGCGGCTGTCCGCGCCTTCGGCGGCGGCCGATTCCTCACCGTCTGGTCGATCGCCGCCTCCCTCCCCCTGTCCCTCACCGTCATGGCGCCCACGGGTGTCGGCATCGACACTCTGACCGCGCTTCCCGCCATGGTCGCGACCTGGCTCTGCTTCGCCGCGGCGCTCACGGGCATCGCCGCATGGGAACGTCGCGGCCGATCCCGGCGAGAGCGAGCAGCCGTCGTGACCGCCGGGATCGTCGTCTGCGCGGCGATGCGTCCGGTGATGCAAGACGGCTGGCTCCACCTCGCCGGCCTTCCCGCACCACCTTCGGGTCAGCTTCCGTACCGGATCGCGACGAACATCGTCGTCTGGATGATCGTGCTGAGCATCATCGCCGTGCTGGATTCCTCGCTCCGGTCACTGCGACGGACGAACGCCCTGCTGCGGTCCGTGGCCCAGGAGCTCGCCCGGGCACAGGACGATGCGCACGCGCTGGCGACCGATGCGCGGAACCTTCTCGACCGAGCGCAGTCGACCCTCGATGCGGCGATCATCGAGATGGAACCGACACCCGCCGGCGTCCGAAGGCTCGGACACGAATGGATCCGCGAGTGGAGTCACCGTCTCGCCGAGCTCGCCGAGAAGAAGGAGGCCGGGAATCCGCGTCGAGCCCGCGACGGCTTCGGTGATCGCGCGGACCCGAGGTCTTCCCCCTCGCCTCGGTACGTCCTGTTCCGCCTCCCGCCGCCGGGTCTGGTCACCCTCATCTACGCGGTGTGCCTCCTCCCCTATGCGACCCGCACGCAGACGCCACTCGAACTGCTCATCGGGATCGCCGCCCTCGCCGCGGGAGGTGCGGTCGTCGACTTCCTGCCGCGACGCCGCGCGATCGCTCGGGTGCCCCACCACGCGTCCTTGCTCTTCATGATCCTCTCCTGCGTCGTCGGCATCGCGCTCGCAGCACTCGCGGCCGCGCAGGGGGTGGCTCCGTTGCTCGCCGCCGTCTCCGCCATCGCGTACATCGGGTTCGCGTTCGCCGCCGGAACGTGCGCCGGCGCGCTGCACCGTCTCCGCAGCGAACAGCACCGACTGTCGAGCGCCGTCGCCGACGCCCAGCAGCTCGCACGTGCCGGCACCCGCCCCACTCGCGACGGCCTCAGAGCCGCCGCCGACCTCCTGCACGCGGATGCGCAGGGAGCCTGCATTCTGTTCGCGCTCGCACACCCCACACCCGATCCGGACGATATCCGGCGGCTGCGGGCAGAACTCGCGACTGTCGTGAGCCGACTTCCCGGGGCTTTCGCCACGGCCGACGATCCCCGTGCCCACACTTCCCTCACCGCACTCTTCGAGACGTGGGCGCACGTCATCGAGCTCCGTGTCGACGTCGACGACGACGCACGCGATGTTCTGTCCTCGATCCCCTGGGTGGTGCGAGACTGCTACGACATCGTCGCCGAGGGGCTCCTGAACGCCGCGAAACATGCGAGTGAGCGACGAGCGGAGGTGTCGATCCGTCGAGTGACGACCGGCGCCGGACCTCGGCTTCACGTCCGTGTCTCGTCGCCCGGGATCGCCGCACGAGGCACACGTCTGCGCGCATCCTCACGGATGCAGGAGCTCGGCGCCCATCTTGTCCGCATCCCCGGCGGTGTCGCCCTGGAAGCCGCGTTCGCGCTTCCGCTGCGCGCGGCTGTCGTGTCAACCGAACATCGCGACGGAGAGCACCCGACCCCGCCGTAGCGTCGTCTGCGCCCCACCGAAGGGCACACGAAGACGATCGGACGAGACGTGAACCAACTGCATGACCTCCTCCCGCTGGCTGTGGGCATGCTCATCTCGCCGCTGCCCCTCGTGGCGATCATCGCGATCATCCTCGCTCCCCGCGGCCGAACGGCGGCGCCCGTCTACGCCGCAGTGTTCATCGCGGTCTCCCTCGCGTTCGTCATGGTCGGCGCGCTCACCTCTGCCGGTTCCGCCTCGGGGTCTCCCTCCGCCACCGCGAAGACAGTCTCGTTCTTCCTCGCCATCGTGCTCGCACTCGGCTTCGCCGCGCTCGCCGTCGCGAGTTGGTCGTCTCGCCCCCGCCATGGCCAGCCACCCCAGACGCCGGCCTGGCTCGCGGCCCTCGATGCCGTCACCCCGGCGAAGGCGGCCGCGCTCGGCTCGATCATGGCGGTCACCAACACGAAGAACATCCCGCTCGCGCTGAAGGGCGGTGCACTGATCGGCGAGGCGCATCTCCCTCTGCTCGCAGCGGGAGGGCTCTGCATCGGGCTGGTCGTCGCCGGCACTCTGCCGCTGCTCGTCACGGCCGCCGTCGCCACGAGCAGATCGACGGTCGTCACGAAAGCACTCGAACGGGTCAAGTCCGAGATGATCGCGCACAACGCGATGATCATGACGGTGCTGTTCGCGGTTCTCGCCGCGAACGAGGCCGCCCAGGTCATCCGTCACCTGTCCTGAAACACGACCATGTCAGGAGCCGCACGCATGTCAGACAACTCTCCCCCCGACGACAAGACGCGCGTCGTCACCGTCACGGCACCGGCGGGGACGTTCCGCGGCACGGATGCCGACGGTGCGCGCTCATGGCGCGGAATCCGCTATGCCCAGGCGCCGGTCGGTCTGCTGCGATGGCGTGATCCCGTCGCGGCGCCGAGCGTCGAGGAGGAGATCGACGCCACCGTCTACGGCAACGTGTGCCCGCAGCAGATCAACCCCGCCGTACCGCTGGGCGACGACGCGGTGATGGACGAGGACTGCCTCGTGCTGAACGTGTGGGCACCGTCGGAGCGACCCGAGAGCGCCTTCCCCGTCATGGTATGGCTGCACGGTGGCGCCTACACGTTCGGCTCATCGAGCCAACCGCTGTTCGATGCGACATCGCTCGTCACGCGCGGCGAGGTCGTGGTCGTGACGGTCAACTACCGACTCGGCGCATTCGGTTTTCTGGATCTCGCCGGACTCCTGCCCGATGAGGGTTTCGATCGCAACCTGGCCCTGAAGGACGCGCTGCTCGCGTTGCGCTGGGTGCAGGAGAACATCTCGGCGTTCGGGGGCGACGCGGGCAGGGTCACGGTGTTCGGGGAGTCCGCGGGAGGAGGGCTGGTGACGACTCTGCTGGCGACGCCTTCGGCCGAAGGTCTGTTCGCCCGCGCGATCGCGCAGTCCTCCCCCGCCTCGAGCATGTACGGGACCGAACGGGCGCGTGACGTCGCCGCGCGGTTCGTGCATGAGCTGGGCATCGATTCGACGGATGCTGCGGCGGTCGCGGGGGCTCTGCGCGCGGCATCCGTCGATGACATCGCGGCGGCGAGCATGGAGGTGTACGCGGCCGTGCCGGACGACGCACCGGGGACCCTCGCGTTCGCGCCCGTCATCGACGGCGATGTTCTTCCGGAGGCGCCGGTGACCGCGCTGCGCGAAGGACGCGGGCTCCGGGTTCCACTCCTGATCGGGACGAACAAGGACGAGGCGTCGCTCTTCAAGTTCATGAAGTCGCCTCTCATCCCGATCACCGACGACCGCATCCGACAGATGTTCACCGACATGGCCGAAGACAATCCGACGATCTCCCTTCCCTCCGCCGCTCAGGTCCGGACCGCCTACGAGAACGTGCGGCATGGCGCCGTGGGGCTCGGGATCGCCCGCGACATCGGATTCCGTCTGCCGACGCTGTGGATAGCGGAGGGTCACAGCACCGTGGCGGATGTGTGGCTGTATCGCTTCGACCATGCGGCGCCCTTTCTCCGTCTGATCGGTCTCGGTGCGACGCACGCGACCGAGCTGCCGTACCTGTGGGGCAACCTGTCGAGCGGCCCCAAGGACCCGACGTTCCGGCTCGGCGGCCGCCGAGCCGCGCAGGAGATCTCGGTGCGGATGCAGGAACGCTGGGCGGCGTTCGCGCACGGACGCACACCGGATGCGGCGACCGCGAAGGATGCGCCGACCTGGGCGCCGTATTCTGCATCGGATGCGGCCGGCCGCCGTCAGACCCTCGTGATCGAGCGCCAGGACACTCTCGTCGCCGACCTCGATGCTCCTCTACGCGCGGCATGGGGCGACGACGTGCTCGATTTCCGGTGAGCGCTCGTGCATCCGAAGGGCCGACCGTGCGGCGACGTACCATTGGCCGATGACGCGACCTCTCACCAACTGGCACACTGCTCAGGCCGAACATCTCACGGCAGGTCAGCGCGCGGCTGATCGGCTTCGGAACGGGATGGGATCATGGCCGTTCATCGGGGTGTTCGTGCTCTTCATGATCGCCTGGGCGATCGTCAACAGCACGGCCCTCATGTGGGATCCCTACCCGTTCATCCTGCTCAACCTCTTTCTGAGCATGCTCGCCGGGCTCCAGGGAGCGATCCTTCTGATCGCCGCGAAGAGGCAGGATGCCATCGCCGCTGCCCTCGCACAGCACGACTACGACACGAACCTCGCCGCGAAGAAGGAGATCGAGGACCTCATGTCGATCAACCGGATGCAGCTCGAACTCCTGACGGAGCTGCGCGCCGCGGTCACGAACGACGGAGACGGGGCAGCGACGTCCGCGCGCTGACCTGCTCGACGAGCAATGTCGGGAACGGTGAGGGAACCCTCGTCGACGGGGCATCTGCTCGTCCAGAGAGGGTGAGACCACGTTCTTCTGCACGCTCTTCTGCACGCTCTTCTGCACAGTCTTCTGCGCACCGGCCCGTGACCTCTCGTGCTCGGCAAGAGCATCAGCTCGTCGCACAGCGAAGCGGACCGGTGGACCGGGGACAGTCGGCGTGCGCGGCGGCGCCAGACATGCAGAAGGCCCGGAGACTCTTGCGAGTTTCCGGGCCTTTCTCGGTCGGGCTGACAGGATTTGAACCTGCGACCCCTTGACCCCCAGTCAAGTGCGCTACCAAGCTGCGCCACAGCCCGTTGTTCTGCGCTCTCGCGCAGGCAACTCCCCTATCTTAGCCGTATCTCCACCCCCTCCGCGAACCGAGGCGTTGCGAGTGTCGGATGCCCGGCGTAGCGTCACGGCATGGTGACGATCACGACCGAGGTGGCGACGACCGCTCGTTGGGATGACGTGCAGCACGCGCTCACCGGAGGCGGGGATGGAGCAAGCTGTCAGTGCATCTGGCCGGTGCTCAGCAACAAGGACTGGAACACGACAACGACTCCGCAACGCATCGAGATGTTCCGCGCCGAGATCGACGACGGCCCGCCGCCGGGAATCATCGCCTACGTCGACGGCGAGGCCGCAGGTTGGATCCGCATCGGTCCCCGCACCCGCCAGGCGCGTGTTCCCCGCACCCGCATCATCGCGGCGGCCAGCACCGAGCCGTTCGACGACGAATCAGTGTGGGCCGTGACGTGCTTCGTGGTGCGCCGAGAACACCGCGGTGCCGGGCTCAACCTCGAACTCCTGCGCGCGGCGGTGGATTATGCCCGCGGCTCCGGGGCCCGCCTGATCGAGGGGTATCCCGTGGACACCGGGGGCGAGAGGAAGCGCACCAACGACCTGTTCCACGGCACCCTGGGCACGTTCCTCTCCGCCGGCTTCACGGAGAAGACCGAGCTCAAACCTGGTCGCGCGCTGGTCACCCTCGATCTGACCCCATGATGACGATCGCCCAGAAGCCACTAGCGTGAAAGGCATGACCGACGAGAACGCGACCATCGACGATCCCGAGCTCGGCAGGTTCGCCCGTGCCCGTTCGGAACTCACCGACGGCACGGTACTGACGCACGATTGGTTCGTCGGCACCACCTCCGTCGAGGGCACCGAGGTCGAGCTCATGCTGGAGGGCACGAGCTCCGACGAGGTCGCACCGCTCCTTCCCCGCATGCGCGACGCGGTGAAGCGACTGGACATCGTGCACCGGATCGCCACCGACGCGGTCGTCGCGAATTTCAGCACGGGTGCCCCTGAACCCCGCGAGCTCGACGAAGCCGCCTCCGACCTCACGATCGAGGCGATCGAGGCGGCCTCCGACGGCACCGTCATACTGCACCTCACCGACAACTGCGGAGAGCACTTCCCCGAAGGCTACTGGCCGGCCGTGCACCTCAGTGTCGACGACAGCGTCACGCAGGTCGCCGTCGAATCGTGAACAGCGGGATGACGCCGGGGCCGACGCGGGGGACGGCGATGCCCGTCGCCCCCGGTCAGGGCGAACCCTACGATGGCGGGATGCAACGTCGCTCCCCGCGCCACGCTCTCATGTGGGCCTTTCTCCCGTTCGCGGTGGTGTCCCTCCTGCACGTCATCCTCCTGACCATCGACAACCCGCTCGCTGCGCACACGAAGCTGCTGCTGATGCCGTTGCTGGCCGTTCCGGTGCTGGTCTCCGCGCGACGCCTCTCCCCGCGGATCACGCTCGTCCTCCTCGTCGCGGCATTGTCGTTCTCCTGGCTCGGCGACGGTGCCGGCACCTTCTTCCCCCAGGGCCCGGAGCTGCCTCTGATGCTGACCTTCTTCGGCATCGCCCACGTGGCATACATCGTGCTGTTCGCGCGCCACCTGTCCGTCCGGCGCATGCCCTGGTGGGCGCTGGTGTACGCCGCCTGGTGGCTGGGCATGATCACGACCCTGGGTTCGCACACGGGCGATCTGCTCATCGCCGTCGCCGCCTACGGGCTCGTGCTCGGCGGAACCGCGGCATTCTCGGGGCGTTGTCACCCTCTCATCGCCGTCGGCGGGGCCTTCTTCCTCGCCAGCGACACGATCCTCGCCTTCCGCCTGTTCCTCCCCGATTCGCTGCCGTCCTGGAGCAGCCCTGCAGTCATGCTCACCTATACGATCGGCCAAGGCCTGATCGTTGCCGGCGCCCTCGTGACGCTGCGGAAGAGGAGCACTTGATGGATGCCGCCCGTGTCGACAGCTGGCTCTGGGCCATCCGCGTCTACAAGACGCGGTCGGCCGCGACGACCGCATGCCGAGCGGGGCATGTACGGGTGAACGGAGACAAGGTGAAGGCCGCGCAGCAGGTTCGCATCGGAGATGAGCTGCGCATACGCATTGCGGGATTCGATCGGATCCTCATCGTCCGTCAGCTGCTGGTCAAGCGCGTGGGGGCTCCGGTGGCCGCGCTCGCCTACGAGGATCGCACTCCCGAGCGCGAGCCCCAGGCAGCGCTGGGACTCCGCGACCGCGGGGCCGGACGCCCCACCAAGCGAGAACGTCGCGACATCGACAAACTGCGCGGGCGGAACGACGAGAGCTTTCACTGATATCCCGGCATGCACCGCCATCACACCTTACGACTTTCGAAGCTTTGTTCTAATCTGGAGGTATGCCACTCTCGACTGATCTCGACCTCGATCTCGAGCAACGACGGCGCGTCTTGGACGCGTGGGTCGACACGAGACGTCGGATCGCCGCACTCGAAGCCGAGGCCGCAGACCTGCTGACGGAGCAGATCGCCATCCTCGACGCCGATGTCTCCGCGAGCCCTTTTCATCGCGAGGCGATCCATCGCTCGATGATCGCGGAGTTCTCCGCTGCCGGACACGTGTCGAAAGGCTCGATGGAGTTCGCCTTCGCCGATGCCCACGCCCTTCACACCCATCTCCCGGCCGTCCGTGCCGCATTCGCCGACGGCATGATCAGCGTCGGACATGTGCGAGAGATCTCCAGGGCCTGCGCGGTCGTCGCCGAAGCGATCCGCAACAGGAAGGCCGATCCCGCGGTCATGGAACTCTTCGAAGCCGCGGCGCTCGTCGTCGCCGAACGCGACACGGCCGCACGCACACGCGCCCATGTACGCCAGGTCGCGGCTGCCCTCGTCGGCGAGACGCTCGTGGAGAGGCACCGCCGCGCTGCAGAAGAACGATGTGTGACGGTGAGAGCACTCGACGACGGCCTGGCACTTCTCACCGCGGTGCTCCCCGAGTGGATCGCCACCGCGATCTCCGACCGACTCAACCGGATGACGCGCGAAGTCGTACGGGCTCGAGACACCCGCGAGATCCTGCCCCCACCCCGGTGGTTCCACGACGCGGCTGAGCACCTCGATGAGCCTCCGCTCGATGAGCCTCCCCCCGCCGCCCCATCGGTCGACTTCGTCGATGGTGGCGTGATCCGCGGTGCTGATGGTGACACGTTCGCGACAGATCCCGAAGTGACGCACTTCCCGGCCGACACCCGAACATGGAAGCAGACCGAGGCGGACCTGTTCTCGGACCTGCTCCTGACCGCAGATCCGAGCACCGCACACGGCGACGCCCTCGACGGCATCCAGGCCCGCATTCAGGTGACCGTCGCGGCGACCACACTCGCCGGCGTCGACGACCGCCCTGCCGAGCTCGACGGACTCGGCCCCCTGAGCCCCGACATCGTCCGGGAGCTGGCGGGGCGCAACACCGGCTGGACCCGTCTGTTCCTCGACCAGACAGGCATGGTGGTCGAGACAGACACCTATACGCCGACCGAGGGGATGCGACGGTTCCTGCGCGCGCGTGACCGACACTGCCGCTTCCCGGGGTGCCGCATGCCGGCGCACCGCAGCGAGATCGACCACAACCACGATCATGCGAAGGGAGGGAAGACCAGGCTCGACAACCTCGGCCACTTCTGCCGGGGCCACCACACGCTCAAGCATCCGGACATTCCCGATTCGCATCGCTGGACCGCTCAGCAGGAGAAGGACGGCAGCATCACGTGGCACAGTCCGCTAGGCCGCGACTATGCCGACCCGCCGCCCCGACGCGTGATGTTCGTCTGAATCACGACGTCAGGACCACAGCGCGCAGGACCCGCGCTAGGACCACGGCGCGCTAGGAACAGCGCGCAGGACCCCAGCGCGCGGGGCTTGGGGCGAAAGTCAGCCGTTGGCCGCGAAGAGATCGAGCAACCATCCGGCCGAACGGATGTGCGCGGCTCCGGCGCTCTCGGCGCGATCGCGGAGGCCCCTGTCGCTCGTGACGGTCACGACCAGCTGCTGCATCGCGACACGGCGCTCGACCTCGGCGACGATCGCGTCATCACCCGCGGCTTCCGCGCGGATCACCGAGACCGTGCCGGCTCGGTCTTCGATACCTCGCGCCTGCCCCTCGACCACCATCGACACGTCGGGGAACCACTCATCGCCTGCGAGTTCCAGCGCGTGCGCGGGGACCGCCAGTCCCTCCAGACGCGAACGAAGACGAGCTGCGGCGCCCGCACGGTCTTTCCACCACCCATCAGGGACCGAGCCGACGACATTCGCGGCATCCACCACGATCGCCGGTCGCACGTCGAGCAGTTCGAGCAACGCCGGCCACGACGAACCGAAACCGGGGTGCAACGGTCGTGACGACACCTGATCGACCGGCACCCACTCGAGCGCGACGCTCTCGGGGTCGCTGATCACCGGCTCGAAAGGCTCACCGACATCGGCGACGACGGTCGTGTACGACCAGATACCCAGATCGAGAACGCTCGTGAACCGGGCGCGCACGGCACCGTCCGGCACGCCCGCCTCTTCCTGGGCCTCACGGATCGCTCCCGCGATCGCGCTCTCCCCCTCGTGGAGTGCGCCGCCCGGCAAGCCCCAGGTTCCACCGAAGTGACTCCACGCGACACGATGCTGCAGCAGGATGCCACGTGCGGGGTCACAGGCGAGAAGCCCGGCAGCACCGAAGCGCCCCCAGTACTTCTCCCCCGACTCCGCGATCACCCAGGCATCGCCGGGGTTCCGCGGCCCCTCGGGGCGACGCGGTTCACCGAAAGCAGGAGGTACGACAGTCACCCCTTCAGCCTTTCACAGCATCGGGGTCACAGCACCACGGCGCGACATGCGCCGGAACAGATCAGCGCTGACGCTTCTCGCGCACGCGCATGTTGATCACGATCGGCGTGCCCTCGAACGAGTAGAGCTCGCGCAGACGCCGCTGGATGAACCGGCGGTACCCGGGGTCGAGGAAACCGGTCGTGAACAGCACGAACGTCGGCGGGCGCGTCGACGCCTGGGTGCCGAACAGGATGCGCGGCTGCTTGCCACCGCGCAGCGGGTGCGGGTGCTCCGCCACGAGTTCTGCGAGGAACGCGTTGAACTTGCCCGTCGGAATACGACGGTCCCAGTTCTCCAGGGCCGTCTCCAGCGCGGGCACGAGCTTGTCGAGGTGACGCCCGGTCTTCGCCGAGATGTTCACCCGCGGGGCCCAGGCGACGTGCGCCAGATCCTGCTCGATCTCACGCTCGAGGTAGCGACGGCGGTCGGCGTTCTCGAGATCGTCGTCGTTCAGACGGTCCCACTTGTTGAAGGCGAGCACGAGCGCGCGGCCCGACTCCAGCACGAGATCGATGATGCGTACGTCCTGCTCACTGATCGACTCCGAGACGTCGAGCACGACGACGGCGACCTCGGCCTTCTCCAGCGCGGCCGAAGTGCGCAGCGAGGCGTAGAAGTCGGCCCCCTGCGCCATGTGCACGCGACGACGAATACCGGCGGTGTCGACCAGACGCCACATCTTCCCGCCGAGTTCCACGACCTCGTCCACCGGGTCACGGGTGGTGCCGGCCAGATCGTTGACGACCACGCGCTCCTCGCCTGCCGCCTTGTTCAGCAGTGACGACTTGCCCACGTTCGGACGACCGAGGATGGCCACGCGGCGCGGTCCGCCGATCTCCTGCTTCGCGACGGCCGAGACCTCGGGAAGCTCCTTGAGCACAGCATCCAGCAGGTCGGCGACGCCGCGTCCGTGGATCGCCGACACGGGCCAGGGCTCGCCGAGGCCCAGGCTCCACAGCGCTGCGGTCTCCGGCTCCTGGCGGGCGTCATCGATCTTGTTGGCGACGAGGAACACCGGCTTGCCGCTCTTGCGCAGCAGCTTCACGACGTGCTCGTCGGTCGACGTCGCCCCCACCATCGCGTCGACGACGAACAGCACCATGTCGGCGAGGTCGATCGCGACCTCGGCCTGCATCGCGACCGAACGGTCGATGCCGCGTGCGTCGGGCTCCCACCCGCCGGTGTCGACGAGCGAGAAGCGACGGTCGGCCCACTCCGCCTTGTACGTCACGCGGTCACGGGTGACACCGGGGGTGTCCTCGACCACGGCTTCGCGGCGGCCGAGGATGCGGTTGACCAACGCGGACTTGCCCACGTTCGGTCGTCCGACGATCGCCACCACGGGAAGAGCCGGGCTGTAGTGGATGCCGTCTTCGCCGAGCGTGATGCCCGCGAGGAGTTCCGCGTCCTCATCGTCCAGCTCGTAGTCGGAGAGGCCGGCGCGCAGCGTCTCCGCGCGCTGCTCGGCGAGATGCTCGTCGAGCTGGTCCATCTTCTCGGCGAGCTGGTCGGGGCCGCCTTCGTATTCGTCGTCAGCCACGGTGTGCTCCTTGGATTCGTTCGATCACCGTGAGGACGGCGTCGATGGTCTGGGGGAAATCGAGTTCCGTCGAATCGACGACCTCGACGCCTTCTGCGGCGTTCAGGAAGTCGACGACGGCGCTGTCTGAGGCGTCACGCTTGTGCAGCGCCGCGGCGACAGCAGCCGCGTTCTCGCCGGCGAGTTCACCGGCACGTCGTGCAGCCCGTACCTCGGGAGCTGCGGTGAGAAGGATCCGCACCGGAGCGTCGGGGGCGACCACGGTCGTGATGTCACGGCCCTCCACCACGACGGCGGGGTACGACGACTCCGACACCAGACGGCGGAACAGCTCGTTGACCTGCGCGCGAACCTCGGGCACGCGCGCCACGCCGCTCACCGCGCCGGAGACCCTCGGGTCTCGGATGGCCTCGGTGACCTCGACGTCGCCGACGAGCACCGTCCGCTCGTCGGGGTCGAGCCCCAGCGTCAGAGGGAAGTCTGCCGCCGCAGCGCGCACGGCCTCAGGGTCTTCGGTGTCGGCGCCCCGATCGAGCACATGCCAGGCGAGTGCGCGGTAGGCGGAGCCGGTGTCGAGGTAGCCGAAACCGAGTGCGCGGGCGACGGCCTTCGAAACGCTGGACTTGCCCGATCCGGCCGGCCCGTCGATCGCGATGAACTTGTGCGCGTCGGTCACCGAAGCGTCCGCAGCAGAGGTCGAGATATCAGTCATTCGTGCTCCCAGCGATGCGCCATCCACGTTCCTGCAGCCCGGTGATCGCGCCATGCAGCGCCGCGGGATCGACGCTGATCTCGGCGAGGCCGAACTGCGCGCCGGGCGAATGCTCGAGGCGGAGGTCCTCGACGTTCACACCGAGCTCGCCGAGCTCTCCGAACAGCCGGCCGAGCTGACCCGCGGTGTCGTCGACCATCACGACGAGGGTTTCGAAACGCTGATTCTGTCCGTGCTTGCCGGGGAGCCGTTCGACGCCGTCGTTTCCCTGCCGGATGGTCTCGGCGACGATGCGGCGGGCCCCCGGAGCGCTCGGCGCACGCAGGGCATC
Organism: Microbacterium sp. K27; assembly: GCF_004794435.1. NCBI lineage: Bacteria > Bacillati > Actinomycetota > Actinomycetes > Micrococcales > Microbacteriaceae > Microbacterium > Microbacterium sp. K27. Next base: position 208,858 of record NZ_SSDK01000043.1, read on the forward strand.
GGAGATCTCGCCGAGGTCGGAGGCCAGCGCATCGAGGATCTCGACCACGGGTGCCGCGTTCGCCCCGAGGATCTGCACCCAGAGCTCGGGGGCGGATGCCGCGATGCGTGTGGTGTCGCGGACGCCCTGGCCTGCAAGGCGGAGCGCCCCCTCTTCCGCTTCGGCGAGGCGACCGGCGAGCAGGCTCGCGACCACCTGGGGCACGTGCGAGGTCAGCGCGACCGAACGATCGTGCTCCTCCGGAGTCATCTCGAGGGGCGTCGCTCCGACGTCGAGCGCGAGGGCCTCGACGAGGGCGAGGTCGGAGGCTCTCGTCTCCTCATCACGGCACACCACCCAGGGGCGCCCGATGAAGAGGTCGGCACGCGCTGAGATCGCGCCCCCGCGCTCACGACCGGCGAGCGGGTGAGAGCCGATGTAGCGGGTGAGGTCGACACCGCGCGCCTGGAGTGCACGGAAAGGCTCGAGCTTCACGCTCGCGACGTCGGTGACGACGGCCTCTGGGAACCGTTCGAGTTCGGCCTGGATCACGTCGGCAGTGACATCCGGCGGCACCGCGACAACGACCAGGGACGGCTGATCGTCCTCGTTCGAGATCCTTCCGGCGCCGTAGTCGACGGCGAGACGCAGTTGGGCGGGCGAGGCATCGGTCAGGACGACATCTACCCCCTTCGCGCGGAGGGCGTGGCCGATGCTCGCGCCGAGGAGTCCGGCGCCGACGATGCGGACGGTACCGGAGAGGCGCGGCGCGACGACGCCCGCTCTCCGCCCCGTGGGCGCACTCGTCGTATCGGTCATTCGTTCTCCTGCTCGCCTGGCGCCTCGGCGACACCGGAATCACGGCGCGACAGGGTCAAAAGCGCGCCGAGTTCGATTTTACTCAGTTCCCGCGTCTTCCCGGCCGGGAGGGTTCCCAGGTGGAGCGGACCGAACTGCCGGCGGACCAGTTCGGTGACGGGGTGGCCCACCGCCGCGAGCATGCGTCGCACGATGCGGTTGCGACCGGAGTGCAGCGTCAGCTCCACCAGGCTCTCCTCGCGGGAGGTGTCCAACAGCCGTGCCTTGTCGGCGGCGATCGGTCCGTCCTCCAGCTCGATGCCCTTCGTCAGCTTCGAGATCGTCTGCGGCAGCACTGTGCCCTCGACCTTCGCGATGTACACCTTCGTCACGCCGAAAGACGGGTGGGCCAGCACGTGGGCGAGCGCGCCGTCGTTCGTGAGGATCAGCAGACCGCTCGTCTCGGCATCGAGGCGGCCGACGTTGTAGAGGCGCTCCTCGTACTTCTCGGTGAAGCGACGCAGGTCGGGGCGGCCGCTCTCGTCCTTCATGCTGCTCACCACGCCGGTCGGCTTGTTGAGCATGACGTAGCGCTTGGAGACGTCGAGCTGGATCGCGGTACCGTCCACGTCGACGAGGTCGCGCTCGGGGTCGATCCGTCGCCCCTGCTCGGACACGACGATGCCGTTGACGCGGATGCGGCCCTCGGCGATGTACTGCTCCACCACGCGGCGGGAGGCCACGCCTGCCGCGGCGAGCACCTTCTGCAAGCGCACGCCCTCGGGCGCGGCCTCGGAGTCTGTCGAGGCGTCGAAGCCTGTCATCGGATGGTCCCTTCGTCGAAGCCGTCTGCACCGTCATCGAGCAGCGGGGAGATCGGGGGCAGCTCGTCGAGCGAGTTGATGCCCAGGTGCTGCAGAAGCGCGTCGGACGTGCCGTAGTTGATCGCGCCGGTCTCGGAATCCGCGAACAGCTCCGTGATCAGCCCGCGGGCGAGCAGCGTGCGCACGACAGAATCGACGTTCACCGCGCGGATGGACGCGACCTGGCTGCGCGTCACCGGCTGCTTGTAGGCGATGACCGCCAATGTCTCGAGCGCGGCCTGCGACAGTCGCGCCGGGGCCTGCCCTCCGACGAACTCGGCCACCATGGCATCGAGATCTTCGCGGACGTACAGTCGCCACCCGCCGCCCACCTCGCGCAGCTCGAAGCCGCGCCGTGGTCCCGCGCCCCGCCCGTCGTAGTCCTCGACGAGCATCTCGAGCGTCTGACGTACCGCTGGCACCGGCGACCCGACGGCGGCAGCCAACGCGACGAGGCCGATCGGCTCATCCACGATGAAGAGGATCGCTTCGACCCGCTCGGCGAGGGGAATCTCGGGTGCCGTCCCGGCAGGGTCCGAAGTCTGATCCTCCGACACCGTGAGGTCGGTCCCCGCCACAGCGTCGGTCTCCGTCACAGCGTCGGTCCCCGTCACAGCGTCGG
>NZ_SSDK01000044.1:0-173845 GCF_004794435.1 Microbacterium sp. K27
CACGCTTCGACATCGCCGCCTGACGGTGTCGCTGCACGATCACGGTGGCTCAGCATCAGCCCGGCGGCTCGGCGTCAGCCCGATCGTGTCATCCTTCGCACTCGGACATCTGCGGCGCGCTCCGCGACAAGCGCCGTGAGGAACGCCCGTCGACAATGAGAAGACGACCAGCTTCTCGACTGTCGCTGGCCCGCGCCACGCTCGAAGGAGAGTCCCCGATGTCCGATTCCGCCGCTTCCGCAGCCGCTGCGCTGCTCGACCGCATCCAGGCGCCGGAAGGCGCAGGCCGGGACATCCCGGATGCCGCGACCCGTGAGGTCATCGGGCGCGCCCCCGTGGCGTCGGTCGACGACCTCGACGATGCGATCGCTCGCGCGAAGGCCGCCCAACCGGCCTGGGAGGCGCTCGGCCACGAGAAGCGGAGCGCACTTCTCCTCGCAGCTGCCGATGCCATCGACGCCAACGCCGAAGGCCTCGCCCACCTGCTCTCCCGGGAGCAGGGGAAGCCGCTCAACGGTCCCAACGCCCGCTTCGAGCTCGGCGCGTGTTCCGCCTGGCTGCGCACCAACGCCACCACGGCGATCGAGCCGCAGGTCCTCGTAGACGACGAGACCCTGCACGCCGAGCTCGTCTACAAGGCGGCCGGAGTCGTCGGTGCCATCGGCCCGTGGAACTGGCCGCTCATGATCAGCATCTGGCAGATCGGCCCCTCCCTGCGGATGGGCAACACCGTCGTCGCGAAGCCGAGCGAGTACACACCCCTGAGCGTGCTCGCGATGATCGCCGTGATGAACGAGGTACTCCCGGCCGACGTCTTGATCGGAGTCTCCGGCGACCGCGAGGTCGGCGCGCGGCTCGCCTCTCACCCGGACATCGCGAAGATCATGTTCACCGGTTCGACCGCCACCGGACGCCGCATCATCGAGAGCTCGGCCGGCAACCTCGCTCGCCTGACGCTCGAGCTCGGCGGCAACGACGCCGGCATCGTGCTGCCCGGCACCGACGTCGCGGCCATCGCCGAAGACCTCTTCTGGGGTGCCTTCATCAACACCGGGCAGACCTGCGCCGCGATGAAGCGCCTGTACGTGCACGACTCCGTGTACGACGAGGTCGTCGACGCACTGGCATCGATCGCCGGCTCCATGCCGATGGGCAACGGACTCGACGAGAACAACGTGCTGGGGCCGCTGCAGAACCGCGCACAGCTCGACATCGTCAGCCGGCTCGTCGACGATGCCAGGACCCGCGGCGCACGCATCGTCAGCGGTGGTGAGCCCGCCCCCGAGCTCGGCGAACTCTTCTATCGCCCTACCATCGTCGCCGACATCGACAACGACGCGGCGCTCGTGCAGGAAGAGCAGTTCGGTCCCGCACTGCCGGTGATCCGATACAGCGACATCGACGAGGCCTTCGCGCTGGCGAACTCCCTCGACGTGGGGCTGGGCGCCTCGGTCTGGTCGAGCGACCCGGAGGCGGCGCGTGTTGCGGCCTCCCGGATGCAGTCCGGCACCGTGTGGATCAACTCGCACGGCGGACTGCATCCGATGGTGCCGTTCGGCGGCGTGAAGAGTTCGGGCTACGGGCTGGAGTTCGGCGTCGAGGGGCTCAAGTCCGTCGCCGTCACCCAGGTCGTCTCGGGCCCCGGCCGGAAGGCCTGACCCGTGCGCTCTGCCATCGTCGTCGGAGCCGGGACCTCGGGAGCCATCGTGGCGCGTCGTCTCGCGGACGCGGGCGTCGCAGTGACCCTCATCGAAGCCGGCGGGTACGACACCAACCCGGCCATCCACGACCCCTCCCGCGCGGGCGAACTCTGGCACTCCGCAGAGGACTGGGATTACTTCACCGTCCCCCAGACGCACGCGGGCGGCCGTCGGCTGCATCTGCCGCGCGGCAAGGTCACCGGGGGATCCCACGCCCTCAACGCCATGATCTGGGTGCGCGGAGCCGCTTCCGACTACGACGCGTGGGAGCGCGCCGGCGCCCAGGGCTGGGGCTGGGCCGAGGTCGAGCCCGTCTACGAGGCCATCGAGAACGACCTGCTGCCGGTCACCGACGACTACCCGCTCTCGCCGATCCAGGCATCGATCATCGACGCCGCGGTGCAGGAAGGACTGACGCACAACCCGGACTACAACGCGGGCACACTCGACGGAGTCTCGCAGGAACAGGTCACCATGCGCGACGGCCGCCGGGTCAACACCTGGACGGCGTACGCGCAGCCCGTCGCGGAGAAGCTGACGATCGTCACCGGACGCGAAGTCCATTCGGTCATCGTGCGCGACGGCCGCGCCGTCGGTGTGCGACTGGGGGAGGGGGAGGAGTCCGAAGAGGTCCTCGCGGACGAGGTCATCCTCTCGGCCGGTGCCATCGGGTCGCCCGTGATCCTGCTGCGCTCCGGCATCGGTCCGGCAGCCGACCTCACCGCGCTCGGCATCCCGGTCGTGCAGGACTCGCCCGGTGTCGGGCAGAACCTCCACGACCACCTCCTGTCGCCGGTGATCTTCACCACGCGGCGCCCGGTCGGGCCTCCGCAACCGGGAGTCTCCGTGACGCAGACGCACCTCTTCTGGCGCAGCCGCGACGACCTCGCCGAGCCCGACACGCAGCCGATCAACTTCTCGGTGCCCATGTGGGGCGAGCTCGAGCCCCGTGGCGACGACGGATTCACCCTCATGGCCGGCCTCGTGACGCCGCACAGCCGCGGCACTCTCCGACTCACCGGCGCGACGCTCGCGGACCTGCCGGCCATCGACCTGGCGGCGCTGGAGGACGACCGTGACGTGGCCTCACTGGCCGCATCCGTGCGGCAGTGCCGTCGGATCGGAGCACGCCCCGCCCTCGGTGAGGAGTGGGGCGCCGTCGAGGTGTACCCGGGCCCTGAGGTCTCCGACTCCGGAGTGGAGGACTGGGTGCGCCGCACCGCGATCACCTACCACCACCAGGTCGGCACCTGCCGCATGGGCACGGATGCGCAGGCCGTGGTCGATCCGCAACTGCGCGTGCGCGGCATCGCAGGGTTGCGAGTGATCGATGCTTCGGTCATGCCGACCGTGCCCACCGGCAACACCAACGCCCCTGCGGCGATGATCGGCGAGCGCGGCGCGCGTTTCGTGCTCGAGGGCTGAGGTAAAAGGGCTGAGGTAAGAGGGCTGAGGGACGAGGGCTGACCCCCGGACAGATCCGGTGTCGACGCCTCGTCCTCTCAGTCGCCGTGCACCCGACGTCCGGCGAACCAGGTCGAGATGACCTCGGTGCGCACGATGTCCTCGGCGGGGCCGGCGATCGCGTCACGGGCCAGCACGACGAAGTCCGCCGACTTGCCGGGGGTCAGCGAGCCGGTCTCGTCGCCGAGTCCCATCGCGGTCGCGGCGTTGATCGTGAAGACCTCCAACGCCTCCTCGGCGGTGATGGCCTGCTCGGGCCACAGGGTGCCGGGTGCGCGGCCGAGCGGATCGGCTCTCGTCACGAGACCCTGCAGACCTTCGAGGGTGTTCGGAGACTCGCTCACGGGCCAGTCCGAGCCGCCGGCGACGCGGGCTCCCGCGTCGATCAGTGCCCGGTTCGGCTGGGAATGCTCCGCGCGCTCGCCGAGAACCTCGGCCAGCGCCTGCGGGATCACACCCGGATACCAGATGAACGGCGAGATGTCGGCCGAGACATCCAGAGCCTGCAGTCGCGGGATGTCCGACTCGGCCAGGAACTGCCCGTGCGCGATCTGGATGGGGGTGGTGAAGCCCTCGTCGCGCAGCTGCGCGGCCGCGTCGAGCACGAGACGTGCCGAGCCGTCGCCCGTGCAGTGCACCTTCGCGCCGAGACCGCGCCGCGCCACGGAGCGGAGCCACCCGATGAGCTCGTCCAGGGTCATGGTGGTCTCGCCGTGGAAGTGCGCGCCGTGCGCGGCGTCCGCGAGATACGGCTCGAGGAACGACGCCGTGCGGGCGGGCGGGACACCGTCGAGGAAGATTTTCACGAAGTCCGGGCGGTGGTGCGCGGTGCGGAACTCCTCGCCGCGGTCGAGCAGCGGCTCGCCGATCGGGTCGAAACCGAAGATCTCGTCGTTGATCAGTAACGACGACACGACCCAGGCATTGAGCTCGTCGGCACGGTCGAGCGCAGCCAGGGCTTCGAGGATCTCGACGGACACGCCCGCATCCTGGAACGTCGTGATCCCGAACGAGTTGAGGATCTCGACGCCGCGGCGCGACGCGGCCGCGTGCTGTGCGGCGGTGAGGCCGCCGCTGCGGTCGTATGCCTCCTGCACCGGGATACCCGCAGCCTCCAGCAGCACTCCTGTGGGGGTGCCGTCGTCGGGATCGAGCAGCGTGACGCCCGCCTCGGGGATGCTGTCCGCAGTGATTCCCGCGAGCTCCAGCGCCCGGCTGTTCGCCCACCGGTTGTGTCGTGAGTCCTCCATGAGGACCACCGGACGGCCCCCGGCCGCGTCATCGAGCAGCCGTCGGCTCGCGGTGTTCGCGAGCGACGGCAGCAACGTCGTGGCGACCGCTCCGCCCACGATCCACGCATCCGTCGGCAGGGTGGCCGCTTTCTCGCGCACCCGGTCGAGGATCTCGTCGAGCGTGAGCGAGGGTGCCAGCGACAGCTCGAACAGTTCGGTGCGCCCGGCGAGGGCATGGTGATTGTGCACATCGACGAAACCGGGGTACACCGCGGCGTCGCCGACGTCGAGCAGCTGCGTCCGGCGTCCGCGGAACGACTCGAGGTCAGCGCGCGACCCGACCGCGAGGATCCTGCCGTCGCGGACCGCGAAGGCCTCGACGATCGGGTTCGCCCGGTCGGCGGTGCGGATCACCGATCCGGTGACGATGAGGTCGGCGACGTCGCTCATGTCAGCGGTCTCCGAAGGTCGCGGGTTCGAGCTCCGGCGTGTGCAGCGTGGTGGAGAGCAGTCGACCGTGTGCACCGAAGGTGAAGTGCGTGGGCACCTCACCGCTCTCGTCGAGGCCGAACAGCACGCCGTGCGAGCGGATCGCGTTGACGTCGCGATGATCGGCGATCGTCACCGAGGCGCACGGGATCACCTTCTCGCGCCAGGCGAACACGTAGATACCCGGCCGCACCTCCCAGACGCTGTTCTCGTCGGTGTCGGCGAGGCCGCGCTCGGGGCCGGCGAGGCACTGCCACGAGTACCAGCGCGGCGAGAGGTACACGTGCTCGTAGGCGTGCTCGGTGCTGTAGACCCATTCGACGCGGCGCCCGATGAGCGTCGTCGTCGGTGCAGCCTCGGCACCCGAGACCTCGGCGCCCTCGATCACGCCGGGGGCGAAGTGGTGCTGCACCCGGGTGCGCCCCTTCTCGGGCGCGGCGAGGATCTCGGAGATCACCGCGAGGGCACGACCGTGACGGAGGTCGAGGATCAGCGAGACGGCCTCGTTCGGCAGGTACCGGTGGTGGAACTGCACGAAATACAGGTCCGCATCGACTTCGAAGGCCTCGTAGTCGTCGGTGTCGGATGCCGCCTCGGTCGCGTCCTCTGCACCCGGCTGGTACTCCCAGGTCACGGCGGCGTCGGCGAACCGGTGGACGATACGGGTGCCGCGGGCGTCGACGACCGTGATCTCGCGGCCGCTGAGGGCGGTGCTGTGCGGAGCCTTGTTGGCGTCGAAACCGGGGGCGAGGCCCTCCAGCGGCAGCCAGGTGGAGGTGTCGGCGGGGTTCAGCGTCGTCATGGTCTTCGTGGTTCCTTCTGTCGGTGGGGGCGGGGAGGTCAGCGGTCGCTGAACTTCTCGAGGTCCGTGGCGAGGCCCTCGTACACGGCGGGCCTGGAGCGGCGGAGATAGGCGCCGTAGACGATGCCGCCGATGAGGGCGAGCACCAGCAGCAGCGGCATCAGCCGGATCGCGAGCTCTTCGGACCCCGCCACGATGTTGAAGTTCACGATCGCGAGGACCGAGATCGCGGCGATACCGAGGAACCCGATGCCGGGGGCGATGAAGGTGCTCCACCACCGCGGATCCTGGCGGCGGCGGAAGTACACGACGATCGAGATGGCCGCGAGCCCCTGCAGGATCAGCACGCTCAGGGTGCCGAAGCCGAGCATCGCCGGCACGAGGGTGAGGATCGGATCGGCGCCGGCGATCGCGAAGATGATCGCGACGATGCCCGCGAACCCGGCCTGCACGATGCCGGCGAGCTGCGGGGCACCGTTCGCGCGGGTGCGAGCGAGTGCCTGCGGGAGGATCTTCGCGCGCCCCAGCGAGTAGAGGTAGCGGGTCGCCGAGTTGTGGAACGCCAGCATCGCCGCGAACAGGCTCACCAGGAGCAGGATCATCATCAGGGTCGTCAGCGGACCACCCAGGTACTGCTGCGAGATCGAGAAGATCAGGTCACCGGTCGGCAGATGTTCGAGGGCGGTGGCCTGCGCCTGGGCGACACCCGTCGCGCTGACGACCGCCCACGTGGTGACACCGAGGATCACGCCGATCGCGATGATCGAGGTGTAGGTGGCGCGCGGGATCGTGCGCAGCGGCTGCTTCGCCTCCTCGCTGAACAGCGCGGTCGCCTCGAAGCCGAGGAAGCCGGTCGCCGCCAGCAGCAGGCCGATGGGCAGCGACCCGGAGAACACTGCCTCGGGGCTGAAGGCCGCCAGGTCGTAGCCGGTCTGCACGAGCACGGAGATGTCGAAGACGACCAGCATGAGCACCTCGAGCACCAGGCAGACGCCCAGAACCTTCGAGCTGAAGTCGACGCCGATCCGAGCGAGGACGAAGCACACCACGATCGACAGCAGTCCCCACACCAGCCAGTTCACATCGAGACCGGTGAGGTCGCGGATGATCGTCTGCATGAAGAAACCGCTCGTGCCGATCGTGCCGACCACGAAGAAGTTGTAGCCCAGCGTGGCGATCAGACCCGCGATCAGGCCACCGGTGCGCCCGAGGCCCTTCACCACGAAGGCGTAGAAGCCGCCGGCATTGACCAGCTGCTTCGACATCTGCGCGTAGCCGATCGCGAAGAGCAGCAGGATCCCTGCCACCAGGAAGAACGACATGGGTGTGCCGCCGCCGTTGCCGAGGGCGATGGCCAGCGAGGCCACGACCACGATGCCGGTCAACGGTGCGACCGCGGCGAGGACGAGGAAGACGATTCCGGCGACGCCGAGGGCGCCAGGACGGAGGGAGGTGTGGTTCTGCGTCGTGGACGCAGATGTCGGGTCTGCCACGTCGGCTCCTTTGCTGGTGACGGCCGTGCGGACACGGCATCGACGACGAGGGGAATCGTCGATAGAGCGAGTCTGCTCGTGCCGCCGCAGCGGCGCTTGACCCTGAGCGAAGGACGGTGGTGTCACCGTGCACAGCCGCTCGGCGAGCGTTCGCGGTGCCGATGAGGGGGTGGAGGATGACCGGGACGACACCGCCGTCCTCAGATCGCACCGCCCGGTGCCAGACGGCGTGCGGAGGACGAGATGGATCTGCAGCTGCAGGGGACGACGGCCCTCATCACGGGGGCAGCCGGCGGCATCGGCCGCGCCACCGCCCACGGGCTCGCTGCGGAGGGCGTCCGTGTCGCTCTGCTCGACAGGGACGGTGCGGCGCTGGACGCCGTGGCCCGCGACTGCCCGGATGCGGTGGTCCTGGCGGCCGATGTCACGGACGAGGGCCAGGTGCAGGCCGCCGTGCACGCCGGGGTGGCGGCGCTGGGGAGGCTCGACGCGGTCGTCTGCTGCGCCGGTGTGTCCGGCCCGGTGGGGACGCCGATCGAGGAGACCACTCTCGACGTCTGGAATCGGGTGCTCGCCGTCAACGTGACGGGGTCGTTCCTGGTCCTGAAGCACGCCCTGGCGGCGCTGCGCGAAGCGGAGGCCGCCTCCGTGGTGCTGCTCGCCAGTGACTCGGCCCTCGTCGCGTCGCCCGGTATGGTGCCGTACTGCACGTCGAAGGCGGCTCTGGTCCAGTTCGCTCGCGCGCTGTCCGTCGACCTCGCCGACACCCGTATCCGGGTGAACACGGTGGCCCCGTCGATCGTCGACACTCCGATGAGTCGGAGCGACCTCGGCGCTGCGGCCTTCGACGATCCGCCGTTCCCGGTGCAGAGCGCAGCGGAGGTCGCTGCCCACGTCGCGTACCTCGTGTCGCCTCGCACCAGGGCCGTCAACGGCACCAGCATCCTCAGCGACTTCGGGTACACCGCCCGTTCGGGATTCCCCGCCTGACGCGACCGCGTCGGGCAGCAACAGCGCACGCGCGCCAGAACACACAGGAGCACACATGGGAGCTGTGGTCGGATCGACCGTCTCGGGACGCGTCGTCGTCATCACCGGAGGAGGAACGGGCATCGGAGCCGCCATCGCCGAACGATACGCGGCCGAAGGTGCGCATGTCGTGGTCGTCGGGCGTCGCCCGGAGCCCCTGCATGAGGTCGAACGCGCGGTCGGGGCCCTGCCGATCATCGCGGATGCGGCCGATACCGCCTCCGCGAAGGCTGCCGTCGCCGACGTGCTCGCGCGGTTCGGGCGCATCGACGTGCTGGTCGCGAACGCGGGCGGCCACGGATTCTCGCCGGTGGGGGAGACCGACGACGAGAGCTGGGATGCGGCGATCCGCGCGAATCTCACCACGGCTTTCACGATGGCGAGGGAGGCCCTGCCCGCGCTGATCGAGGCGAAGGGGCAGATCGTGATCGTGTCGTCGCTCGCGGGGCTCTTCGCCGGACCCTCCGTCGCCGGGTACACGGTCGGCAAGCACGCCCTGGTCGGGCTCACGCGCACTCTCGCGCGGGACTACGGCCGGCACGGTGTGCGCGTGAACGCCATCTGCCCCGGGTGGGTGCAGACGCCGATGGCCGACGAGGAGATGGACGAGTTCGCCACGCACGCCGGTCTCGGCTCCCGCGAGGAGGCCTACGAGAAGGTCACCGCTGACGTGCCGCTGCGCCGTCCCGCCCGACCGGCCGAGATCGCCTCGGTCGTGCGGTTCCTCGGCTCCGGGGAGTCGTCGTACATCACGGGGGCGGTGATCGTCGCCGACGGCGGTTCGCACGTGGTCGACGTGCCGACCATCGCCTTCGATCACGCCGGGATGTGATCCGGCGCGCGGTCCGCGCTCATCCGCCGAGATAGGCGCGGTGCAGGAGGCCGGGGTCGGTTCGCAGGGCATCGGATGCCCCTTGGAACGACACCCGGCCTCCCGCCACGACCACGGCTTCCTGGGCGAGATCGAGGGCGAGCTGCGTGAACTGCTCGACGAGCAGCACGCCCACCCCGGAATCGGCGATCGACTTCACGATCGGCATCAGGCGCAGGAAAACGACGGGGGCGAGGCCCAGCGACATCTCGTCGATGAGCAGGATGCGCGGCTTCGCGGCGAACGCGCGCGCGAGCACCACCATCTGCTGCTCGCCGCCCGACAGCAGGGCTGTCGGCGCATCGATGCGCTTCTCGAGCTCGGGGAACTGCGCGAGGGCGGCGTCCAGCTCTCCGGGGGTGCGTGCGGTGAGGGAGATGTTCTCGCGCACGGTCAGCGAGGGGAAGACGGCGCGTCCCTGCTCGATGTGCACGATCCCGCGGCGGGCTCTCGCGACGCGGGACAGCCGGTCGATCGGCTCGCCGTCGAGGGTCATGCCGCCGGCGGAATGCGGGGTGACGCCGGAGACCGATTCGATCAGGCTCGTCTTGCCCGCGCCGTTCGGGCCCACCAGCGCCAGCACCTCGCCTCCGGTGACCCGCAGCGAGACGTCGGAGATCACGGGACCGGCGCCACGACTGACGGTGATACCGTCCAGGACGAGTTCGCTCACTTCAACAGCTCCGTCTCTCCCATGTACGCCTTGACGACGTCGGGGTTCGCGAGGACCTCGGCCTGTGGTCCGCTGGCCAGCACGCGGCCGAAGTCCAGCACCGTGAGGGTCGGGCACACGGAGCGGACGAGATCGAGGTCGTGCTCGATGATGATGAGGGCGACGCCGTAGCGCGCAGGCAGCTCCCGCAGCCTCGCGGCGAGGGCGAGATGCTCGTCATGCGAGAGCCCGGCGGCGGGTTCGTCGAGGATCAGCAGACGGGGACGGGAGACGACGTTCGCGGCGACCTCCACGAGCCGGCGTGTGCCGACGTCGACGCTCGACAGGCGTGCACGCGCGGGCGGGCAGCCGAAGAACTCGAGCACCTCGTCGATGTCGGATGCGGCGAGCCGGCGCCGGGCCACGAACCGCACGTATGCGCCGACGGTGAGCGACGGCGGCACCCGGTCCTGCTGGAAGGTCCGGCGCAGACCGAGACGCGCGCGCCGCGTGGGGGAGAGGCCGACGAGGTCGCGGTCTCCCAGGAGCACGCGCCCCGTGTGCTTCGGGAGGAACCCGCTGATCGCATCGACGAACGTCGACTTCCCGGCTCCGTTCGGACCGATGAGTCCCATGATCGACGCGGCGGGAACCTGGAACGAGACGTCGTCGAGGGCCTTCAGGGTGCCGAACTGCACCGTCAGGCCGTCGACGGTGAGCACCGGCGTCCCGGCGAGCGCCGCCTCGTTGACCGTGGCCGTGGTCGTGGTGGTGATCACCGCGGCATCCGCTCCGGCGTCAGGGGGAAGCGCCGTCAGCGCGACGGTGGCGGCCTGGCGATCCGCGCGGCGCCAGATCAGGTTGCGGATGCCCTGGCCGAGGTTCGTGCCGCTGGTGAGCGCCTGCACACCGAGCACGCCGAAGACGACGAAGCCCCAGTCCTGCGGGATGCCCCAGCGTTTGAGGAGCTCGGGGACCAGCACCCACAGCAGGCCCCCGAAGATCGCCATGTCGATCAGGTGCGCGCCCGACATGATCGCGAGCACGTAGAGGGCCAGCGACTGCAGGGGTGTGAAGCTCGAGGCGAACGGGAGTTGCACCTGACCGGCGAGCAGCCCGCCGGAGATGCCGCCGAGGGCGGCCGAGACCGCGAATGCGGTGAGCTTCGCGGTCTGCACGCTCTGTCCGGCGGCGGCCGTGCCGCGCTCGGAGAACGCGACGGCCTTCCAGCTCGATCCCCACCGGCCGCGCTGCAGGAAGAACGCGCCGAGTGCGCAGACGGCGAGCACGACGATGGAGAGGAAGAAGAACTGCCGGTCGTTCGAGAACATCTCGGGACGCTCGATCGCCGTGCCCTGAGCCGAACCGGGGAACTGGATCTGCACGAGCGTCACGTCGGCGGCTGCCGCGAAGCCCAGGGTCACGACGGCGAGGTTCACACCGCGCAGCCGCAGAGCGGGGAGGCCGACGAGAATGCCGACGAGGCCCGCCGCCACCCCGCCGAGGACCAGCCAGACGATGAATCCGCCCGGCGCCTGCATCACGTTCAGCAGGGAGACGATCCAGGCCCCCACGGCGGCGAAGGTGAGTTGGCAGAGCGCGATCATCCCTGCGGAGCCGGTGACGATGCCGAGACCGAGGATGGCGATCGCGGCCGTGACCGCGCTGATCGCGAGGAAGACGAAGTACCCCGGCAGGGAGGCGCTGAGGATCGCACCCGCTCCGATACCGGCGAGAGCGACGGCGAACGGCCAGGTGATCCGGAACCAGGGACGGTCAGCGAGCGGCATCCCACACCTCCTTGCGCTGCGTCCAGAGCAACAGGACGACGATGAACAGGAACGGGAGGAAGTTGCGCACCAGCGCCACTTCGTCGATCTGGGCGACGAGACCACCGAGCACACCCAGGACGATCCCGCCGACGACGGCGAGGTCGAGTCGTCGGAAGCCGCCGAGCAGGGCTGCCGCCGCGGCCGGGACGATGAGCATCGCGAGGCTGGTCGCGTCGTTCGACTGCGAGGGGGCCACGATGATGATGGCCATCGCGCTGATCACACCCGTGACGAACCAGACGGCGATCGACAGCGGGCGCGAGCGGATGCCGAGGAGTTCCGCCGTGGTCGGGCGCTCCGAGAGCGCGCGCAGCTGCGTGCCGACCCTGGTGCGGCGCAGCACGAGGCGGACCACGACGGCGGTGATGATCGCCATCGCGACGGTCGCGACCGTGACCTGGCTGATCACCACGCCGCCGAACGAGAACGCCGGTCCGGCGATGATAGGCGTGAACGGCTGCGGCTTGTTGCCGAAGAGGATGAACGACAGGGAGATGAGCAGCAGGAGGGGGCCGACGGTCATCGCCGAACGGGTGGTGGTGGAGGCCTCGGACAGCCAGGTCGCGGCGATGAACCCGATCGCTGCCGAGAGCAGCCCGGCCACCAGGACGCCGAGCACCGAGCCGAGCCAGATCGGCAGGTCGATCTCGCGCACGAGCCACACCGCGGTGAAGGCCCCGAACATCCCGGTCGCGGCCTGGGCGAAGTTCACCACGCGCACGAGTCGGGACATCAGCGTCAGGCACACGCCGAGGACGGCATAGAGGCCGCCGGCGGCGAGACCGGCGATGGCGCCTTGCAGCATGAGGCGTCCTTTCTGTTCCGAGGGGGGACCTGCCGCCGGTAATGCGCCCGGCGGCAGGCGAGGGGTGACTACTCGCCGATGCGGAGCCAGTCGTCGGCGACCTTCTCCCAGGCGTTCGTTCCGGACTCGAGGATGATCGGCCAGCCCGCGGTGTTCTGGGTGCCGAACGCGTAGGGCGTTCCGACCATCGGGTTCTCGATCGGCTCCATGCCCTTCAGCGCTTCCGAGACGGTCTCGCGGGTGATGTCGCCGTCCATCCCTTCGAGCACCTCGATGAAGTACGTCGCGGCGAGGTACCCGCCCTGGCTGAACGAGGTGAGCGGGATGTCGTTGGCCTCCATCAGCTCTCGCCAGTCGGCGTTGATCTCGCTGTCGTCGGTGAACGGGTAGAACTCCGCCGGCACGTAGATGCCCGCACCCGCGTCGTCGATCGCCTCGGCGAAGTTCTCGCTGTAGACGCTCGTCAGGTAGAGCCAGGTCACGTCGTCCCAGCCCTGTGCGTTCGCGGCCTTGACCTGTCCGATCGCGTCGGGCTCCACGGGATTGATCGCCAGGGCCTTGCAGCCCTGGTCGCGTGCCTTGACGATGTAGGGCGTGTAGTCGGAGGCGCCGTACGGGACGGTGTCGTCGACGTACTTCGGCTTCTTGCCGGTGATCTCGGTCCACTTGTCGATCGCGGCCTGGTAGGTGGGACGCGTGGAACCGGCGATCTCGAGCAGGATGCAGATGTCGTCGAGGCCGAGCACCTCGGATCCGTACTGCAGCGTGAGCGTCATGTCGTTGAACGGTCCGACGTTCGCGGGGGAGATGTTCTCGCTGTCGAAGCAGCCGGTGTCGACTCCGATGCCCGGCATCGAGAGGATGCCCTCCTGCTCGTAGTACTTGGCGTTGATCTCGCACTCGATGAGGCTGGCGGAGCCGACGAGCGCGACCGCGCCGTCGCTGCCGACAAGCTCGCGTGCGGAGGCGGTGGCCGTGGCCGGGTCGCCCTTGTCGTCCAGCATCTTGTAGTCGATCGTGCGGCCGTCGAGTCCGCCCGCCTCGTTGAAGGCCTCGAACACGGCGGCGGCGGCCTGCGAGGCTTCGGGGAAGGTCGCGGGACCGCTGATGGTGTTGACGGAGCCGACGACGATCGGGTCGCCGCTCCCACCGCCGGTTCCGCCGTCTCCACCGGCGCAGCCGGCGAGGGTGAGGGCTGCCACGGCGAGGAGCGCCGCGGTGCCGGATGCTCGTGTGTTCATGTGCTTCCTGCCTCTCGTGTTCGGGTGGTGCTGTGTTCGGGTGGTGCTGTGTTCGGGTGGTGCTGTGTTCGTCTGGTGCTGTGTTCGGGTGGTGCTGTGCGGGGTGTGCGGTGTTCAGGCGCGCATGGCGCGGTTGACGAGCTCCGTGTCGGTGATCTGCTCGAAGGCGACGACCTCGCCGCCGACGACCCGCCACACATGGGCGACGCGGGCGGCGAAGAAGCGCCCGGTCTGCGTGTAGGTGCCCGAGTAGGTGCCGATGGCCACCACGATGTCGCCGCCGTCGACGATCTCGTCGATCGCGACGGTGTAGTCGTCCCATTCCTCCTGGATGCGGCGGAACACGTTCCGGGCGACGGCATCCGGGCCGATGTACGTTCCGGCGTACGGGAAGCCGGCAGCCTCGGTCCAGCGGATGTCGGTGGCGAACGGCGCGAGCATCCCGTCGAGGTCGCCGCGGTCGTTGGCGGCGTAGTGCTGGCGGATCAGGTCGGCGTTGCTCATGGGCTCTCCTCGGAGTGGGGGTGCGGCGAACGGTCAGACGGGCTGGGCGTCGGGGTAGGAGACGGCGCCCAGCGGGTAGATGTGGCCGCCGGCCCGCGAGTGCTCGGCATCGCCCTCTCCGGTGAGTCCGAGGAAGATCCCCGTGGTCATCAGCTGGTAGCCGAGGTCGTGCAGCCAGACGCTGGCCACCGCGATACGGAACTCGCGGAAGCAGAACAGGTACAGGCCGTCGGCGAACTTCCACACGGTCGACAGGTCCATGTCGCCGTGGCCGCGCTGCACGCCCTCGAGGCACTGCCAGGCGTAGCGCCGGCTGGAGATGTACACGTGCTCGTAGAGGTGGTGCGGGCTGTACCGGTAGAGGTTGCGTTTGCCGATGAGGTCGCGGCTCGGGCCGGGGGCGTCGTCGCTGACGGGCCCCGCATCGGTCGTCGCCGCCCAGAAGTCCTGGCCGACCTGAGGGGTGCCGTCGACGGCTTCGGGGGCGATGCGCGAACGGATGACGGTCGCCCGGTTCGTCGTCGTGGAGAACACCACGGTGACGGCCTCGCGCGGACGGCTCCGCATCGGGATGTTGACGAACACGACGTCGTCCCGCACCCGCACCGCGTCATACGGGTCGGTGCCGGAGGCTCCGAGTCCGCTCCAGACGACGGCGTCCTCGGAGAACTCCAGGGTCAGGGTCGAGTCGTCGTCGAGGGTGAGGGCGAGGGCGGTGCCGGCGAGGGGGGTGTTCGGCAGGCGGAAGGTGTCGATGCCCGCGGCGAACTCGTCGTACGTGCGCCATTCGTCCAGCGCCGGGTCGGTGGAGGTGTCGGTCATGAGGGTCCTGACGTCGCACGCGGCGGGGCCGCATCGCCCCGGGCACCGCGTCGTCGCGGTGCGCTTGCCTCATGCTGGTGGGGTGTTCCTCATCCCCTCAAGGGGGCGGCGGTCATCGCGCGCCGAGAGTCAACCGGCGTGCCCTCCCGGGCAAGCAACGTGCCGGTGCGCGGCAGACAGAGCGTCAGTGCGCGGCAGACGGAGCGTCAGTTTTCCTGACAGACGGAACGTCAGTGCGCGGCGCGATACTCACTGGGTGAGACGCCGAAGGTCGACTTGAACGCGCGGCTGAAATGCGCGGCGTCGACGAAGCCCCAGCGTGCCGCGATGGCCGCGACCGGGCGGTCGGCGAGCATCGGGTCGAGCAGGTCGCGACGGCACTTCTCGAGGCGCCGTGTGCGGATCCAGGTCGACACGGTCACGCCCTGCTCCTGGAAGAGCCCGTGCAGGTGCCTGGTCGAGATGAAGTGCGCGGCGGCGATCGACGCGGGTCCGAGATCGGTCGACGCGAGGTTGCGGTCGATGTGCGAGCGGATGCGCTGCACCAGCGCACGGTGCGGGTCGGCGGACACCTGATCGAGTCCGAGCTCGCGTGTGAAGACCGTCGTCACGAGGTCGAGCGCGCTGTGCGCGAGCCGGGCCCCCGTCGTGCCGGCCAGCTGATCGAGATTACCGGCGAGCTGCGTCAGATACGGCACGACCATGCTGCCGAGGCCTTCGTGACCGGAGATGCGCACGGCGGTGAGCTGCCCGACCATCTCGGCCGGGAGGCTGATGAGGTGCTTCGGGAACATCACGACCATCGTGCGGAAGTCGTCGTCGAACACGAGGGAGTACGGGCGGTCGGTGTCGTAGACCGCGAGGTCGCCCGCCTGGAGCACGGCCTCGCGATCGTCCTGGATCAGCAGGCCGGTGCCGGCGATCATCAGGCTGACCTTGAAATACGAACGGTCGCCGCGGGCGATGAGCTCGGGGGTGCGCTCGACGACATGCGACGTGGCGCGCACGTCGTTCACATGCACCTCGTCGACGGAGGCTCCGCGGATGATCCCTCGGAAGTGGTCGGGTCCGGCGGTCGTGACCTGCAGGGGCACGAAGGACTCCGAGACGGCGGCACGGAAGTCGCTGATGTTGCGCGCGACGAGCGTGGAAACCAATTCGGCGGGGGCGGCGGGTGCACCGTTCATGACTGATCACCTCGGGTGGTGGAACGACGACGTTGTATACGATCCGTTCCGTGATGCTATCACCGGGATCGGCCGTGCGGGACGACGTCTCGCAGATCAGTGCTCGCAGGTGCATGCGCCTGCGCCGCAGCAGCCGGTGGACGCGACCGCGTGCGCCTGTGTCGACTCGGGCACATCCATCGCGGGGTTCTGGTCGAGGAAGCCGTAGGGCTTGAACCAGAAGCCGGCGTAGTCGACGGGCATGATGGGCCAGTCCTCCGGGCGCGGGAAATGCGTCAGCCCGAACGTGTGCCACAGCACGATGTCCTCTCCGTCGATCGATCGATCGCCCGCGGTGTACTCCGGCAGGCCGGCGCCGCCCTGGTGGGCGTTGGGATAGCGACCGGCCGGCCAGATCTGCCCCTGTTCGTGCCGGGTGGCCCAGAGGTGCTTCGTGGCGAACGCGGCGCGCGCGGCGACGGAGGATGCGGGATCGGCCATGAGCAGAGCGGTCGGCTCCGGCACCAGGTGGTAGGCGGTCGGGCGCCCGACGCGGTTCGTGCGGGAGGCGCTCTGCACCTCCCAGACGCGGGCGACCGAGCTGTCCGCCTCGCGCTGCGCCTCCGCTTCGGTCGCGAGGGTCGTCTCGGTCCAGCTGAACGCGTTGCCGAAGGGGTTCTCCTGGCCCATCGGCACCCGTTGAGCGTCGACCTCGACCAGGCGGTTGTCCTCGCCGTCGATCGCCACGTCGAGGCGTGCGCAGAAGAGGTGCTGGTGCACCGGGGCGAAGACGCCGGGGGCGAGTTCGGTCGCGTGCTTCTGGCGGACGCCCGGCTCGCCGGCCGCGGCGAACACGATGCCGGTCGCCTTCGCGACCACCTCGATCGATCCGTCCAGGGAGAAGTTCCAGTAGAAGCCGTAGTCGTAGTTGCCGATCGTGGAGAAGTACGACACCACGAAGCGGCGCGAGCGACGCACGTCGGCGCGGCCGGCGAGATCGGTGTGCTTCCAGAGGATGCCGTAGTCCTCCTCATGCATGCAGATCACATTCGGGATGCGCACAGGGTGACCGTGGTCGTCGGC
This sequence comes from Microbacterium sp. K27, assembly GCF_004794435.1. Classification (NCBI taxonomy): domain Bacteria; kingdom Bacillati; phylum Actinomycetota; class Actinomycetes; order Micrococcales; family Microbacteriaceae; genus Microbacterium; species Microbacterium sp. K27. Next base: position 17,186 of record NZ_SSDK01000044.1, read on the forward strand.
GACGTAGCCGTCGAGGTAGCGGATGACGCCGAGGCAGTCGCAGCCGAGTTCGAGGTGGTTGGCGTTCTTTCCGAGCAGGTACTCACCGGCATCGAAGTAGCTGATCCAGAAGCGGCCGGGGGCGGTGTCGCCGTAGGGCACGACCATCTCCGGAACGCTGGCCCGACGGAGCACCGAGCGACCCTGGAAGCAGACGTCGTGCAGCACGAGTCCTTCGCGGGCGTTGAAGTCGACGCGCATCGACCAGCCTTCCCACTCGACGAGCGAGCCGGAGACCGTGAAGCTCGGACCCTCCGGCTGGCTGATCTCGATGGGCTTGAGCGAGGTGCGAGCGTCGCCCTGCGCCTCGGGGTAGTAGTTTCCATGGCCGGCGGGGACGGGCACGTCGCCATGGTCTTCGACGCGGATGACGCTGTTCGCCGTGAGGTCGATGTGCACGATGAGTCCCTCGACCGGGTGTGCCCACGGCGAGTCGTGTTCGTCGTAGCGGAGGAACGTGAGGGAGCGGATCACCCGACGCCCGACCTCATCGGCGCGTCCGGTGTAACCAGGGGCGAGCGGCCCGCAGAACGCGAGGTCCATGTGCGCGGCGAGGCCGCGGCGCGTCATCGCCGCCTGCCATTCGGGGGAGGCCTTCGCGATCGCTTCGGCGCGCTCGTACTCCTCGAACAGGTACTGCGGCTGGCCGTAGGGCGGGGCGTCGTTCGGCACGCGCGCGGTGCGCAGGACCTCGCCCCGTGTGATCGACACGATGGCCTCGGTCGCGACGCCGGTCGCCGTGTCGAGCAGGGTCACATCGACGCGGCGATCGATCGGGGCGCCGGGCTGCCAGGCGGCGAGCTCCTCCTTCGTGATCTCGTCGGGAAGCAGCATCGGCACGCGGGTGCTCTCCGTCAGGAGTCCTGCCGCGTCGAGGACCGCGCGAGCGGCGGCGATCTCGTCGCCCGTCAGCGGATCATGCGGGTGCGCTGCGGCGATCTTCTCGATCGAGACGGGCTGCGGTGCGTGGTGGGACATCATCGACCTCACTATTTTCGAGCAACTGCTCAATAAACGGGTTGCGATGATGATACGACGGGTCGTCGGCGGTCCACAACCACCGATTCCCGGGGCGTCGAGAGGGGCTGGCGCGGCTCAGGCGCGCCAGGGCGCGAGGATGCTGTCGAGCACCGCGAGGTGCGCGGCCGCGGGCTGGGGCTCGGTGACCTCGACGATCTGCTGCCCGTAGGTGATCGAGCGCAGCAGCGACAGTACGGCCTCGGTGGGGGTGTCGGTGCGCAGCTCGCGGTCGTGGACGGCCTCGGCGAGAGCGAGTCGGATGCTGCTCTGCCAGGTCGCGAGCGTGGGGGCTCCGGCGTCAGGCGTGGGGGCGAGGGCCGCCAGTCGCCCCCAGAAGCCGACGACCACGTGCGCCTCGGTGCGGGTGGTCTCATCGATCGGCAGCACTTCACGCATCAGCGCCTGGAGTCTCGCCAGTCCCCGCAGCCCCTCGGTGGCTGCGGCGATGCGGGCGTCGGTGCGGCGGGTGACCTCGGCGGCCGCGGCGCGCACGACCTCGTCGAAGCCCTCGAAGTAGTGCCAGAGCGATCCGGTGGCGACGCCGAGCTCCTTGGCGACGGCGCGTGAGGAGACGCTCTCGTGCCCGTCGCGGGCAGCCACGGCGAGCAGCGCCTCGGCGATCTGCCGGCGGCGCTCATCGTGGTCGACGATGCGGGGCACGTGCCCATCCTCTCGCATCATGACGAGGTCTAGCTATATTGAGCGGTTGCTCAATATACTTCCCGGGTGGAACACCTCCTTCCCGCAGCACCGTGGCTGATGGCCGCAGCGGCGATCGTCTCGGCTGTCGCCTGCATCGCGGCGTGGCGCGTCGTGCCGTGGCAGGGACGCCAGGCGTCCCTCGTGATGGCCGCGGTGATGCTGTTCCTCGCCGTCACGGACGGCGACACCCTCGCGGGGCTGATCCTCGGCGCCGTCCTCCTGCTTTCGGCGATGCTCGGCACCATGGGGGTGCGGGGCACGCCGTCGGCGGCCACGTGCTGTCACCGCGCCCTCGTGTCGCTCGTGATGGCCGCGTGCGCCTTCGAGAGCGCGTCGACGAACGCCACGGGAGCGACGGGCGCGTCGATGCAGGCGGCGGACGCGGGGCACGGCGGTCATGCACTGGACGGCGTCCTGTCGGTTCTGGTGCTGGTCGGGGTGGTGGGGGTCGTGGTGTGGACCGTCGTCGCCGAGTGGTTCGTGGCGCCGGTGCATCACGGCAGGACCGCACGACTGCTCACGACCGAGTCGTGGGCCATGGCCGTCGGTGTCGCTGCGATGTGCCTCGGGTTCTGATCGGCGAGGCCCGTCTCCGCTGGCCGGTGGCCGACGGGCTGCTACCGAGGCTCTGCGGCGGGGCGCACGAACACCCAGGCCGCGACGGCTGCCACGGCGGCGGCGATCGTCATGGTGACGGCCATGGTGAGGGAGTTCGTGCCGCCGAGGCCCGCGGCGAGGGGCGCGAGCACCGGACCGAACAGGAACGTCGCCATGCCGAGCAGGGCCGAGGCCGTGCCGGCGCGTGCGCCGTGGTGGGCGAGTGCGAGCGTCTGGCCGTTGGGGCCACCCAGCCCGGAGCACAGCATGAATCCGATGAGCGCCCCGATGACTCCGGAGACCCCGGTGCCAGTCGAGGTCAGCACGAGCAGCAGGGTGGTGGCGAGCAGCGTCGCCGTGATACCGCCGAGATACACGCGCAGGGGTCCCCAGCGGCGCACCACGAGCCGGCTGGTCTGGCTGCCGACGATGCTGGCCAGCGCCCCCGCCGCGAACGCGAGGCTGAAGGCCTGCGGGCTGAGGCCGAACTGATCCTGCAGCACGAACGACGACATCGACAGGTAGGTGAAGAACGCGACACCGCCTCCCGCCGCGGCGCACAGCACCGCCACGAAGAGGCGATCGCGCACGACGGCTGCGGTGTGCGACCGGAGCGCCACGGGGCCGGCGCCGTGCCGCCTCGACGGGGGCAGCGTCTCGGGCAGGGCGAACACCACGACGAGGAGCAGGACGACCCCGACTGCGCTGAGCACGCCGAAGATACCGCGCCAGTCCATGATCAGGGCCAGCTGGCCGCCGACGACCGGCGCGATGATCGGCGCCGTGCCGGACACGAGGAACAGCAGTGACAGCATCCGCGACAGCTCGACACCCTCGAACTGGTCGCGGGCGATGGCCAGGCAGATCACGATGCCGGCCGAGCCCGCGAGCCCCTGCAGGAAACGGGAGATCAGCAGGAGCTCGATGTTCGGAGCGACGGCGCACACGAGGGAGAGCACCGCGAAAGCCGCTACTCCGACCATCAACGGCAGTCGTCGGCCGAGTCGATCGCTCAGCGGCCCTGCCACGAGCTGGCCGAGTCCGAGGCCGATCATGCACGCCGACATCGTCACCTGCGCGAGAGCCTCCGTCGTGCCGAGCGACGCGGCGAGCTGCGGCAGCTGCGGAAGGTACAGGTCCATCGACAGGGGCCCGAAGGCCTCCAGCATCCCCAGCACCAGCATCGCCCGCAGGGTGCTCATGCGCGGGCGAGCGGGCTCCTCAGGGGCGGGGAGGCTCATCCGCCGAGGCGCAGGATGCGGCGCAGCCAGCTCTCGCGGGCGGCGACGGCGGCCTTCGAGACCTCGGCATCGGGGGAGAACCCGGAGAACCCGTGATATCCGCCGGCCCATACGTGCAGTTCGGCTCGTCCCCCGGTCGCCCAGATGCGGAGAGCGTAGTCGACGGCCTCGTCGCGGAACGTCTCCGCGGCGCCCACCTCGATGAACGCGGGGGCGAGTCCTGAGAGGTCAGCGGCGCGCGCGGGCGCGGTGTACGGCGAGACGCGGTCGGTGAAGCGGTCCTCTCCGGCGATGGCGTCCCACGCGGTGTCGTTGTTGTTCCGATCCCACGCGCCGAAACCGTCGTACTGACGGCTGGATGCGGTCTCGTTGCGATCGTCGAGCATCGGACACCCGAGCAGCTGACCGGCCAGGCGTGGCCCGCCCCGATCCCGAGTGATCAGAGCGACCGCGGCCGAGAGGCCGCCACCGGCGGACATCCCCGAGGCGATGATGCGGTCGGGGTCGATGCCGAGTTCCTCGGCGTGCGCGGCCATCCACTCGAGCGCGGCGTAGCAGTCCTCCGCCTGGGCGGGGCCGGGGTGCTCGGGCGCCAGGCGATACTCGACGGCCACCCCGACGACACCGTGCCGCTCGGCGAGGTCGATGAGCTCCGCCGTGCCGAAGAACCGGGTGCCCAGCACCATGCCACCACCGTGGATCGACAGCACGGCGGGGGCGGGGGCGGGCGCCGGCCGGGCGGGCCGTACGATCGTGATCTCGATGGCGGGAGCCCCGATGGGCCCGGGGATGGTCCGGTCCTCCCACGTGATCGCACGGCCATCGGACTGCATGGCCATGGACGGGATGATCGTCGCGAAGTGGTCGCGATTCGCGTGGATCGTGTCGGCACGCAGCGGGATGATCTCGACCATCTCGACGAACGCATCGAGTCCGGCGACGAGCTCCGGGTCGTAGGGGACAGGCAGCGGCGCGGTCATCGCGCGGCCCGCCAGATGCGACGCAGCCACGACGCGCGGGCCGCGAGAGCGGCGCGCGAGATCTCGGCGTCGGGCATGTACATGTCGAAGCCGTGCGCGCCACCTCCCCACACATGCAGCTCGGCCTGCCCGCCGGTCGCCCAGATGCGCAGCGCGTACTCGGTGTCCTCATCGCGGAACGCCTCGGCCTCGCCGACCTCGATGAAGGCGGGTGGGAGTCCCGCCACATCGACGGCGCGGCTGGGGGCGGCGTAGGCGGGAGCATCCGGATGGAAGGCGAGGTCGTCGCCCAGCACGCACGACCACGCGAGCAGATTCATCTCGCGCTGCCAGGTTCCGATGCCGTCGTACTGAAGACTGGCGACCGTGGTGTTGGTGTTGTCGATCATCGGGCACAGCAGCAGCTGTCCGGCCATGACCGGACCCTGCCGGTCGCGGGCCAGGAGAGCCACTGCCGCCGTGAGACCTCCGCCCGCGCTGCCGCCGCCGACGACGATGCGCTCCGGATCGACGCCGAGCCCGGCAGCGTTCGCGTGCACCCAGACGAAGGCGGCATAGCAGTCCTCGACTCCGGCGGGGTAGGGGTTCTCGGGGGCGAGGCGGTACTCGACGTTGACCGCGACCACGCGGTGTTCGTCGACGATGTCGACCACGCGCCCCGTCTCCCACGAGCGGTGACCGACGATCATGCCCCCGCCGTGGATGTTCACGAAGGCGGGAAGCACCTCGTCGCGGGTGTCGGCCGGACGGAACACCGTGATCTCGATCTCGGGCGCTCCGGGAGGACCGGGGATGACGTGATCCTCCCACTCGATGTCGCGCCCGGCGATGACCGCGTCGTTGTCCGGGAACATCCGGTCGACTCCGTCGCGCGGAAGGGTGTCGCGGGTGAGGGGCGGCTGCGGATTCTTCGCGAGCTCATCGAGCACGGCCTGCACCTCGGGGTCGAAGGGCACGGGGGCGACGGTCGGGTGTCCGGCGGCGGTGGCGGTCATGGTTCTCCTGGAAGCGATGGGGGAGGCGGGTCAGGGGCCTTCGGGGTCGACGACCCCGCGGTCGGCCCAGAACGGCTCGACGAGGCGGCGCAACTCCTCGATGCCGATGCGGTCGACCAGGGCTGCGGCGTCGAGATTCGCGCGCAGCTGGTCGATGCTCGATGCGCCGAACAACGTGGTCGTGAGTGCCGGATGGGTGAGCGTGAACGCGATCCCGAGCTGCGCGGGTGAGACATCGAGCGACGAGGCCAGGTCGGAGAAGGCGGGTACATCCGCGATGATCCGCTCCCGGATATCGCCGGGGTCGCGGCCGATCTGCCTGTTCCCGTTGATCTTGCCTGCGAGCACACCGCCCTCCAGGCAGTCGGAGGCCTGGAGCGTCAGCCCCTGATCCCACAGGCGTGCGAAGGGCGCGCCGTCGGGGATCGAGCGCCGGGAGACGCTGTATTTGAGCTGCGCGATCTGCGGCCCGGAGACGCCCTCCGCGGCGGCGATGTCGATCAGGGTCTGGATGCTCGACGCCGACCAGTTGTTCACACCCCAGGCGCGGATGAGCCCGGCCCCCTCGAGGCGGGCGAGGTCGAGGACGAGGTCGCGCAGGGCGAGGTCGTCGCGGCGCAGGTCGCCGAGGATCACCAGGTCGGCGTGCTCGACGCCGACCCGTATCAGCGCGTTCTCGAGCTGCGGGCGGAACCCGTCATCGCCGAACGCCTCGAGCCACAGCTTCGACGAGAGCAGCCACTCGTCGCGCCGGAGCCCTGCGGCGCGCACCATCGCCGAGAAGATCACGTCGGTGAAGACGGGCGGCGCTCCCGGTGCGGAGTACACGCCGACGTCGAACAGGTTCACGCCGCGGTCGACGGCCTCCCGGAGCATCGTGACCGCGTCGCCGAAGTCCATCCGGTCATAGGTGTGCCAGGAGCCGAGGGAGAACAGCGAGGCGTCGATGCCGCTGCGGCCGATCTCGCGGCGGGGCAGGAGGGGAGTGGTCACGGGGTCCTCACCGTCTCGGGTCGATGACGGCCTTGACCTCATCGAGCTGGTGCATGTGGGCGATCTTCGCGGAGGCGTCGGCCAGGCCGACCGGGGCGCTGAACAGGTCGTCCCAGGGGAAGCGGTCGGCGAACGCGGTGAAGAAGTCGATCGCGCGGGAGTAGTCCGAGATGTCGCCGTTGAGCGAGCCGACCACGGTGAGCTCCTTGCCCATGATCGTGCTGAGCGGGAAGCCGTCGCCTGCGGGACCGGTGGACCCGACGATGGCGACCGTGCCGCGCTGTGCCGCCATCGCGATCGCGTCGGGTCCGACGCTCGGCGCGCCGGCGAAATCGAACACGTGGTCGGCTCCGCGGCCTCCGGTGAGCGCCATGACCTGTTCGACGACCGGGCCGTCGCGGAAGTCGACGACCGCGTCGGCGCCGAAGCGTCCGGCGAGTTCCAGGCGCGACGCGGGGGCGCCGATCGTGATGACCTGGCCGGCTCCCGAGATCTTCGCGACGGCCGTGGCGAAGATGCCGAGCGCGCCGGCGCCCTGCACGACCACGCGTGAGCCGGGCCGGATGCGCCCGGCCCGTTCGAAGGCCCGCAGCACGGTCTTGGCCGCGCACCCGGCCATCGACGCCCAGGTGTCCTTCACCGACGCCGGGAGCAGCAGTTTCGCCGCCCCCGGGGTCACGTAGGCATACTCCGAGAGTCCAGCGGTGGCGAAGGGATGCACGTCGGCCCGCTGCAGGAACCCGTAGCCGCGGCGGGAGCACGCGACGGGTTCGCGCAGCACCACGCATCCGTGGCACTCGCCGCAGGTCGACTCGGACCAGCCGATGCGGTCGCCGGGGGAGAGCGGGCGTCCCAGGGCGTCCTTCGTGTCGGGCCCCGTAGCGACGATCTCGCCGACCATCTCGTGTCCGAGCACCATCGGGAGCATGCCGGGGAAGCTCATCCGGCCTTCCCAGATCTCGATGTCGGTGCCGCACAGCGTGGTGCACGAGATGCGCACGAGGGCGGCGCCGGGCTCGATCTCGGCGGGGAGGGGAAGGTTCTGCAGGGTGAGCGGTTCGCCGTGCGCGGTGAGCACGGCGGCGCGGGTCGAAGTCGGAAGCCCGGGGGCGGGCGGCAGGTCGAGCGTGGGGAGGGACATGGTTCTCCAGACGGCGGTGTCGGTCAGACCAGGAGCTGTCCGCCGTCGACGGCGACGGAGACTCCGGTGATGTGGCTGGCGGCATCGCTCGCGAGGAACAGCACGAGCGGCGTGATCTGGGAGACCTCGGCGATCGAGCCGAGGGGGATGCGCGACTCCCAGGCCGCGCGCGCCTGCGGGTTGGACGCGAAGTCGGCGGTCAGGGGCGTGAGCACAGGCCCGGGGGCGACCGCGTTCACGCGCACGCCCGCCGCGGCGAGCTCGATCGCGGCCGTGCGGGTGAGGGCGTCGACCGCGGCCTTGGTCGCCTCGTAGTGGCCGAGGCCGGGGGTGGGCTGGCGGGCGCCGATCGAGGAGATGTTGACGATCGACCCGCGTCCCGCCTCGGCGAGCAGACCGCCGAAGACGCGGAGCATGAGGAAGGTGCCGCGCACGTTGACCCGCAGGGCCGCATCGACGACGTCGACCGGGACCTCCTGGAGGGTGCCGCCGCCGGCGACGATGCCGGCGTTGTTGACCAGGACGTCGAGTCCGCCGTCGGCGACGACCCGCTCGGCCGCGGCGCGCACGGAGGTCTCGTCGCTGATATCGAGCGTGAGGGCCGTCTCGCCGATCTCAGCAGCGACGGCGGCCGCGGCATCCGCGTTCACGTCGCCGATGAAGACCTCGTCTCCGGCGTCCCGGAAGGCGGCGGCGATGCCGCGGCCGAGCCCGGATGCGCCTCCGGTGACCAGGATCCGGCGGGGAGATGCGGTCATGTTCGTCCTCACTGACGGCTGTTCTGACGGGATGTCTCCGTTATATTCTACAAACATAGAAAAACACAACCCCGTGTCTCGAGAAGGCGAAGGAGCCTCCATGCCCGAAACGACATATCCCCGGAAACGCCTGGACCCCGTAGGCGTGCCCGTGCCTCCGCTGGCGCTCGGATCGTGGAACACCTGGGACCGGATGGGGCCCGACGCGGCGGTCGCCATGATCCGCCGGGCGGTGGAGCTGGATGCCGGGTTCTTCGACGTCGCGTACTACAACATGGGCCCGCACGCCGAGAACTCGAAGACCGACGTCCTGTTCGGGCAGGCGCTGCGAGCCAGTGGCGTCGATCGTGCCGACATCGTGCTGTGCGGCAAGCTCTGGCTGTGGGACTGGCCGAACCAGGGATTCCGCGCGCAGCTCGAGGAGTCGCTGGAGCGAGCGGGACTCGACCGCTTCGACACCCTCGTGGTGGGCGACTACCTCGACGCCCCCGATATGCCGCGCCTCGTCGCCGACGTGAACGAGCTCATCGCCGAAGGGCTCGTCGACTCCTGGGGCATCAACAACTGGCGGATCGAGCACACGCGGGAGGCGCTCGCCGAGGCCGCGGAGCAGAGCGTGGCAGGTCCGGTGTTCGCGCAGTTGAAGTACGGCATCGCTCGGAGGGCGATGGCGGAGGGCGATGCCTACGGCCCGCTGTTCGCCGACGGCACGCTCGCCCTGCAGGCGTCCGATGTGTTCGAGGGCGGCATCCTGGCCACGGGGCGTGTGCCCGAGCGGAAGATCGGCGCCGACGTCGGAGGCGTCCGTGAGCAGATCGTCGCCGTGTATCCCGAGGTCGCGCGCGTCGCCGCCGGGTTCGGGGTCACACCGGCCGCACTCGGCATCGCCTTCTGCCTGTCGAACCCCGCCACCGCGAATGTGCTGTTCGGCGCCTCTCGTCTCGCGCAGCTGGAGGAGAACCACGCGGCGCTCGCGCTCGCCCGCGATCACGGAGCCGAGGTGCGTGCCGCGCTCGCCGGATGCCGGGTCGACCGCGAGGTGCGGGCCGACGGCGCGTGGTGAGGGGGGGCGCCTACGCCTCGCGCTCGCGGGCGACGGTCAGAGCGCGCTCGAACGTCGAGACGATGACCTGCCGCCGGTCGACGCGGTAGTCCTCATCGGGTTCGAGCTCATCGATGTACTCGTCCCACACGCGGACGTAGCGATCCCGCCAGGCTTCGAGCGTGCTGCTCGGCGGGAAAGTCGCCCCCACGCGGCCGGCGGATCCGATGTCGGTGAGGATCTCCAGCCAGGCGGGCGCCATCGATCCGCCCCACTCGTCCGGCTGCAGCTCGGTGTCATCGTCCTCGTCGGCGAACACCTCGGCGATCTTCGCGATGAGATCGTCCGTGATCTCGCTCAGTCCGTCGGCGACGGTGTCGTCGTCGAAGTTCCCCGGTCCCCACGTGCCCACGGCGCCCTCTTCCTCTCGGCCGTTGCGATCGGATCCAGTGAACCACGGAGTGGCTGCGGTCTGCGTGCTCGCGTCAGTGCGCGCCGCCGAACTCGATCATCGCCACACCGGCCGCGATGAGCACGACGCCGATCGCCATCCCGCGATCGAGCGCGACCGACAGCAGCCCCAGTGAGCCGGTGTAGCCGATCACGACGACGATGAGCCAGAGCGGATGCGTGAAGCCCTCGGCCGCAGAGGGGTCGCGCTGACCTCCAGGGCGATCGCGATCAGAAGAGGTGGCCAGGCCGACGGCCGCGGGCGGTCTGTCGTCGAGTGCCTTTCGTGGACCGCACGGGAGGGAAGGGGTTTCCGCGCGCAGCGCTCGACCGGGAACGACCGTCAGAATACCGGCATCCATTCGAAGATATGTTCGAAACTCGCGACCTGCTTCGGTAGAATCGAGTCATGTCGAAGTTGGCCGTACTGCACGAGGCGATGTCCCGCCTCGACGCGGCGTGGGCTGGCGCCGACGAGTCGGGCGAGTTGTCGCGCGAGCAGCTGATCGCGGTGAGTGCATCCCTCGGGGAGCTGCAGAGACGGTTGGATGCGGTGCACGTCGAGGTGGCCGCGTGCATCTCCCGCGAGTCCCGTCCGGAGTTGGGCGCGGAGAGCCTCGCGAAGCAGCAGGGCTTCCGGAACCCGGCGACGTTGATCGCGGCGACCGTGGGTGTGTCGCGGGGTGACGCGACGCGGCTCGTGAAGGTCGGGGAAGCCGTGGCGCCCCGCGCAGACCTCTTGGGTGCGCCCCTGCCTGCGAAGTATCCGGTGGTGCGCGAGGCGCTCGGTGCGGGGGTGTTGAGTGCCCAGGCGGCGGCGGTGATCATCGCGCTGTTGGATCGGTGCCGACTGCCGGCGGGAGCGGTGCGTGTCGCCGAGGCGGAGCGGGTGCTCGTGGAGAAGGCGGCGGGGCTCGCTCTCGACGACGTGCGCAAGCTGGTGGTTCGCGCAGAAGCGTGGCTCGATCCGGATGGTGTGGAGCCGCGGCTCGAGGAGCAGCGTTCCCGCCGATCGCTCACCATTCATGAGCGCGACGGGATGCTGCATCTGAACGCGATCCTCGACGCCGAGACCGCAGCCCCCGTCGTCACGGCGATCCGCGGGTACGTGACCGCCGCATTCGCCGCTCGGAAGGATGCGACGGACGCCGATGCGCCGGACGCCGACCGCCGCACGGTGCCGATGATTCAGGCTGATGCGCTCGCCGTGTTCGCCGCGCACGTGCTCGGATGTGCGACCAGGGTGCCGCTGGCGGGTGCCACGATCGTCGTGAGGGTGGGCCTCGACGACCTCGAGGCCGGCACCGGCTCCGCCGAGATCGACGGGATCGAGCAGCCGGTGAGCATCGGAGCTGCGAGGCGCATGGCCGCCGGCGGCGGAGTGATCCCGTGCGTGCTCGGAGCCGCGAGTGAAGTGCTCGACTGGGGGCGCGAGAAGCGCCTGTTCACACGGGCACAGCGGTTGGCGTTGGCGGAACGGGATGGCGGCTGCGCCATGTGCGGGCTGCCGCCCGAGATGACGAAGGCGCATCACATCCGGTGGTGGAGACGCGACCGCGGACCGACGGATCTCTCGAACGGCGTGCTGCTGTGCGAGACCTGTCACCACCGCATCCATGACAACGGATGGGATGTCCGCATCGACGGTGGCGGCGGGTGCGCGAGGGTGTGGTTCCTCCCGCCGGCCTCGGTCGACCCCGCCCGCACACCTCGTCCGGGTGGCAGAGCGCGCTTCGACATCGCCGCCTGAGCGCTGCGATCCGAGGGCAGGATGCGCCACGCCCGGCCATGCCTGCGCGCACGGACAAGGCCGGTGCGCCCCGAGGCATGAGTCGGCGCTCTCCGCGGAGGAAACGCTCTTGCGCTCTTTTTCCACGCATGTAGACTAAACAGCACGACACATCGAAGTGACGTCGGATCCGGCCTCCGGTCAGCGGCACCTCACCCCTTCTTCACCACCCCTGCACCCGAGAGAAGGAACCATGAAACGAATGCCCCTCGCGCTCGTCGCGGCCGTCGCCGCGACCCTCGCGCTCACCAGCTGCAGCGGCTCGACACCCTCGCCGTCCGGCGGCAGCGATGTCGAGAGTCCCGATGCGCTCAACATCGGGAACTTCCTCGACATCACGTCCTGGGATCCCTCGCTCGCCGACATCGGCTTCGACGGCCCGTACCTCTCCGCGGTCTACGACGCCCTGATCGCCCTCGACGCCGACGGCAACCCGATCCCGTCGCTCGCCACCGAGTGGAAGGTCGCCGACGACGACCTCAGCATCGACCTCGACATCCGCACCGACGCCGTGTTCAGCGACGGCACCCCGGTCGATGCCGACGCCGTGATCACGAGCCTCGAGTACCTCAAGGCCGGCGCTCGTTCGGGGGAGGCCTACGTCAATGCCGCCTCCTTCGAGAAGGTCGACGACGACACCGTCCGTATCGCCCTCACCCAGCGCGACGACACGATCCTGTACCTCATGGGTCTCGGCCGCAGCTACATCGCCTCCCCGGCGTCGATCGAAGCGGGCACGCTCGGCAGTGAGCCGATCGGCTCCGGGCCCTACGTCCTCGACAGCGCGACGAGCGTGGCCGGCGCCGAATATCACTTCACCAAGGCCGCCGGTCATTGGGATGCCGAGACCTATCCGTTCTCCGAGCTGGCGATCTTCCCGATCACCGACGCCACCGCACGCCACAACGCCATGCTCAGCGGTCAGATCAACGTGCAGTACGGCGACGTCGCCAACCTCGAGCAGGCGAAGCAGCAGGGCTGGAACACCGCCGAGCGCGTCTCCGGCTGGGCGGGGCTCGTGATCACCGACCACACCGGCGCCAAGAGCGAGCCTCTCGGCAAGCTCGAGGTGCGGCAGGCGCTCAACTACGCCTTCGACGGAGCCGCCGTCCTCGCTGCCGTCGGCAGCGGAGCCGGGGTCGCCACGAACCAGGTGTTCCCCGACGGCGGGCCGATCAACGACCCGTCGCTGAACGAGACGTACGCCTACGACATGACCAAGGCCAAGGAGCTGCTGGCCGACGCCGGCTACCCGGACGGGTTCGCGATCTCGATGCCGATGTCGCCCATCTTCGAGATGTGGAAGCCGTCGGCCGAGCAGGCGCTCAACGAGCTCGGTGTGAAGGTCACGTGGGACAACATGCAGATGCCGGACTACCAGTTGAACGCGCCGAACTACCCGATGTTCATCTCGTTCCTCGCGATGGACGGCAACGACGTGGCCACCGTCTCCCGTCAGGTGGCCAGCGTGCAGTGGTTCAACCCCGAGCCCGACTACGCGCAGAACGAGGTCATCGCTCCGCTCGTCGAGAAGGTGCAGACAGAGCGCGGCGACGCGCAGACCGACGCCGTCAAGGAGCTCAACAAGGCCCTCGTCGACCAGGCGTGGTGGTCGGTCTGGTACCAGGCGAACAACATCTACTACACGGCGCCCGGCATCCAGCTGCAGCCGGTGGTGGGGATGATGTTCCCGACGCTGCGCTACATCACTCAGGGCTGACGCCCGTCGGGGCGGCCGCGACGCCGGCCGCCCCGACACCCTTCCCCCTCCGACCCCCACCTTCCGAGAGGTCCCCATGCTCCTGTTCACGGCGAAGCGGTTGCTGTCCGGCATCCTTCTGCTCGTCGCGGTCTCGATCGGCACCTTCTTCCTGGCGCACCTCGCCATCAGCGACCCGACCGCTTCGCTCCTGGGGACCACGGCGAGTCCCGCCCAGCAAGCGGCCCTGGCCGAGAAGATCGGTCTGGACCGTCCGCTCCTGGTGCAGTTCTGGGACTGGCTCTCGCATGCCGCGCTGCTCGACTTCGGCGTCTCCTGGCGCAACTTCCAGCCTGTCAGCGCACAGCTCGCGATCAAGGTGCCCGTGACGCTGTCGGTCGTGACGTTCGCGACGCTGATCACCGCTGTCATCGGCATCGCCTTCGGGATGATCACGGGGTTGCGGCCGGGAACCTGGTTCGACCGGATCATCAAGGGCATCTCCGTCGTCCTGTTCGCGCTCCCCGGCTTCTGGGTGAGCCTCGTGCTCGTCATGTGGCTCGCGGTGCAGCTGAAGTGGTTCCCCGCCGTCGGCTACGTGCCGCCCACGCAGTCGGTGGACGGATGGCTGCGTTCCATCACCCTCCCGGCGATCTCGCTCGCCCTCGGCGGCATCGTCGCCGTCTCCGAGCAGTTGCGCAATGCCGTCATCACCCAGAGCCGCCAGGACTGGGTGCGCACTCTCCGCAGCCGCGGTCTCTCGGCGACCAGGGTCAACCTGCACATCCTCCGCAACGCCTCACCGGCCGCCCTCACCGTCATCGCCCTGATGTTCGTCGGGTTGCTCTCCGGAGCCATCGTGGTCGAGCAGATCTTCAGCCTCCCCGGCCTCGGACAGCTCACCAACCAGTCCTCGCAGAACGGCGACATCCCGATGCTCCTCGGCATCACGGTCGTCTCCATCGTCTTCGTCGTCCTCATCAACCTCCTGCTCGATCTCGTGCTCGGCTGGATCAACCCGAAGGTGCGCGTCGCATGACCACCACAGACATCCGGGTCGCCTTCGACCGGGCGGCGCAGAAGCGACGTTCCAGCCTGTTCCGTCGCTTCCTCCGGCACCCCGGCGGGTACATCCCGCTGGCGATCTTCGTCCTCATCGTGCTCGTGGGGGTTTTCGCGCCGCTGCTCGCGCCGATGGACCCCAACTTCGTCGACCTCGCCGCAGCCAAGGCGCCTCCGGGGCCCGAACACCTCCTCGGCGGCGACTCGACCGGCCGTGACATCCTGAGTCGTCTCATCTACGGCACCCGCACGACCCTGTGGGGCGCGCTCATCACGATCGTCACCGCGCTCGTGATCGGCGTGCCGTCCGGCGTCGCGGCCGGCTACTTCGGGGGCACGTTCGACCGGGTCGCCACCTGGATCAGCGACGCACTCCAGTCGATCCCCGGCATGATCATCCTGCTCGTGGTGGCCGCGGGCAGCCGCAACAACTTCGAGCTGCTGATGGCGACGGTCGGCGTGTTCATGGTGCCCGGCTACTTCCGCATCGCGCGGTCGCAGACGCTCGCCGTCCGCAACGAGCCCTACATCGACGCGGCCCGTGTCTCCGGGCTGTCGGACGGGCGCATCATCTTCCGGCACGTCATCAGGGCCGTCTACCCGCCGGTCATCATCCAGACGGCGCTCACTGCGGGCATCGCGATGGGCATGCAGGCCGGACTCCAGTTCCTCGGCATCGGCGACTCCAACGTTCCCAGCTGGGGGGCGATGATGCTCGAGGGCTTCCGTCTCATGCTCACCTATCCGCTCATGCTGCTGTGGCCTTCGGCGGCCCTCGGGCTCACGATCGCGGTGCTCGCGATCATGGGATCCACGCTCGCCGAACTCGTGCAGGTGCGCACGCCGCGGGTCTCCCGACGGCGTGCCGACGCCGAGGCCACCCCGACGGCACCGCGGCGCGCCGCCACCGGTCACGCCCAGCACGCACCAGAGGATTCGGCGCTGCGGGTCGAGAACCTCCGGGTCGTGCACGCCACGCCGACCGGTGAGACCGAGGTCGTGCACGGCGTCACCCTCGACGTGGCCCCCGGCGAGGTCGTCGGCATCGTAGGAGAGTCGGGCTCCGGCAAATCGCAGACCGTGTTCTCGGTGCTCGACCTGCTGCCCGCCACCGGGCGGGCGGTCGCCGATGCCATCTGGGTGCGCGGAACCGACGTGACGAAGGCGACGCCGAAGCAGCGACAGGCGCTGCTCGGCCGCGAGATCGGCTACGTGCCGCAGGAGCCGATGAGCAATCTCGACCCCTCGTACACGATCGGCAGCCAGCTCGTCGAGCCGCTGCGGCGCACCCACGGTCTCCGCAGGTCGGAGGCCGAGGCGCAGGCACGGGCGATGCTCGTGCGTGTCGGCCTCACCGACCCCGATCGGGTGATGCGCAGCTACCCGCACCAGGTGTCGGGCGGCATGGCGCAGCGGGTGCTCATCGCCGGCGCGATCGCGGGCAAGCCGTCGCTGCTCGTGGCCGACGAGCCCACCACGGCGCTCGACGTGACCGCGCAGGCCGAGGTGCTCGAGCTCCTGCGCGAACTCCAGGCCGAGTACGGCATGGCGCTGCTCATCGTCACCCACAACTTCGGCGTCGTCGCCGACATCTGCGACCGCGTGATAGTGATGCGCGGCGGCGACATCGTGGAATCGGGACCGGTCGATTCGCTGTTCGCCGCGCCGACCGAGGAGTACACGCGCCAACTGATCGCCGCCTCGCTCGACGACGCCGAAGGTCGCGCCGCGCTCGACCGCACCAGGATCGAGGCGAACGCATGAGTGCGTTGCTCGACGTGAGCGATCTGGTCGTGGAATACGGCCGAGGGCGGACCTCCTTCCGTGCCCTGCACGGTGTCTCCCTCGACATCGCGCCGGGCGAATGTCTCGGCCTGGTCGGCGAATCCGGCTCGGGCAAGTCGACGCTCGGCAAGGCGATCCTCGGCCTCGCGCCCGTGACCGACGGGAGCATCCGCTTCGACGGGAAGGAGATCAGCAGACTCGGCGGCCGTGCCCGACGCGCTCTCGCGGATGACGTCCAGGTCGTCTTCCAGGACCCGTACGGCTCGCTGAACCCGGCCATGACGATCGGCGACATCCTCGCCGAACCGCTGCTCACCAGCGGCATCGGGACGAGGTCTGCCGAGACGAAGGTGCGCGAGATGCTCGACCGCGTCCGTCTTCCCGAATCGGCCATGGACCGCTACCCGAGCGAGTTCTCCGGAGGGCAGCGTCAGCGCATCGCGATCGCCCGTGCCCTCGTGCGCGGACCGCGGCTCATCGTGTGCGACGAGCCCGTCAGCGCCCTCGACCTGACCACGCAGGCGACGATCCTCGATCTGTTCATCGAGCTGCAGCGAGACACCGGGGTGGCGTACCTCTTCGTCTCGCACGACCTGGGCGTCGTCCGCCGCGTCTGCCACCGCGTCGCCGTCATGTACCGCGGCGAACTCGTCGAGGTCGGCGAGGGTGAGCAGGTCACCCGAGCCCCGGAGCATCCGTACTCCGAGCGGCTGCGCCTGGCCTCGCCCGTCGCCGACCCCGTCGCGCAGCGGGAGCGGCGTGCACAGTGGCTCGCTCTGCGGGAGGTGCGCGATGCGGCGGTACGGTAGCTCCAGGCCCGATCACTCCACGCACCGGAATCGGCCGGAAGGACCTCATGCCGAAGATCATCGATCACGACCAGCGTCGACGGGACATCGTCGAGGTGGCCAAGAGCATCATCCTGAAGGGGGGCTTCGAGGCGGCGACGATGCGCAGCATCGCGGCGGAGGCCGGCTTCGCGAACGGCGCACTGAAGCACTACTTCCCCGGCAAGGAGAGCATCGTCGCGGCGACGTTCGAGACGATCCTGCAGCAGATGTCCGAAGGGGTGCAGGCCGCGGGCGAGGAGCCGGCGTCGGCGGACGCCGCGTTGCGGGGGTTCCTGCGGGCGACGATTCCTCGCGACCAGGAGCAGATCGCGGCGGGGCGGGTGCTGCTCGCGCTGTGGGAGTACGCGATGGCCAACGAGGCCCTCGCCGAGCTGTATCGCGGGCACCTGGCGTCCTGGCGCACCTCGCTCATCGAGCGGATGGAGGCGGCGCGCGACGAGGGGTCGATCCGCGACCAGGACTACGGGCCCCTCGCGAACGAGTACATCTCGGCGGCGGTCGGCGCGACGGTGATCAACCTCATGTATCCCGATGGCGAGCGGATCGCCGACTACGAGACCTATATCGACCAGTTCCTGGCGCGGCTCCGCTGACCGCGACGCGCCTGATCCGAGAGGACGGCGCGTCATGACCTCACCCCTTTTCGTCGAGCGGCACCCGGGTGCCGGGCGTCCGGTGGTGTTCCTGCACGGCCTCGCCTCGCAGGGCGCGCAGGACTGGCCGGAAGCCGAGTGGGGCGGATCCTTCGGCGACCGTCCCCGCGTCGTGGTCGATCTCCCGGCACACGGAGCGAGTCCGACGCTCGGCACGGCCCCGACCTCGGTGGTGCTCGACGCGCTCGCGGACGCCGTCGGTGCGGATGAGATCGACCTGGTGGGGTACTCGCTGGGGGCCCGGCTCGCCTGGGACCTGGTGCGGCATCCCGCGGTCGCGGTGCGCCGGGCAGTGCTCGGCGGACTCAGCGCGGGGGAGCCCTTCACCCTGGTCGACCTCCCGGCCGCGCGCGCGGCCGTCTCCGGCGGCGCCGCCCCGGCGGATCCACTCACGGGAATGATCGTGCACATGGCCTCACTGCCCGGCAACAGACCGGGCGATGTGATCGACCTCATCGAGGGCCTGGCCGCGGAGCCGTTCGCCCCGCGGCCCGATGGGCTCACGCTGCCCGTACTGCTGATCGGCGGCACGGACGATGCGATGGCTGCCGGGATCGACGAGCTCGCACAGCTGCTCCCGGCGGCGCGCGCCCACCGCGTCCCCGGTGATCACCTCTCCGCGCTGCACACGGCGGAGTTCCGCACCGCTGTGCAGGACTTCCTGGCGGACTGACCCGGTTGGCCGTCCATCGGTCTCCTCATGCCCTTTAATTCCAACATTCGTAGATAAACATCGAAAGGCCACTCATGACCGACACTCCCACCGCGGACGCGGCCCGGATCCTCGACATCGCCACCGGATACATGGCATCGAAGCAGCTCTTCCACGCCCGTCGCATCGGCCTCTTCGCTGCCGTCGACGGCGGAGCCGACACGGTGCCGGCGATCGCCGAGAGATGCGGGGTGAGTGAGCGCATCGCGCACCTGCTCGCCGACGCGATGGCGGCCCAGGGGCTGCTGGTCCGCACGGACGGCAACTACGTCGTGGCCCCGGATGCGGCCGCCTACCTCACCGGTGCCGATGCGGCGATCGACCTCGGCCCGTTCCTCACGTTCCTCGACGAGATCAGCTACCCGCACTGGCTGCAGTTCGCCCATACGGTCGACACCACCGAACCGGGTGACCTGCAGATGGACGACGCCCGCTGGGCGACCTTCATGGCCGGCGTCATGACGTACAACCGCCTGCACGCCCAGGAGTTCGGCCGACACATCGACCTCGCCGGTGCCACGAAAGCCCTCGATTTCGGCGGGCTCTCGGCGGATTTCGCGCTGTCGGTCATGGCGCAGAACCCGGCGTTGCACACCACGTTCGTGTACGCCCCCGGCTTCGAGGACGGCATCGCCGAAGCCGTGGCGGCGGCGGGCGTCGCCGACCGTGTCGTCGTCGAGATCGCCGACACCGCGACTGCCGCACCCGAGGGGACATACGACGCCGTCTTCGCCAATCACGTCATCCATCGCTTCACCGCCGAGGAGAACGCCCGGATCTTCCGAAACCTGCGGGCGGCAGCGACTCCGGGAGCGACCCTGACCGTGCTCGACTTCTTCCTCGACGACGACGCGGAGCAGCGCGGGATCGACGCCCGGCACGCCGGGGAGTACCTCGTCATCGACGGGACCGTCGTGTATCCGGAATCTCAGGTGCGCGGCTGGCTGAACGATGCGGGCTGGGAGGTGCGGGATAAGGTCGCCCTGCCCGGAAGCCCGCGGGTGCTGGTCGCGACGGCGGTGTGAGAATTCCCCGGCGTCGGGTGCCCGACGCCGGGGGCGCGGACTGGTCCGAGGGGGATCAGAGGCGGGCGGCATGCGTGAACATGCCGCCCGCCGTTTTCGTGCGCGGGCGGGCTCAGTCGCGGGCGAAGACCGTACGGCCGTCGACGATCGTGCGCACCACCTCGAGCGAGGAGAACGGGCGGACGGGCGTCAGCGGGTCCTCGTCGAGGATCGTCAGGTCGGCGACGTGCCCGACCTCGAGCGACCCCTTCCAGTCCGATGCGCCGTCCTGTCGCGCGGCATCCACGGTCATCGATCGCAGGAGCAGGTGGCGGGTCGCTGCGTCGTCGATGAAGCCCGCGTCGGTGAGCAGGGCGAGCGCGGCGTCGAGCCCGAGCCGCCAATCCGGACTCGCGATCGGCGCGTCGCTGGTCACGGTCGTGAGGGCGCCGGAGGCGAGCATCGCGGCCAGCGGCCAGGCCGTGGCGATGCGCGCCTCGCCGAGCTGCGCCGCCGCCCAGGAACGGGTGTGCGCAGCGATCAGGGGCTGCACGGCGAATCCGGCATCGACCCGTCGCATGCGCGCGATCTGCTCGGGCGTGGCCAGATCTCCGTGGACGACGTAGTGCGGAGCGGCCGGTGCGGGCGCATCGGAGAGGCGCTCCAGGGCCGCGAGGAACTCGGCGATCGACCGGTCGCCGGTCGCATGCACGGCGATCTGCATCCCGCGGGATGCGGCCAGTTCGACCATCTGCTGGAATGCGGAAAGCGGGTCGCTCCCTCCTCGGGTGAGCAGTGCTCCGGTGGTGCCGTCCGCATACGGCTCCTCGACCCAGGCGGTCGCCATCGGGGGGATGCCGTCGGCGAAGATCTTCACTCCGGGGATCGCAAGCCATCGCGGGTCGTGGGTGGGTGGCGGGGTGCGGATGCCGTGCGCGAAGTCCTCGAGCGTGCTCTCGCCGTCGATCGTGCCGAAGAGCCGCAGCAGGGTCACCCGCGATGTCTGGGCGCCTTCGTGGTGCAGTTCGCCGTAGGTGTCGAGCATGTCGGCGCCGAAGCATCCGGTCTCCCCGGCGTCCTCTCCCGGACCGATGCCCGGTTCGGTGTAGCTCGTGATGCCGTGTTCGGCGAGGAGGCGCCACGCGCGGCGCAGGGCGGATCGCCGCTCGCTCGCGGTCGACACGAGTCTTCCGGGCGGCTGCTCCTCCGGGGGAGTGTCCGAGAAGAACAGGTGCGGCCAGCGCGCACCGAGCCATGCGGCATGCAGGTGTGCATCGTTGATGCCGGGGACCGCGGTGCGTCCGTCGAGTTCGAGGACGTTCCGTGCGTGGAGTCGGGTGGCGGCGGCATCGGTGGCGACGATCACGCCGTCGCGCACGGCGAGGGCGTGAGCGATATCGCCCGTCCCGTCGAAGGTGTGGATACGGCCGCCGCGGATGATCAGGTCGGCGTCGTCGCCGGGAAATGTCTGGCTCATTATTCCACCAGTGTAGACGTAAAACCCGGCCGAATGCGGGGCGGGGACGCACCGATTCGGCGCGCGGTTCTGCGGCTTGTACGCTGGAGACATCCCCCGATTCACCCGGCAACTCGCGCGCCGGCGACCTCGGCGCGCGCTCACACATGCAAGGACGCAGATGAACGATTCCGCGGCACACCGCGACGACTGGACTGAGAGCGAAGAGCTGGCGGAGCGGATGATCCCGCTCATCGGGGCGCTCCGACGCGAACACGACGTCGTCACCTCGCTCCACGGGCACCGCCTGCTCGGTCTGTCGGCGACCGGCCTCGTCGAGGTGCACGAGCGCGTCGCGCAGCTCGGGCACGAGAGGCTCCCCATCGAGGACAGCCTGGCCGTGCTGGAGGCGATCCATGCGCTCGCCCCCGGTGCATCCTCCCTCGATGTCGCCCGCCTCGTCGCCGGCCATGCCGAGAGCGGTCAGCCGCTGGAGACCTACCTCGCAGACGTGCTGGCCCCTGCGATGGGAGCCGTCGCCGCCGAGCCCACCGACGTCGTGCTCTACGGCTTCGGGCGCATCGGCCGCCTGCTCGCCCGCATCCTCATCGCCCACACCGGGGGAGGAAGCGGACTGCGCCTGCGCGCCATCGTCGTCCGCCGCGGCGCCGAGAACGACCTCGTCAAGCGCGCATCCCTGCTCCTGCGCGACTCCGTGCACGGCCGCTTCGCCGGCTCGGTCACCGTCGACGAAGACGCCGAGCAGATCATCGCCAACGGCACCCGCATCCAGGTGATCTACTCCGACGACCCGGCGACCATCGACTACACCGCCTACGGCATCCACGACGCGATCGTCGTCGACAACACCGGGCGCTGGCGCGACGAGGCGGGTCTGTCGCAGCACCTGCGCTCGACCGGCGTCGCCCGGGTGCTGCTGACCGCGCCGGGGAAGAGTCCGCTCAAGAACATCGTCCACGGCATCAACGACGACACGATCGTCGAGACCGACCGCATCCTCTCGGCCGCCTCCTGCACGACCAATGCCATCACGCCCGTGCTCGCGGCGATCGACGAGGCCTACGGCGTCGTCAAGGGACACGTCGAGACCGTGCACTCGTTCACGAACGACCAGAACCTGATCGACAACTTCCACAAGGGCGATCGGCGCGGACGCTCGGCGGTGCTCAACATGGTCATCACCGAGACCGGTGCCGCCAAGGCCGTCGCCAAGGCGCTGCCGCAGTTGGAGGGCAAGCTCACGGGCAGCTCGATCCGCGTCCCGACGCCCGACGTGTCGCTCGCGGTGCTGCACCTGACGATCGAGCGGCCCGCGACGAAGGATCAGGTCAACGACTACCTGCGCCGGGTCTCGCTGCACTCGAAGCTGCGCCAGCAGATCGACTACGTGGAGAGCCCGGACGTCGTCTCCACCGACTTCGTCGGGTCGCACCGTGCCGGCATCGTCGACGGTCTCGCCACGATCGCCGATGAGGACACCCTCATCCTGTACGTCTGGTACGACAACGAGTTCGGCTACTCGTGCCAGGTGATCCGCGTGCTCGAGGTCATGGCGGGCTCGCACCCGATCGTGCTCCCCGAGCGCCGAGAGGTGACGCTGCAGAGCTGAGGTTCCTCGTGCGCCGCGTCGGCGGCACCCGGCATGATGAGGTCATGAAGACCGCGACTCTGCGTGCCGAGCGCCTCCGATCGCACCGCCTCCGATCGCACCGCCTCCGATCGCACCGCCTCCGATCGCACCGCCTCATCTCGCCGGCTCCCACGGTGACGGATGCGGCGCGCCACATGCTCGCGGTGCAGAGCCAGGACTTCACCGCGGGTCGGTGGGCTCTGGCCGTCCGCACCCGAGGGGAGACCACGGTGCGCGACGTCGACCGCGCCTTCGACCGCGGTGACATCGTGCGCGGGTGGACCATGCGCGGCACCCTGCACACCGTCCCGGCGCGCGACCTCGGCTGGATGCTGCAGGTCACCGCGGGGCGGCAGCGACAGCAGGCGGCCTCCCGCCACCGCGATCTCGGCATCGATGACGACATGGTCGCCGCGAGCGTCCGGGCGCTGACGCCGGCGCTCCGCGACGGCGGGTGCACCCGCGCCGAGGTGTTCGACATCCTCCAGGGCATCGACATCGACCCCTCGGGCCAGCGCGGCATCCATCTGCTGTTCACCCTCACGATCGACGGTCTGATCTGCCAGGGGCCGGTCGTCGCCAGGGCCGGCTTCGCCCGCGAGCAGCGCTTCGTGCTCGTGGAAGATCACATCCGCGAGCACGTCACGCCCGATGACCCGCTCGCCGAGCTGTTCGTCCGCTACATCGACGGACACGGCCCCGCCGGTATCGCCGATTTCGCCTGGTGGGCGGGCCTCACCCTCGGTCAGGCGCGCGAGGCGGCCGAGCGGGCGGGAGCGGGAACGGACGGTGGCAGGCTCGACGAGATCGACGAGGGTCTCTTCGCCGCGCGCCGACGTCCGCGAAGAGCATCGGGTGCGGCCTCCGTCCACGCCCTCGGCGCGTTCGACGAGTACTACATCTCCTACGCCGATCGCACGACCGTCTGCGCCCCGGAGCATCTCGCGGCCGTCGGCCCCGGAAAGAACGGCATGGTGCGTCCGACCCTCGTCGAGCAGGGGCGCGTGATCGGGACCTGGTCCCACGCGACCGCGACCAGGGGTACGCCGCCTGAGCTGTTCGAGGAGCCGGAGGATCCCGCCGCCGTGGCTGCGGCCCTCGCCCGGTTCGCCCGGTTCGCCGACGATTGAGCCGCAGGGATCACCGACCCCGCCGCGACTACTCGCTCGCGTGGCGCGCGAGGAAGTTGTAGACCTCGTTGTCGTCGACCCCGGGGAATGCACCGCGGGGGAGCGGCGAGAACATGTGCGTGTGCACGCGGGCGCTCGGCCACGCCCGTCCGCTCCAGCGATCGCTCAGCTCGGCGGAGGGGCGACGGCAGCACGACTCGTCGGGGCAGGTCGACACCGCTCTGTCGTTGGTCTCGCGTCCGCGCCACCAGCGGGCATCGTCGAACGGCACGCCGACCGTCACCGAGAACTCGCCGTCGCTCGACGATCCGGTCTGGGTCGAGCACCAGAACGTGCCAGAGGGGGTGTCGGTGTACTGGTGGTGCTCCACCGTGCGGTTCTGCTGCGTGAACGCCGCGCGTGCCTGGAACTTGCGGCACACCCGCTGTCCCTCGACCGCGCCGGTCACGTCCATCGGCAGCGGCAGGTCGTCGTTCTCGTACACGCGGGTGATCGCGCCGGTGGAATCCACGCGCAGGAAGTGCAGCGCCATGCCGAGGTGCTGCGTCAACAGGTTCGTCATGCGCATGCCGGCGGCTTCGTGCGTCACGCCGAAGCCGTCGCGGAAGTCCTCGACCGCGAGGTTGCGGTCCTTCTTCGCCTGCTGCAGGAACGCGACCGATGCGGTCTCCGGCATCAGGCAGCACGCGGCGAAGTAGTTGATCTCCAGGCGCTGCTGCAGGAAGTCGGCGTAATCGGTCGGCGGTGTGTGCCCGAGCAGTCGGTGCGCCATCGCCTGCAGCGCCATCGAGCGCAGACCGTGGCCACCCGGGATCGACGCCGGCGGCAGGTAGATGCGTCCGTTCTCGAGGTCGGTGACCGAGCGGGTCGAGTGGGGAAGGTCGTTGACGTAGATCAGCTCGAAGCCGAGCTTCTCCGCCATGATGCTCACCGTGCGGTGGGTGAGCGCCCCCTGTACGTGCCCCGCGGCCTTGAGGTGCTTCTCGGCGAGCTTCTCGATCTCGGGGAGGTAGTTGTTCTGCGCGCGCATCCGCAGCCGCAGCTCGGTGTTCGCGCGCCGTGCCTCCTCCGGCGTCGCGATGGCTTCGCGTTCACGCCGCTCCAGCTCGCGGTGCAGCCCCAGGACCGATTCGATCGTCTCGTCGCTCATGCCCTTGGTCACGCGCACGGGCGCGACGCCGAGCTGCCGGAAGACCGGGCTCTCCTGCGCGCGCTCCAGGGCGATCTCGAGGGCGGCCCGACGGTTCGGCGGTTCACCGGAGATCAGGTCGGTCACCTCGGTCTTCGTCGCCTGAGCGATCGCCTGCAGCAGCGAGAGCTTGGGCTCGCGCTTGCCGTTCTCGATCAGGCTCAGCTGAGAGCCGGCGACGCCGACCAGGGCACCGAGCTCGTCGAGCGTGAACCCGTTCTCCAATCGGTGGTGACGGATGCGGTGGCCGAGAGTCGTGAGGTGGATGCCGGAGGACGCCATTCCTTGAGTCTAGCGAAAGAATTGAAGTTCTTATCGCTCGAATCGTCCGAAAGTCGCGCTCGAACCGGAAGAAGATAGGTGCAACGCCCCACACTTCAAAGGAGCACACGTCATGGCTATCGCCGAAGTCTTCACCCCCCGCACGTCTCCCGTCGCACCGACGCGTACGTTCGGCGCGGCTCCGACGTATGACACCCCCGCCATGGCGGAGCTGGCCGCGTGGGTCGAGGAGATCCGCGCTCTCACCCAGCCCGACGCCGTGCACTGGGTCGACGGCTCGCGCGCCGAGAACGACTGGCTGCTGCGCGGACTCGTCGATGAGGGCAAGCTCATCAAGCTCAACCCCGAATGGCGTCCCGGTTCGTACCTCGCACGCTCGCACCCCAGCGACGTCGCCCGCACCGAGGGGCGCACGTTCATCGCCTCCGAGCGCGAGGAGGACGCCGGCCCCACGAACAACTGGGCGGCACCTGCCGACATGCACGCCAAGATGGACGAGATCTTCGAGGGCTCGATGCGCGGCCGCACGATGTACGTCGTGCCGTTCTCGATGGGCCGGGTCGGCGGTCCGCTCTCGCACATCGGCGTGCAGATCACCGACAGCGCCTACGCGGTCGCCTCGATCGGCATCATGACCCGTGTCGGCGATGCCGTCACACGGCAGATCGCCGAGGGCGCGCCGTGGGTCAAGACCGTGCACACGGTCGGTGCCCCGCTCGCCCCGGGGGAGCAGGACGTCGAGTGGCCCTGCAACGACGACAAGTACATCGTGCACTTCCCCGAGACGCTCGAGGTCTACTCGTACGGTTCGGGCTACGGCGGCAACGCGATCCTCGCCAAGAAGTGCTTCGCGCTGCGCATCGCCTCGGTGATCGCCCGCGATGAGGGCTGGCTCGCCGAGCACATGCTGCTCATCCGCGTGATCGACCCGCAGGGCAAGGCGTACCACGTGGCCGCGGCGTTCCCCTCTGCCTGCGGCAAGACGAACCTCGCGATGCTGCGTCCGACCATCCCCGGATGGCGGGTGGAGACCCTCGGCGACGACATCGCCTGGATCCGTCCCGGCGAAGACGGCCGCATGTGGGCGATCAACCCGGAGGCGGGCTTCTTCGGCGTCGCACCCGGAACCGGCGAATCGACCAACGTCACGGCGGTCGAGACGCTGTGGGGCAACACCATCTTCACGAACGTCGCTCTCCGTCCGGACGGCGACGTGTGGTGGGAGGGTCTGACCGATGAGGCGCCCGCGAACCTGATCGACTGGGAGGGCAACGACTGGACTCCCGAGTCGGGACGGCCGGCAGCGCACCCCAACTCCCGCTTCACGGTGTCGGCGGCGCAGTGCCCGCAGATCTCCGAGGACTGGGAAGAGGCCGTTCCGCTCGACGTCATCCTGTTCGGTGGACGCCGCGCCAGCAATGTCCCGCTCGTGGTCGAGGCCACCGACTGGACGCACGGTGTCTTCCTGGGCTCGAACATCTCGTCCGAGCGCACGGCGGCCGCCGAGGGCACGGTCGGGGAACTGCGCCGCGACCCGTTCGCGATGCTGCCGTTCTGCGGCTACAACATGGCCGACTACTTCGGGCACTGGCTCAAGGTCGGGCGCGGTCTGCGCTTCGACAGGGCGCCGCGCATCTTCCAGGTGAACTGGTTCCGACGTGGCGACGACGGCCGGTTCCTGTGGCCGGGCTTCGGTGACAACTCGCGTGTGGTCGACTGGATCATCCGCCGCATCGCGGGTGACGTTCCTGCGGTCGACAGCCCGATCGGTCGCCTGCCGCGCGTGGAGGACCTGAACCTCGACGGGCTCGACATCCCCGCTGCCGACCTCGAGGAGCTGTTCTCGGTCGATGCCGAGGCATGGAAGACCGAGGCCGACCTGACCGAGGAGTTCTACGACACCTTCGGCGACAAGGTCCCCGCAGCGCTGCGCGCCGAGCTGGCGTCGCTGCGCTACCGCCTCGACAAGGCGTAGTTCCCCC
This sequence comes from Microbacterium sp. K27, assembly GCF_004794435.1. Classification (NCBI taxonomy): domain Bacteria; kingdom Bacillati; phylum Actinomycetota; class Actinomycetes; order Micrococcales; family Microbacteriaceae; genus Microbacterium; species Microbacterium sp. K27. The sequence continues at coordinate 44,389 of NZ_SSDK01000044.1, forward strand.
AGACCGGTGCCGGTTCGGGGGAGCCGGCACCCTCGGGGCTTCGTGCCCCGCAAACCCGCGAAGGCGGGACATCAGAGACGAACCCATGGCTGAGTGGTCTCCGACGTCCCGCCTTCGTGTTGTCGTGCGTCAGGTGAGCAGCTGGTGTCGCGCGAGGTCGCGGTACAGCGGCGTCGACTCCACGAGCTCGGCGTGCGTGCCCTGGCCGACGACGACGCCGTCCTGCAGCACCACGATGAGATCGCTGTCGACGACCGTCGAGAGGCGGTGCGCGATCACGATGAGCGTGCGGTCGGTCGACACGGCATCGATGGCTTCCCGCATGCGCTGCTCGTTCACGCCGTCGAGCGATGACGTCGACTCGTCGAGCAGCAGGATCGGGGCGTCCGTGAGCAGGGCGCGCGCGATCGCGAGACGCTGACGCTCACCGCCCGACAGCATCACGCCGTCTTCGCCGACGGGGGCATCGATGCCGAGCGGATCGCGCTCGAGCACGTCGCCGAGGTTCACGGCGCGCAGCACCCGTTCGCAGTCGGTGTCCGTCGCTTCGGGAGAGGCGAGCCGCAGGTTCTCGGCGAGCGTGCCGGCCAGCGTCGGCGCATCCTGCTCGACGTAACCGAAGTGGGCGCGCAGCTCGTCGCGCGGGTAGGTGCGCGCGTCGTGGCCGTGCAGGCGGATCGAGCCGCCGGTCGGGTCGTAGAAGCGCTCGATCAGCGAGAGGATCGTGCTCTTCCCCGCGCCGCTGGGGCCCACCAGGGCGACGCGGGAGCCCTGCGGCACGGCGAACGACACGCCGCGGAGCACCTCGTGGTCCTGCACGGCGGGGGCGGCGTCCTCCGCGGATTCCAGGTGCGCATCGGCGAGCAGCGTGCGCGCCTCCTTGGCCGCGGCCTGACGGGCGGCGACGACGTTCGCAGGGTAGTGGAAGCGCACGTCGCGGAACTCGATGGCCGGTGCGTCCGCCGCAGCGGTCTCGCGCGGCAGCGAGGCCGCGATCTTCTCGTCGTCCTGCGACTCGGTGGGCAGGTCGAGAACCTCCTGGATGCGGCCGAGCGCACCGAGAGCCTGGTTGACCGAGGTGATCGCGCCGAACGTCGTGGCCAGCGGCATCACGAGCAGGAACAGGAACATGATGAACGAGATCAGCGAGGCGATCGTGATCGCTCCCGCGGCCACCCGGAATCCGCCCACCCCGAGCACCACGAGCAGCGACAGCTGCAGGGCGATGCCGGAGACGGGAACCACCATCGAGGAGATCTTGGCGATGCGCACGCCGATGCCGTAGGCGTCGGAGGCGAGGCCCGACACGGCGGTGGTCTCCCGTTCGGTGGCTCCCGAGGCGCGGATGGTGCGGATCGAGCCGACCGCGCGCTCCACGCCGGAAGCCAGCTCGCCGACCTTCTCCTGCTGCGCGGTCGACGCGGTGCGGATGCGTCCGCTCAGCAGCACGACGACGGCGACCGAGATGCCGATCACCACGACGATGAGCAGCAGCAGGATGGGGTCGATCACGAGCATCGCGATGAGCGCGCCGAGGAAGAGCACGGCGCTGCCGACGGCATCGGCGAGGCCCTGGGTGAGCACGGCGTAGAGCAGCGTCGTGTCGGTGCCGACGCGGGAGACGAGGTCGCCGGTGCGGCGGGCATCGAACTCGGAGGTCGGCAGGTGCAGGATGCGGGCGATCAGCTTGCGGCGGCTCGAGTACACGACCGCGGTGCCGGTGCGCTGGAGCAGGTAGTGCTGGAAGCCGGAGATGACCGACGACACGATCACGAAGCCGACGAGCAGCCACACCAGGATCCCGATACCGGTGTCGGACTGCACGGCCTCGATGACCTGGCCCACGAGCAACGGCTGCACGAGCGAGGTCGCGGCGCCGATGACGCTGAGCACCGCGACCACGATGAGGGTGCGCTTGTGCTCGAAGAGGAAGGGGAGGAGCTGGCGGAAGGTGGCGCGGGGGCCTTCAGGCTGTGCGCCACGTCCGCGGCGGCGTGCTGTCGCCGAACCGGACATGCGGGACCTCTATCTGGAAATGGTACTTCGACCGTACTTCGTTCGCGGTCGAATCCTATGGAGCGGCTGTATGCGGCACATCGCGGGCTCAGGACCGGCCGAATCGCCGATGAGCCGCCTGCTTGCTCACGCCGAGGGCGCTGGCTATCGCCTGCCAGGAGTACCCGAGGTTCCGCGCGCGACGCACGTTCACCTCCTCGGCACGGGCCACCTCCTTGCGCACCTCGGCGAGCCGGTGCAGCGCGGCCAGGGGCTCGCTGCCGTCGTCCTGTGCGATCGCGGTCGGCATTGTCATGATGGACCTCCTGCGTCAATCATCGTTGACGTGCCGGCGAGTGTCAATACATGTTGACGTGGCAGTGTGGGGGGATGCCGACGAAGAAGTGGATCCTGTTCGACATCGGGGGAGTGCTGGAGGTCGTCGACGACGATGCCTGGCAGCAGCAGTGGTGGGAGCGCTGGCGTGCGGTGGTCGGTCTCGAACCCTCCGTCTTCGAGGCGCGCATCGCAGAGGCCGATCTTCCGCCGATCGATGTCACCGTCGGCACAGAACCCTCTTTCTGGGCGGCGGTGGGCACGGCACTCGGTCTCGACGAGGTCCAGCGCGGCGCGATGCGCGAGGACTTCTGGGATGCCTACTGCGGCACCGGCAACCACGACCTGATCGCGTACGCGCGCACGCTCTCGGCGCGGGCGGGAACAGCGATCCTCTCCAACTCCGCCGATGGCGCGCGCGAGGAGGAGGAGCGCCGCTTCGGCTTCTCCGAGGTCTTCGACCCGATCTGCTACAGCCACGAGCAGGGCGTGAACAAGCCGGATCCCGAGGCCTACCGACGAGCACTGCAGCGCATGGGCGCCGACCCGGGCGACGTGCTGTTCATCGACGACCATCAGATATCGGTCGACGGTGCCGAGGCAGTGGGGATCTGCGCCGTGCGACACCTCGACAACGCGACCACCATCGCCGCGATCGAGGAGTTCCTGCGGCCGTGACGTGAATCGTCACGGCCGCAGCATCACAGCTCGACGGCCGCCGCGACGCCGAGGTCGTCGTCGTAGTCGTGGTCCTTGGTCTCGGGGGAGATGATCAGCGCGATGAACGTGAGCACACCCATCGCGGACAGGTACAGACCCACCAGCCACGGAGCGCCGCCGGCCACCTCCCACAGCTTCAGCGCGATGAGCGGGGCCACCGCGGCGCCGAGGATCGACGAGACGTTGTAGGCGATCGCCGACCCCGTGTAGCGCACGTTGGTCGGGAACAGCTCGGGAAGCAGAGCGCCCATCGGGCCGAACGTCGCGCCCATCAGCATGAACCCGAACACGAGGAACGCCTGGGTGAGCGCACCCGTGAACTTCGGGTCGACCGCGGGCAGGAGGAAGGCGTTGAACGTGAGACCGAACACGATGATGGTCCCGGTGACCCACAGCAGCAGCTTCCGTCGGCCGACCGCATCGGCGATCGGACCGGAGAGCAGCGTGAAGATGCCGAAGAACACCACGCCGATGATCTGCATCAGCACGAAGTCGGTGTAGCCGAAGCCGAGACCGGGATAGAACTGGGCCGCGAACTTGATCGGGTCGAACGGGGCGCCGGTCGCCTCGGCAGCGGCCTTCGCGGCGGCGGTGGCGGTCTCGAGCGAGGCGGCCTTGGTTCCGTAGGCGAGGGTGAAGTTCGTCATCAGGTAGAACAGCACGTACGTCGCCAGCATGATGAACGTGCCGAGGATGAGCTGCTTCCAGTGGTGACGGAACACGGTCGCGAGCGGGAGCTTGCGGATCACGCCCTTCGTCTCCGCCTTCTTGAAGGTGTCGGACTCGACGAGCTTGAGCCGCACCCACAGGCCGATGATGACCATCACTGCGGAGAACAGGAACGGGATGCGCCAGCCCCAGGAGAGGAACGCCTCGGACTTCAGGACCGGGTTCTCGGCGTGCGGCAGCAGCCAGTTGATCGCGAGGAAGAGGAAGTTGGCGATGATGAAGCCCAGCGGCGCGCCCAGCTGCGGGAAGGTGCCGTACCAGGCGCGCTTGCCCTTCGGCGCATTCTCGGTGGCGACCAGTGCTGCGCCCGACCACTCGCCGCCGAGCGCGAAGCCCTGAGCGAGTCGCAGGATCAGCAGCAGCAGGGCGGCCCACCACCCGATGTCCTGGTAGGTCGGCAACAGGCCGATCACGAAGGTCGCGATGCCCATCGTCAGCAGTGATGCCACGAGCGTTGCCTTGCGCCCGAACTTGTCGCCGAAGTGGCCGAAGACCACCGCGCCGATCGGACGGGCGACCATCGCCGCACCGAACACCGCGAACGAGGAGAGGAGCGAGGTGGTGTCGTCGCCGGTGGGGAAGAACAGCACCGGGAACACGAGCACGGCCGCCGTCGCGTACGCGTAGAAGTCGTAGAACTCGATCGTGGTGCCGACCAGGCTCGCGGTGATGACGCGCGAGCGAGGATTCGCGGGCGCAGTGGCAGTACTCATGAAGCTCCTCCGATCGAGTCCCCGGTATACCGGGGGACCCGGGCGAGTTTACGCCTTCCTGAGTGTTTGCTGTGCGCGTGTTTCGCGTGTCATCTCGCAGCGAGACCCAACCCCGGGTCTCCCACGGATCGGCGACGGCAGCCCGTCTGCACGATGATGCGGGTCGGGATCGAGGGGACGATGGTGGACGCGACACTGGTGCCGCTGACGTGAGCGGTCCGCCCGCCACCCGCGCGGGGACTATTCCTCCGTGTCGCCGAGCGCGGGGGCTCCGACGAAGACGGCGCGCGGCTGCAGCACGTCTTCGAGCTCCAGCACGACGAGGTGATTGGCGCCCGCTCGGGTGACGGGTGCGGGCACGGCGAGCGTGCGCTGCGGGCCGTTGCGCCAATATCGACCGAGGAAGAATCCGTTCACGAACGCGTAGCCCTTGCTCCACGATGCGGCGTCGACGAAGAGATCCGCAGGGGCATCCAGGGAGAACTCGGCCGTCCACCCGGTGGGACCGACCTCCCGGCCGCGCTCGCGGCCGCCGTCCGCATCGATCTCCGCGGCGATCTCGGCGACATCCAGGGTCGTCGCTCGCCAGCCCGTCACGGGCGCACCGTCGAGGGTGATCTCGCCGATCAGCCCCTTCTCCTCGCCCAGGCGACGGTCGTAGTTCACGCGCCCCTGATCCTCGACGAGGATGCGGAGGCTGCGGCCATCCGGGATCCGGATCGCGCGGTCGTGCCGAGTGCGGGCGAGTGTGCCGACGGGGTGACCGTCGACGCTCACCCAAGCCAGGTCGCGCACGTCGTCGACGACGAGGAGCCCTCCCGCTCCCGCCGGCAGCTCGGTGTCGTAACGTACGAGGGCGCTCAGATGTCCGAGCTCGTCGAAGGTCTGCGGCAGGGCGGTGGTCGGCGCGGCCGCTGCGACATCGGTCCACGGTCCCGCCGCTCGAAGCGGAACCTCGAACGCGGGGGAGGCCTCGGCCGCCGCGGGCACCTCGTCGGGCACCGGCGCGTAGCGGGCGATCACCTCGCGGAAGGCGAAGAACTTCTCCGTCGGGTTCCCCGTCTCATCGAGCGGGGCGTCGTAGTCGTAGGAGGTCACCAGGGGCAGGTAGCGCCCCTTGTCGTTCGCGCCGTTGGTCAGCCCGAAGTTGGTGCCGCCGTGGAACATGTAGATGTTGACCGAGGCGCCGGCCGCCAGCAGCTCGTCGAGGTCGGCGGCGGCCGCGGCGACATCGGTCGTGTGATGCACGCCGCCCCACCAGTCGAACCATCCGTCCCAGAACTCCGCGCACATCAGCGGACCCGTGGGCTGGTGGCGGCGCAGGGTGGCGAGCCGTTCGGTGCTCCGGGAGCCGAAGGATCCGGTCTTGTGCAGCCCGGGGAGGCTTCCGTCGCTCAGCATCCGATCGACGGGCTGATCCACGGTCGTCAGCGGAACGGTGATCCCGGCATCGCGAGTCGTGGTCACCAGCGACTCGAGATAGGCGCGGTCGGCGCCGTAGGCGCCGTACTCGTTCTCGATCTGCACCAGGATCACCGGCCCACCGTGGTCGATCTGCCGCGGTGCGACGATGTCGTACACGCGGCGCAGGTAGGCGGTCACCTCGGCGAGGAAGGCCGGAGCGGAGGAGCGCAGTCCTTCGACGCTGCCCGTGAGCCACACCGGCAGTCCGCCGTTGTGCCACTCGGCGCAGATGTAGGGGCCGGGCCGCACGATCGCGTCGAGGCCCTCGGCGTGAACCAGGTCGAGGAAGCGCCCCAGATCGTTCCATCCACTCGCGTCCCACTCTCCGCGCCGAGGTTCGTGCGCGTTCCAGGCGACGTAGGTCTCGATCGTGTTCAGTCCCATCAGTCGGGCTTTGCGGATGCGGTCGCGCCACTGGTCGGGGTGCACGCGGAAGTAGTGGATGGCGCCGGAGATCACCCGGTGCGGCTGTCCGTCGCGGAGGAAGTCGGTGTCGCCGAGGGAGAAGGAGGTCACGTGTCGTGGTGCTTTCGATGAGGCGGGCGGAGCCGGCCCGGCGGGGACCGGGCCGGCTCAGCCGCGGGGTCACTTGTTGACGCTGAAGCCCTGGGAGTTGCCGTACTCGACCAGCGCGTCCTGCCAGGCGGTGAGGCCCTCGTTCAGGTCGGTGCCGTTCTGGTACGACTGGCCCACGGTGTCGCCGAAGATGCTGTTCCCGTACACCTGGTAGGGCAGGTAGCTCCAGCCCTCGACCACGTCATCGGCCGCGGCCGCGAGGACCTCGTTGATCTTCTGGCCGCCGAAGTACTCCGGCGCCTCGGCGAGGAACTCCGTGCTGGACAGCTCCGCGGTCGTCGACGGGAATCCGCCGGACTCGAGGGCGATCGAGATGCTCTCCTCGGAGTTGTTCAGCCACCACAGGAAGCCCGCCGCCAGCTCCGGGTTCTTGCTCTGCTTCGTGACGGCCTGCCCGCCCCCGCCGTTCTCCGCGCTCGCCGGGGAACCGTCGTACGTCGGCATCGGCGCGACGCGCCAGTCCCCGGCGCCGTCGGGGGCACCGGAGATGAGGTTCGCGGGCATCCACGCGCCGATCACGAGGCTCGCCAGGCTGCCGTCGCCGAGGGCGCGGAACCATTCGTCGCTCCAGCTGCCATACGGGGCCAGCAGGTCCTCCTCGACGAGGCGGTTCCAGTTCTCGGTCCACTTCTTCGAGCCGGTGTCCTGCAGGTCGATCGTGACGTCGGTGCCGGAGGTCTCGAACGGCTTTCCCCCGGCCTGCCAGATCATCGAGGTCGCGAAGCCCGCATCTCCCGTGTCGTTGGTGATGTACGCGTCGGGGTTCGCCGCGTGGATCGCCTTGGCGGCCTCGTAGTACTCGTCCCAGGTGGTGGGGACGGCGACACCGGCCGCATCGAACACGGTCTTGTTGTAGAACAGGGCCATGGGGCCGGAATCCTGCGGCAGACCGTAGATCGCGTCGCCGTCGGTGACGGAGTTCCAGGTGGAGGCGGTGTAGTCGTCCTCGAAGTCGGCGAACCCGTACTGCGACAAGTCGGTGAAGGCGTCCGTCAGCGCGAACTGCGGGAACGCGTAGTACTCGATCTGCACGACGTCCGGAGCGCCGGAGCCCGCCTTGATGGCGTTCTGCAGCTTGGTGTACTCCTCGTTGTTGGTGCCGGCGTTCACCAGCTTGACCTTGACGTTCGGGTACTCCTTCTGGAAGGCCTCGACCTGGGCCTCGGCCGACGGCGTCCACGACCAGTACGTGATCTCGCCGCCCTTCTCGAGCGCCGCCTCGACGGAGTCGAACGAGCCGGAACCCGTGTTGCCGGAGCCGGCGTCGCCGCCGGTGCTGCATCCGGCCAGCGCCAGCGCTGCCACGGTTCCTGCGGCGAGCACCGCGAGGGTGCGCCGCGTCGGGGAGGGAAGGTGCTTCATTGCTGTGTCCTTTCGGGAGGTGCGGTCCAGCGTCGGATCGCAGAGGTGATGCAGGGGGTACGGGGAGCTACTGCTTGACGCTTCCCGCGGTGAGACCTGACTGCCAGAAGCGCTGCAGCAGCAGGAAGGCGATGACGATCGGCACGATCGTGAGCAGCGAGCCCATGATCACGAGGTTGTAGATGGGCTGGGACCCCGCGCCGATGGCCTGGGCGCTCCACTGGTTCAAGCCGACCGTGAGCGGATACCAGGCGGGGTCCGAGAGCATGATCAGGGGCAGGAAGTAGTTGTTCCAGGTGGCGACCACCGTGAACAGCGCGACCGTCACGATGCCGGGCGCGAGCAGCCGCATCGAGATCGTGAAGAACGTGCGGAACTCACCTGCGCCGTCGATGCGGGCCGCCTCGAGCAGCTCGGTCGGCACCGACTCCGACGCGAACACCCAGATCAGGTACAGACCGAAGGGACTGATGAGGGACGGGATGATCACCGCCCACGGCGTGTTCGTCAGTCCGAGTTCGCTGAACAGCAGGAAGGTCGGGACCGCGAGGGCGGTGCCGGGCACCGCCACGGCGCCCAGCACCACGGCGAACACCGCACGGCGTCCGGGGAAGCGGAACTTCGCGAGTCCGTAGCCGGCCATGGTGGCGAGCAGCGTCGCGCCCCCGGCGCCGACCACGACGTACAGGAGGGTGTTCCCGAGCCAGCGCAGGAAGATGCCGTCGCGATACGAGAACGTGGCGACCAGGTTGTCGAAGAATGCGAAGTCGTCGGCGAACCAGAGCCCGAACGAGCTGAAGAGTCCCGCCTGCGTCTTGGTCGAACTGAACAGCAGCCACACCAGGGGCACGAGCGTATACAGCGCGTAGAGGATCATGACGATCAGCAGGGTGTTCGACGTGCGCGGCTTCAGCGGATCGTGGCGCCGGTGCGCGGGGCGGGCGAGGGGGAGTGCCATGTCAGCGCACCTCCGACTTCGAGCCGCGCAGCTGCACGACGTAGGCGATGACCGCGGTGATGACGCCCATGATGATGGCGATCGTCGCGGCGTAGTTGAACTGCTGCCCCGCGAACGACAGGTTGTACGCGTACATGTTCGGCGTGAAGAACGTCGTGATCACGTTCGGGGCCAGGGGGCGCAGGATGTTGGGCTCGTTGAAGAGCTGGAAGCTGCCGATGATCGAGAAGATCGTGGCGATCACGAGCGCTCCGCGCACGGACGGGATCTTGATCGAGAAGATCGTGCGCCACGCCCCGGCGCCGTCGAGGGAGGCCGCCTCGTACATGTCGGTCGGGATGGTCTTGAGCGACGAGTAGAAGATCAGCATGTTGTAGCCGACGAACTCCCAGGTGACGATGTTGCCGATCGAGACCAGCATCCACTCCTTGGCGAACGGCGTGATCGCATCGACGCCGAGGATGTCGTTGATGTTGCTCGTGAGGCCGAACTGGTCGCCGTAGATGTAGCCCCACATCAGCACCGCCACCACGGCCGGCACCGCGTAGGGCAGGAAGATCAGGATGCGGAAGAACGACGCTCCGCGCAGGCGGGCGCTGTCGAGGGCGAGGGCGGCGCCGAGGGCCAGGATCAGCATGATCGGCACCTGCACGACGAGGAAGACCAGTACGCGGCCGAACGCCTCCCAGAACTGCGGGTCGCTCAGGGCGCGGACGTAGTTGTCGAGCCCCACGAACGCGGTGCCGCCGATGAGCTTCTCCTGGAAGAAGCTCAGGTACAGCGCATAGGCGAGCGGCGTCAGGAACACCAGGGCGAACACGACCATGAACGGGCCGACGAAGGCCCATCCCCTCCAGTCGCGCTTGTCGCGGCGCCGGATGCCGGGGGCACCCGGGGCTGCGGGGATTTCAGTCGTCATCGACGAGTCCTTCTTACGTTTCGGGCGCACCGTGCGCCGTGTGTCAACGTCAACATATTGGACCGACTGGTAGTGTGTCAACGTCAACATATGAGGGGATGGGTGATCGTGACCCCGGAGCATCCGACAGAGACGTCGACGCGTCGACGTGAGCCCTCGATGGAAGACGTGGCCCGCGAGGCCGGCGTCTCCGGCCAGACCGTGTCGCGCGTCGTCAATGCCAGGGGCTACGTCGGTGCCGCCACGCGCGAGCGTGTCGAGGCCGCCATGCACAGTCTGGGGTACCGGCCGAACAGCGCCGCCCGCGCACTCCGGTCAGGGCGATTCCGCACGATCGGCGTCGTGATGTTCTCGTTCAGCTCTTACGGGAACCAGCGCACGCTCGATGCGATCGCCGTGCGCGCCGCCCAGCTCGGCTACGCGCTCACTCTCATCCCCGTCGAGTCGAGCGCGGGCGAGACCGTGGCCGGTGCGTTCCGTCGGCTGGAGGAGCACGCGGTCGACGGCATCATCATCGTGATCGAGGCGCATCAGCTCGACGAGGCCGACATCGAGATCCCCGAGGCGCTTCCCGTCGTATTCGTCGACTCGAACCGCACGGCGACGCATCCGTTCGTCGATACCGATCAGGCGCAGGGCGCTCGGCTCGCGACCGAGCACCTGCTCGAACTCGGTCACGACACCGTGTGGCACGTCACCGGCCCCGCGCGCTCCTACTCCGCCGAGCGCCGCCGTGAAGCGTGGCGGGAGACGCTCGAGACGCACGGGCGTACGGTCCCCGAGCCGCTGGCGGGGGACTGGACCGCGTCGTCCGGCTACGCAGCCGGTCTCGAACTGCGTGCGATCGACGGTGTCACCGCGGTGTTCGTGGCGAACGACCAGATGGCGATCGGCGTGCTGCGTGCGTTCCGAGAGATCGGGCTCGACGTGCCGCGAGACGTGAGCATCGTCGGGTTCGACGGACTGCCCGATGCGGCACAGCTCTGGCCGCCGCTGACGACCGTGCAGCAGCACCCGGAGCGCGTGGGCGCGCTCGCGGTGGACGCGCTGCTCGCCGAGCTCGACGGTGTCGAGCGTCAGCAGACCCCGCTCGTCGGTACCGAACTCATCGTGCGGGCGAGCACGGCGGCGCCGCGGACGCGCTGACGGCTCAGCGCCAGATCGCGGCGATCGCGGCGTTTACGGCGGTGAGGATGCCGACCAGCCAGAACACCGCCGGCGGGATGGCCGCACCGCGGCGCTGACGACCCAGGCCGATGCCGAGCAGGGCGCCGATGATGAGCAGGATCACGAGCTTGACGCCGATCTTGACGTAGTTGAGCTCGTAGGAGATGCCCCACGGCGCCGCGAGCGCGAGGCCCGCGACCGCGGCGATCGCCATGCCGATGTTCATCAGACGCGTAAACTCACGCTTTCCGCCGAACGCCTGCGCGGCCCAGGAGCCGAAGAGCACGGCGAATCCGATGAGGTGGACGAACAGCACGATATGACGGAGAGTCTCCATGCCCTCACCGTACGAGTGAGGCGAGGTCCAGCGCTAGCAAGGGCAGGCTGACCTCAGCCGCGCAGCTCCCGTGTCACGAGGGCTGTGCGCAGGGCGGCGTCCGCTGCTTCGGCGCCCTTGTCCTCCTTGGAGCCCTCCAGGCCCGCACGGTCGAGACCCTGCTGCTCGTCGTCGAGGGTGAGCACGCCGAAGCCGACGGGCTTGCCGGCGTCGAGGGCGACGCGGGTGAGGCCATCGGTGGTCGCCGCCGACACGTACTCGAAGTGCGGTGTGCCCCCGCGGATGATCACGCCGAGTGCGACGACGGCATCCGCCCCGCCGGCGAAGGCCGCCTGGGCGGCGATCGCGAGTTCGAACGAGCCGGGCACGCGCACCAGTCGGTGCGTGGCCCGGGCCGCGTCCAGCACGCGCTCCGCACCGGCGATCAAGCCGTTCGAGATCGTCTCGTGCCAGGTTCCGGCCACGATGACGACGTTCAGACCGCGTCCGTCGATGGTGCCGATCTCGGGTGCTCCTGCGCCGCTCATTTGTCGTCCTCTCCGTGGGCGAGCGCCTCTGCGAGTTCCGCTTCGCCGATGATGTGACCCATCCGGTCACGCTTGGTCTCCAGGTACTGGTGGTTGTTGGGTCCCACACCGACGATCAGCGGCACCTGCTCGACGACGTCGAGACCCAGCTCGCGCAGCTGCGCGACCTTGTCGGTGTTGTTCGTCAGCAGGCGCACCTTCGACACGCCCAGGTCGGAGAGGATGCCGGCCGCCGCTGCGTAGTCGCGGGCATCGGCCGGCAGCCCCAGCGCGAGGTTGGCGTCGACCGTGTCGAGCCCCTCCTCCTGCAGGCTGTAGGCGCGCAGCTTGTTGATGAGGCCGATCCCTCGACCCTCGTGACCGCGCATGTAGATGACGATCCCGCCCTCCTTCTCGATCGCGTCGAGGGCGGAGTCGAGCTGCGGGCCGCACTCGCATTTGAGCGAGCCGAACGCCTCGCCGGTCAGGCACTCCGAGTGCACCCGCACGAGCGCGGTCTCGCCGAGTTCGCCCGAGACGACGGCGATGTGGTCGGTGCCGGTGATGCGGTCCTTGTAGGCGAGGAAGCGGAAGGTGCCGTGCGTGGTGGGCACGGTGGCGTCGGCGCGCAGGCTCACGCGACGGCCGCGATGCGCATTCGGGGTGGCGCCCTCGGGATCGATCTCGTTGAGGTGGGCGATCAGCTGCTCGATCGTGATGACCGGCACGCCGTCGCGCGCACCGAGCTCGATCAGGCCGGGAAGGCGCATCATGCTGCCGTCCTCCGCCACGACCTCGGCGATCGCGCCGACGGGGCGGAGACCGGCGAGCTTCATGAGTTCGACCGCGGCCTCGGTGTGGCCACTGCGCTCGCGCACCCCGCCGTCCACCGCCCGCAGCGGCAGCACATGGCCGGGCCGGATGATGCTGGTCGACGTGGACTCCGGGTTCGACAGCACGTTCAGCGTGTGGGCGCGGTCGTGGGCGCTGATGCCGGTCGTGACCCCCTGCGCGGCGTCGACACTCACCGTGTATGCGGTCGAGCGGGCGTCTTCGCTGGCGGCGACCATCGGCGGCAGGTTCAGGTGATCGGCGAGATCGGCGGGCATCGGGGCGCAGATGAAGCCCGAAGACCAGCGCACGGTCCACGCCACCCACTCGGGCGTCGCGAGCTCTGCCGACAGGATGACATCGCCTTCGTTCTCGCGGTTCTCGTCGTCGGCGACGAGGACGGGACGCCCGGCGCGCAGCGCCTCCAGGGCCTCGGCGATGGTGGAAAGGCTCATCGCGAGCCTCCTTCCGGTGCGGCGCGGAACGCGAGCAGGCGCTCGACGTGCCGGGCGAGGATGTCGGTCTCCAGGTTCACGCGGTCGCCGACGGCGCGGACGCCGAGCGTTGTCGCGGCGAGGGTCTCGGGGATCAGCGAGACCTCGAACCAGGGGGAGGGGTGTGCAGGGGCGCTGACGGCGCTCACGGTCAACGAGGTGCCGTCGACCGAGATCGACCCCTTGTCGACCACGAGCGGGGCGAGGTCGAGGGGCAGGCTGATCCGCAGCACGCTCCACTGCGCGCCGGGGCGCACCTCGAGCACGTCGCCGGTGCCGTCGACGTGGCCCTGCACGATGTGACCGCCGAGACGGGCGCCGACCGGCATCGCCTTCTCGATGTTCACGCGGGTGCCGACCGTCGCCGATCCGATCGCGGCGACGTCGAGCGTCTGCTTCATCACGTCGGTGTCGAAGGTGTCGGCGGTCGAACCCACCACGGTGAGGCACACACCCGAGACGGCGATGGACTCGCCGTGCACGGCGTCCGCTGCGGCCCGGGGCGCGCGGACGGTCAGGCGCCAGCCGTCACCCGCGGGGGCGATCGCGGTGATCTCGCCCATCTCCTCGATGATTCCGGTGAACATCAGGCGGCTCCTTCGTTCTGCGGGTCTTCCGCGGGATCGGTGGCGTGCGCGGGGTGCGCGATCGCGAGCAGGTCGTCTCCGAGGGGAAGCCACTCGTCGACGGTCAGGCGTCGGGCCTCGTCGATGGAGCCGACACCGATGTCGGTCAGGGCGAGTCGGCTGCCGCCGAGCAGCACCGGGGCGATGTAGGCGAGCACGCGATCGGCGAGTCCTGCCTCGATGAAGGCGCTGGCGAGCGTCGGGCCGCCCTCCACGAACAGGCTCTGCACGCCGCGGGTGTGCAGGTCGGCCACCACCGCACGCAGATCGCGGGTGTCGAAGAACAGCGGGGTGTGGGGATGCCGGTGCACAGCGGCGTCGGACGGGGTGGGCCGGGAGCCGATGACGACCGGGATCGGCTGGTGCGGCAGCAGGGCGTCGCCGTCGCGAGCCGTCAGGGCGGGGTCGTCGGCCAGCACCGTTCCGGTACCGACCGCGATCGCGTCGGCCTCCGCACGTCGGCGGTGCACGTCGGCGCGTGCGGCGGGCCCCGTGATCCACTGGCTCGATCCGTCGGCGGCGGCCGCGCGGCCGTCCAGGCTCTGCGCCCACTTGACAGTGACATGGGGGCGTCCGAGGCGCTGGGCGGTCAGCCATCCGGCGATGAGCGCGTGTGCAGCGTCCGCCTGCTCACCCGACTCGACGTCGACGCCTGCGGACCGCAGGCGTTCCGCCCCGCCGCCTGAGGCGACGCCGGGATCGTCGAGCGCGTACACCACGCGTGCGACGCCCGCGTCGATGAGAGCGACGGCGCAGGGGCCCGTGCGGCCGGTGTGGTTGCAGGGTTCGAGGGTCACGACGGCCGTCGCTCCTCGCGCCTCGCCGGGTGCGAGCTTCGAGAGCGCGTCGACCTCTGCGTGGGGGGTGCCGGCGCCGTGGTGCCAGCCCTCGGCGATGACCCTGCCGTCGGGGGAGAGGAGGACCGCACCGACCTGCGGGTTCGCCCCGCGCGGTCCACGGGCGGCGAGGTGGAGCGCGCGATCCATCGCGTGGCGCTCTGCCGCGTTCACTGCCATCCGTCGTCCTCCTCTGAGGCTCCGGGTTCAGACAGGGGTGGCGGAACGGACGCACGGATGCGTCTCGTGCTGCCTCCCTTCCGGACTAGCGAGGTCGCCCTCGCATCACCGTCGGTCCCGGAATTCCACCGGATCGGCATCCCGATCTCTCGAGACGCTCGCGGACTGTCACCGCCGGTTCGGATTCCCACCGACCCCGGAGCACGTTGTTGTTCTGAGTGTACTCAACGCGTTCGGGCGCATTTCATTCCGCGACAGAGGACTTCGTCGTGCTGCGCGTCCGCCGTCACTTCAGCAGTCGGGAGAGGCGGCGGTCGGCCAGTACCTTGCCACCGGTCTGGCAGGTGGGGCAGTACTCGAGCGAGCGGTCGGCGAAGAACACGCTGCGGACCGTGTCTCCGCACACCGGGCAGGCTTCTCCTCGGCGCGCGTGCACCTGCATGCCGCGGCGCTTGGCATCCTTCAGGTCCGCCGGCGGTTTGCCGGAGGCTTGGGCGACCGCCTCTGTCAGCGTCTCGCGCATGGCTCCGAACAGGCGGTCGATCTCGGCGTCGTCGAGCTTTCCGGCGATCGCATACGGTGACATGCGCGCGGCATGCAGGATCTCGTCCGAGTACGCGTTGCCGATGCCCGCGATCACCGCCTGATCACGCAGCAGCCCCTTGATCTGCATGCGCCGATCCTCGAGCAGGGCGGCGAACGCCTCGCGCGTGAACGCGGGGTCGAGGGGGTCGGGGCCGAGCCGGGCGATGCCGGGCACCTCCTGCGGATCGCGCACCACGTACACGGCGAGCGACTTCTTCGTCCCCGCTTCCGTGAGGTCGAAACCGCTGCCGTCGTCGAGGGCGATGCGCAGGGCGATGGGGGACTTGCCCGGTTTGATGAGCGTGGTCGGGAGCGTCTCGTACCAGCGCAGCCACCCGGCCTTCGCGAGGTGGAACACCAGGTGCAGCTCGTCGCCGCAGGAGAGCACGACGAACTTGCCTAGACGCGCGGATGCGGTGATCGTGGCTCCCTGGAGGGCGTTGATCGGAGGATCGTAGGTCTTCAACGCGGCGATCGCCGAGACGGTCGCGCGCGTGATGGTGCGCCCGACGGCGCGTTCTGCGAGAAAGGTGGTCAGGCCCTGGACTTCCGGCATCTCCGGCATGGGTTCATCCTGTCATCGGGCGCCGACGCTGTCACCCGGTGGGCGCACCCCTCAGAGGATCGGCCAGTCGACCGGCGTGCGGTCGTCCCCGGGGAGGAGGCTGGCCGTCCAGCCGTCGTCGCGCCCGCGCGGGCTCGTCAGCGCCTGCCGCTGCAGGCCCTCGTAGCGGAAGCCGAGGGCCCGGGCGGCGCGGGCCGAGGGGATGTTCCCCGCGACGGCCTGCCAGCGGATGCGGACGAGCCGGAGTCCGACGAAACCCCAATCGATCACGGCCGCTGCTGCTTCGGTGAGATATCCGCGGCCCCGTGCGCCGGCCGTCACCCAGTAGCCCAGCTCGGCGGTCGCGCCCGTGAAGTGATCGGTCATGTTGTGAAGACCGATCATGCCCACGAGCTCGCCATCCGCATACATGCCCCAGACGACCTCGGAACCGGCGTCCCACTGCGCGGCTGACAGACGCACGAACTGCGCGGCGTCCTCGCGGGTGTACGGACTCGGCACGGTGGTCCAGCGCGGGATCTCCGGATCCTGGCACGCTTTGGTGATCGCGTCGATGTCCGCCTCCGTCGGGGCGTGCAGGACGAGTCGGGGCGTGGTGAGGGCGACGGATTCCATCCTGACAGCCTAGGCAGGCTGGCGTTCCTCGACGGGCGTGGCGGCCGGAGTGTCCGTGGGCGCGACTAGTCTTGTCCGGTGACTGTTCCGGGGATTCTGCGCGCCTTGGAAGAGGCGTCTCTGTACCGTGACGCCCTCAGCTGGGCGCGCACCGACGCCGACCTCGGCCTGGTCGACGGGCTCGACGCCCCGGCGCTCGCCGGCCTGCTCGAGAAGAGGGCGGCGGCGGGACACCCGGCCGCCCTCCTCGCCGTCGTCCCCACCGGGAGGCGGGCGGAGAGCCTCGCGCTGGCGATGCACGCCTACCTGCCCGACGCCGACATCCTCACGTTCCCCGCCTGGGAGACGCTGCCGCACGAGCGGCTCAGCCCGAGCCCGGACACGGTCGGTCAGCGTCTGCAGACGCTGCGCCGGATCGCGGAGTGGTCGGGCGACCACCCGCTCGTCGTCGTCGCGTCCGTGCGGGCCGCGCTCCAGCCGATCGCCGGCAACCTGGGCGAGATCGCCCCGCTCGAACTCGGCGTCGGCAGCCGGGGGCACGAACTCGACCGCGTGGTCGAGCAGCTGGTCGAACGGGCGTACTCCCGCGTCGACATGGTGTCGCGGCGCGGCGAGTTCGCGGTGCGCGGCGGCATCCTCGACGTCTTCCCTCCCACGTCGGAGCACCCCTATCGCGTCGAGTTCTTCGGCGACGAGATCGACCAGATCCGTGCGTTCTCCGTCGCGGACCAGCGCTCGCTTCCGGGTGATGTCACCGGCGTCGACCTGCCGCCCACCCGCGAACTGCTGCTCACGGCCGAGGTCCGCGATCGGGCCCGCGCACTCGTCGGCGGCTTCCCGGCGATCTCGGGCATGCTCGAGAAGATGGCCGAGGGCATCCCGGTCGAAGGCATGGAGTCGCTGCTCCCCGCGGTCGCCGGACCCTTGAAGTCGCTGGCCGAGTACCTGCCGGCGGGAAGCGCCACGGCGGTCATCGATCCCGAGCGATCGAGTGCGCGCGCCATCACCCTGGGCGACACCAACCGCGAGTTCCTCGACGCCGCCTGGAGCGCCGCCACCTCCGGCGCCTCCGCGCCCATCGATCTGGGGGCCGGTGACTTCCTGACCATCGCCGAGCTGCGCGAGGTCGTGCGCGACCGGGGCGGGGTGTGGTGGCGGCTCAGCCCGTTCGGCGCCGGGCTCGGTGAGGGCGATGCGGAGGCCACGAACCTCGGCGCCGCCGTCATCCCCTCCTTCCACGGCAACGTCGACGGCGCGATCTCGTTCGTCGAGGCGAAGGTGACCGACGGCTGGCGGGTGGTCGTGATCGCCGCCGGTCACGGTCTGGTCGATCGTGCACGCGACGTGCTCGCCGACCGCGGCCTGGCCGCCCGGGTGGTCGAGACGCTCACCGACGCACCGGAGGGCGGTGTCGCGACCCTCGTCACCGGATCCGTCGAAGCCGGCTTCCAGGTGGCCGAGGCGAAGCTCGCCGTCCTCACCGACAACGAGTTCTACGGCCGGACCATCGGCGGCGATCAGCGTGTCGTCAAGAAGCTCGCCTCGCGGCGCAAGAACGTGGTCGACCCGCTGCAGCTCAAGCAGGGCGACTTCGTGGTGCACGCCACCCACGGCATCGGCCGCTTCGTCGAGATGACCCAGCGCGAGGTGTCCACCGGCGGGCGCAACGCCACCAAGTCGATCCGCGACTACCTCGTTCTCGAGTACGCGCCGTCCAAGCGCGGCTACCCGGGCGACAAGCTGTTCGTGCCGACGGATCAGCTCGATCTGCTCTCGAAGTACGTCGGCGGCGAGGCCCCGACGCTCTCGAAGATGGGCGGCAGCGACTGGTCGCAGGCCAAGGGCAAGGCGCGCAAGGCCGTGCGCGACATCGCGGTCGAGCTCGTGAAGCTCTACTCCGCGCGCATGAGCGCGAAGGGCCACGCGTTCGGCCCGGACACCCCGTGGCAGCGCGAGTTGGAAGAGGCGTTCCCGTTCGCGGAGACACAGGACCAGCTGCAGACGATCGACGAGATCAAGGCCGACATGGAACGGCCCATCCCGATGGACCGGCTGCTCTCGGGCGACGTCGGCTTCGGCAAGACCGAGGTCGCGGTGCGGGCGGCGTTCAAGGCGATCCAGGACGGCAAGCAGGTCGCGATGCTCGTGCCGACGACGCTGCTGGTGAAGCAGCACCTCGAGACGTTCACCGAGCGCTTCGCCGGCTTCCCTGTCAAGGTGCGGCCCTTGTCGCGCTTCCAGACCGACAAGGAGGCGCGTCTCACTCTGCAAGGCCTGCTCGAGGGTTCGGTCGACATGGTGATCGGCACCCACCGCATCCTCACCGACCAGGTGATGTTCAAGGACCTCGGCCTGATGATCATCGACGAGGAGCAGCGGTTCGGCGTCGAGCACAAGGACGCGCTCAAGAAGATGAAGACCAACGTCGACATCCTCGCCATGAGTGCCACGCCGATTCCGCGCACGCTCGAGATGGCGGTCACCGGCATCCGGGAGATGTCCACGCTGGCGACCCCGCCGGAGGACCGGCACCCGATCCTCTCGTTCGTCGGCCCGCGCAGCGACAAGCAGATGGCCGCGGCGATCCGTCGCGAGATCCTGCGCGAAGGGCAGATCTTCTTCGTGCACAACCGGGTGCAGTCGATCCAGCGCGTCGCGAGCGAGCTCGCCGAACTCGTTCCCGAGGCCCGGATCGCGGTCGCGCACGGACAGATGGGCGAGCACCAGCTCGAGCAGGTCGTCGACGACTTCTGGGAGCGCAAGTTCGACGTGCTCGTCTCGACGACCATCATCGAGACGGGTCTCGACATCGCGAACGCGAACACGATCATCATCGACCGCGCCGACAAGTACGGACTCAGTCAGCTGCACCAGCTGCGTGGCCGCGTCGGACGAGGGCGCGAGCGGGCCTACGCGTACTTCCTGTACGACGAGATGAAGCCGCTGAGCGAGACCGCGGCCGACCGTCTGCAGACCATCGCGGTCAACAACGACCTGGGCTCCGGCATGCAGGTCGCGCTGAAGGACCTCGAACTGCGCGGGGCGGGCAACCTGCTCGGCGCCGAACAGGCCGGACACATCGCGGGCGTCGGATTCGACCTGTACCTGCGCATGATCGGCGAGGCCGTGGCGACGTTCCGCGGGGACGAGGTCGAGACCGGGCAGGAGCTGCGCCTGGAACTGCCCCTGGATGCGCGCATCCCCGAGTACTACATCGACAGCGAGCGGCTGCGGCTCGAGGCCTACCAGAAGCTCTCCGCCGCCTCGGCGGCGACCGCCAAGGATGAGGCGATCGATCTGGTCGTCGAAGAGCTCGTCGACCGCTACGGCACGCCGCCCGAAGAGGTCGAAGGACTGTTGGCGATCTCGCGTCTGCGCCGTCGCGCTGCCCGGGTCGGGCTGACCGACGTCGTCGTGATGGGCTCGAACCTGCGCATCGCGCCCGCGCGGCTCGAAGACTCGATCAAGGTGCGGCTGCAGCGGCTCTACCCGAAGGCGAAGCTCGTGGCCGGGGGAGAGGCGCTGGTCGTGCCGATGCCCACCGTCCCCGCGGCGGTCGGGGTGGGTCTCGAGCCGCTCCCCGACGCACAGCTGCTCGAGTGGGTCGGGCAGCTGTTCACCGCGATCTTCCCCGAGCCGGCCAAGACCGAGTAGCGCGCGACGGGGGGCCGCGGTACTAGTCTGGCCGCATGTTGTACGAGCACCTCGGGGCTCGGCCCCGCGTCCATGACACCGCCGTCATCGCCCCCACCGCCGTCGTCTCCGGAGATGTGGAGATCGGGCCGGGCTGCCAGGTTCTGCACGGTGCCGTCATCACCGCCGAGGGTGGGGCGATCACGCTCGGCGAGCACGTCATCGTGATGGAGAATGCGCTCATCCGGGCGACGGCGGCGAATGCGGTGCACATCGGGTCGCACACCCTGATCGGCACGCTGTCGAGCATCGCCGGTGCGACGGTGGGAGACGAGACGTTCCTCGCCTCGGGGTCGCGGCTGTTCAACGGCTCGCTGATCGGGCCGCGCTGTGAGGTGCGCGTGAACGCCATCGTGCTCCGTCGCGCCGTGCTGCCGGAGGGCACGGTCGTGCCGATCGGCTGGGTGGCGGTGGGCGACCCCGCACAGCTGTTCTCGCCGGACCGTGAGGAGGAGATCGCGGCGGCACAGCCCGATCTCGACTTCCCGGGGCACGTCTTCGGGGTCGATCGGGACACCCCCGACCTGATGGTGCAGCTGACCGAGCGCTACGGCAGCTCGCTCGCGCGGCATGCCCACGACGTGAGCCTCGGCGACGCGCACCGCGGGCAGCACCGCGCATGACGGCGGGCGTGGGCCTGGTCCGTCCCGACGTCGATACGGCCGATGCCGCGCGCATCGCGCTCGAGTGCTGGGGGATCACGGCGACAGCGGAAGAGCTCGGCAGCAACCAGGACCGGAACTTCCTGCTCACGGCAGAAGACGGCACGAGGAGCGTGCTGCGGATCGACAACCCGGTGTTCGGCGACGACGAACGCGACGCCCAGCATGTCGCTCTCGAGGCCTACCGCGCTGCCGGCGTTCGCGTACCGGCAGTGCTCCCCGGCCTCGACGGTGCGCTGACCCAGCGCTGGAACGGCTTCGCCGCGCGGCGCAGTGAGTTCGCGCCGGGCGAGCCGATGGTGGGTTCCGGATATCTCGCACCCGTCGTGCTCGCGGAGTTCGGCGCGCTCGCCGCCGCCTCCGTGCGCGCGCTGGAACCGCTCCGACACCCCGGGCTGGATCGTCGGCAGATGTGGGACATGCGCGTCGCATACGAACAGATCGATGCGCTCGCGCCGTCGATCGCCGATGCCGCACTTCGGGGACGGGTGCTGCGCGCCGCGACCAAGGCGCACGCCGCCGTCGAACCTCTCGCCGACCGGCTCCCCGTGCAGACGATCCACGGCGACCTCACGGACGACAACGTGATGGGCGAGCGGGGCGACGACGCACGGCTGCACCCGCGCACGGTGCTCGACCTCGGCGACCTCGGGCTCGGTTGGCGCGTCGCCGAACTGGCGGTGTGCGCGGCATCGATGCTGCACCACGACCCGGAGCGGCCGCTGCGGGTGATCGAGACGATCGCGGCATTCCATCGCCAGGTGCCGCTGGGCGATGCGGAGGCGAGGGCGGTCTGGCCGCTCGTGGTGCTGCGCGCTGCCCTGCTGGTGGCGAGCGGGTGGCGTCAGCTCGAGATCGACGGGGACAACGACTACGCGCGTGAGAGGGTCGCGGGCGAGCAGGCGATCTTCGACGCCGCGACGCTGCTGCCGCTCGTGGAGATGACCGAGCACGTGCTCGCCGCGGTCGGGATCGACGCCCCGGGATTCTCCGCGCCCGAACTCGCAGGGGACGACGACGAGGCTCCGCTGCGCGCACTGCTGCCGGATCTCACCGGTCGCGTGGCCGTGATCGATCCGGGTGTCGAGTCTGCCGCCCTCGACAACGGGCGCTGGCTCGAGGAATCGGTCGAGCACGCTCTGGTCGCCGATGCATTCGACCTCGGCGCCGCTGTGGCGGTCATGCCGTACGGGGCGTTCCGCCTGACCCGCGCGACCGTCGACGAGGCGGACCCGGGGCATACCTGGGCGACCGCGACCGAACTGCATCTGCCTCCCGGCCCGCGGGTGCGGGTGGTGGCACCGACGGAGGCACGGGTGACGCAGCGGGGCGCGATCGCCCGCTTCGCGCTCGACCTCACCGGTCCGGACGACGGCCAAGAATGGGTGCTGGAGGTCTCGGGTCTCGATGCGGAGGAGCGGCGCGAGCGCCCCGTCGATGCGGGGGAGACCGTGGGCTGGCTCGCCGCGTCGTTCGAGCCGCGGCGCCTGACCGTCGGAATCCACCGCGACGACGCTCCGGAGCGCCAGGCGGACGGAGCGGCACTGATCGCCCCCGATCGGGTCGCGGCCTGGCGCCGCCTCACCGCAGATCCTGCGCCGCTGCTCGGGCTGCCCTCCTTCGCCCAGCGGGATGATTCGGCGGCGGAGCAGGCGCGCCGTGAGCGCATCTTCGCGGCGGCGCAGGAGCGCTACTACGCGCACCCGCCGCAGATCGAGCGCGGCTGGCGGCACCACCTGGTCGACACCACCGCGCGCACCTACATCGACATGGTGAACAACGTCGCCGGTCTCGGCCACGCGCATCCGAAAGTCGCGGATGCGGCGGACCGCCAGCTGCGCACCCTCGCCACGAACTCCCGGTTCCTGTTCCGCGATCTCGCGGAGTACAGCGAGCGGCTGCTCGAACTGATGCCGGAGGGCAGCGACCTCGACACCGTCCTGTTGGTCAACAGCGGCTCGGAGGCGGTCGACCTCGCGATCCGTCTGGCCCAGGCCGCGACCGGACGGCGGACGGTCGTCGCACTGCGCGAGGCGTACCACGGCTGGACCATGGCGAGCGATGCGGTCACGACCAGCGCCTACGACAATCCCTCCGCCCTCGCGACGCGCCCGGACTGGGTGCACGTGGCCGATGTCCCCAATCGCTTCCGCGGCACCTATCGAGGCTCCGACGTGGCGGGCGACTACCTCGCCGATCTCGCTGCCGATCTCGACCGGCTGCAGGACGAGGGACGAGAGGTCGCCGCGTTCCTGTGCGAGTCGATCCTCGGCAACGCGGGAGGCGTGGTGCTCCCCGACGGCTACCTGGCCGGGGCCTACGCACAGATCAGGGCGGCGGGTGGACTGTGCATCGCCGACGAGGTGCAGGTCGGATTCGGGCGGACGGGATCGACCTTCTGGGGATTCGAGCTCGCGGACGTCGTGCCCGACATCGTCACGATCGCGAAGCCGATGGGCAACGGGTATCCGATCGGCGGGGTGATCACGACGAAGCGCATCGCGGACGCGCTGTCGACGCAGGGACAGTTCTTCTCGTCTGCGGGGGGAAGCACGCTCAGCTGCCGGGTCGGCATCGCGGTGCTAGACGCGATGGCCGAGGACGACCTTCAGCACAACGCCGCAGTGATCGGTGCCCGCCTCGCCGAGGGCCTGCGCGGCCTCGCGGACCGGCATCCGCTCGTCGCCGTCGTCCACGGCGAGGGGTTGTACCTGGGCGTCGAACTCGTGCGCGATCGCGAGACCATGGAGCCTGCCGCCGCCGAGGCTGCGGCGATCTGCGAGCGGATGCGCGAACTGGGGGTCATCGTGCTGACGACCTCGGAACGCTCGAACGTGCTGAAGATCAAACCGCCCCTGTGCCTCAGCGCCGAGAGCGCCGACCACGTCGTCGCGATGCTGGATCGCGTGCTCACCGAGGGATGGTGAGGTCGGGCGTCTCCTTCGAATCCCGCCGTCGTTCGGAATGTTAAAAGCGCATTTCGAACCGAATTCACCGTAGCGCTGACGATTCCCTCCGGTCCATACTGTTGCTCAGCGTCGGACGACCCGAAGTCCGACCCATGCGCTGTCCCCCGAGGAGTACCCATGGCCACGAAGACGAAGCCGCTCGCGCACGGCGGAGGAACGCTCAAACGAAATCTCGGACTGTGGGCGATCGTCGGGCTCGGGCTCGGATACATGACGCCGACGGTCGTGTTCGACACGTTCGGCATGGTCGCCCGTGACACCGACGACGTCGTACCGGCCGCCTACCTGGTCGCCTTGGTCGTGATGGTCTTCACGGCGATCAGCTACGGCAAGATCTCGAGCGCGATCCCGAGTGCCGGTTCGGCGTACACGTACGTGCGCGAGTCGATCCACCCGAATCTGGGGTTCATGGTCGGGTGGACCTCGCTGATCGACTACGTGCTGCTGCCGATGGTCAACTGCCTCATCATCCGCAGCTACCTCGAAGCGCTGTTCCCCGAGATCCCGGGCTGGATCTGGGTCGTGCTGTACTGCATCCTCGTCACCACCATCATCTACCTCACGATGCGCGGCACCTCGAACATGAACATGATCCTCCTGGTGTTCTCGATCGTCGTCATGGCCGTGTTCGTGGTGATGGTGATCGCCCAGCTGATGCGCGGCGAGGGGGCGGGAACGGTCGCGTCGATGACCCCGTTCTTCCACGACGGCGCCACGATGGGCGCGGTGCTGATGGGCGCCACGATCGTCTGCTTCTCGTTCATCGGCTTCGACGCCGTCACGATGTACGCGGAGGAGGCGAAGGATCCGAAGATCATGCCGAAGGCCATCCTGTTGACGGTGCTGCTGGGCGGGGCGATCTTCCTGATCTCGGGTTACCTCACGCAGTTGCGCTTCCCCGACTGGAACGAGTTCGCGCCCGGCGGCGACATGCAGTTCGTCGAGGACTCCACCCTCCCGATCATCGGCAACCTGGTCGGCGGACCCGTGCTCATGGCGGTGCTCACCGCGGCCGGTTTCTGCGCGACCCTCGCCTCGGGCCTCGCCTCGCACGCCTCGGTGTCGCGCATGCTGTTGGTGATGGGGCGCAACAACGTGCTGCCGCAGAAGGCGTTCGGCTACATCAACCCGCGCACCCACACGCCGACGTTCAACATCGTGCTGGTCGGCGCCATCTCCCTGCTGGCGATCCCGTTCACCCTGGAGCTGATCGCGGCGTGGATCAACTTCGGGGCGCTGATCGCCTTCACGTTCGTCAACATCTCGGTGATCGCCTGGTTCGCGATCCGCAAGGGCCGTCGCAAGACGCCCGGCGACATCTTCAACTTCATCGTGATGCCCGGCATCGGCATGGTCCTCACCGGCCTGCTCTGGGCGAACCTGCATGAAGACGCTCTGCGCGGGGGCCTCGTGTGGACCGCGATCGGAGTCGTCTACCTCGCGATCATCACCAAGGGCTTCCGCAAGAAGGTCGTCGCGTTCGACGAGAACCAGGCGGTGACCGGGTACAACAAGGTCGTCAAGGTGCCGGTCGACGAGAGCTGACGACGGCTCCGTGACGCAGAAGAGCCGCCTTCCGAAGAGGAAGGCGGCTCTTTCGTCGCAGGAAGGGACGGATCAGATGACGCCCTGGGCGAGCATCGCCGCGGCGACGCGCTCGAAGCCCGCGATGTTGGCACCGGCGACGTAGTCGCCCGCGACGCCGTGACGCTCCGCGGCGTCGAAGGCAGCATCGTGGATGTCACCCATGATCTCGCGCAGCTTGTTCTCGCTGTCGCCGAAGCTCCAGCGCTGACGGGAGGCGTTCTGGCTCATCTCGAGCGCCGAGGTCGCGACACCACCGGCGTTCGCGGCCTTGCCGGGGGCGAACAGCACACCGGCCTTCTGGAAGGCGTCGACGGCATCCGGCACGCAGGGCATGTTCGCGCCCTCCGACACGGCGCGCACGCCGTTGGCGATCAGTGCCTCCGCGTCGGCGAGGGAGACCTCGTTCTGCGTGGCGGACGGCACGGCGATGTCGACCGGCACCTCCCACACGCTGCCGCCCTCGACGAAGCGGGCGCTCGGGCGGCGGTGGGCGTACTCGACGATGCGGGCGCGCTCGACCTCCTTGATCTGGCGCAGCAGGTCGACGTCGATGCCGGCATCGTCGACGACGTAGCCGGAGGAATCGGAAGCCGTCACCGCGGTGGCGCCGAGCTGGGTGGCCTTCTGGATCGCGTAGATCGCGACGTTGCCGGATCCCGAGATGCCCACACGCTTGCCGCTCAGGGAGTCGTCGTGCACGGCGAGCATCTCCTGCGCGAAGAAGACCGCGCCGTAGCCGGTGGCCTCGGTGCGCACTTCGGCACCACCCCACCCCGTGCCCTTGCCGGTGAACATGCCGGACTCGTGGCGGTTGGTGACCTTGCGGTACTGGCCGAACAGGTAGCCGATCTCGCGGCCGCCGACGCCGATGTCGCCCGCGGGAACATCGGTGTGCTCGCCGAGGTGGCGGTACAGCTCGTTCATGAACGACTGGCAGAAGCGCATGACCTCGGCGTCGGACTTGCCGTGCGGGTCGAAGTCGGAGCCGCCCTTGCCGCCGCCGATGCCCTGACCGGTGAGCGCGTTCTTGAAGATCTGCTCGAAGCCGAGGAACTTGATGATCGACAGGTTCACCGAGGGGTGGAAGCGCAGTCCGCCCTTGTACGGGCCGAGCACCGAGGAGAACTGGATGCGGTAGCCGCGGTTGACCTGCAGCTTTCCGGAGTCGTCGATCCACGGCACGCGGAAGAGGATCTGACGCTCGGGCTCGACGAGCCGTTCGAGGATGCCGCCGTCGACGTACTCCGGGTGGCGTTCCAGGACCGGGGCGATCGAGTGCAGCACCTCGTGGACGGCCTGGTGGAACTCCGGCTCGTGCGGGCTGCGGGAGAGCACCGTGTCGAACACGGGCTGCACCGATGCGGCGAGCGGATGGAAGTCGGCGGGAGACGAAGCGGTCACGCGGAAGAGCTTTCTGGTGGGGGATGGTGGTGCAGGCGATCGTGTCGCGTGAGGCTGTGCCGGATCCGGCAGAGACTTCACTCTAGTCGCCACCGAAGCGGGGGTTCCCGCCGGTTCGGTGGCGACGTCGGTCACCCGGTGTTCTGCAGGCCGGCGGCCACACCGCTGACGGAGAGCAGCAGCAGTCGCTGCTGTTCCGCGTCGGCGCCGGAGCCCGTGGGATCCTCCGCGGCCGAGCGCAGCGCCCGGAGCGCGCGCAGCTGCAGGAGCGAGAGCGCGTCGACGTACGGACTGCGCAGCTGTACGGCGCGTTGGAGCACGGGCTTGTTCTCGAGCAGACTTTCGCCGCCGGTGAGGCGGATCACCCAGCGCCGCGTCGTCGCGAGCTCGTCGAGCACGAGCTGCGCCAGGTCGTCGCGGTCGCCGAGGGCGAGGTACTGGCGCGCGATGCGCTCGTCGGTCTTCGCGAGGCTCATCGCGACGTTGTCGATCATGGTGCGCAGCAGCGGCCACTCCCGGTACGCCTCGACGAGCAGCGCCTCATCGCCGACGGCGTCCAGAGCGGTGCCGAGGCCGAACCATCCGGCCAGGTTGATGCGAGCCTGCGTCCACGCGAAGACCCACGGGATCGCCCGCAGGTCTTCCAGCGACTCCACCGACAGTCCGCGGCGGGCGGGGCGGGAGCCGAGCGCGAGCAGACCGATCTCCTCCATCGGGGTCACGGTGGCGAACCAGGGAGCGAAACCCTCCGCCTTCACGAGGGAGAAGAAGCGCTCGCGGGAGGCAGCGTCCATGATCGACGCGACCTCGGCGTACCGCGCGGCCGCCCGGCTCGTGCGCTGCTCCTCGGTGGGGGAGGAGGCGAGCAGCGTCGCCGCGGCGACCTGGTCGATGTGACGCATCGCGATCGCGGGCTCACCGTAGCGCGCGAAGATCACCTCGCCCTGCTCGGTGAGCTTGAAGCGGCCGTCGACCGAGTGCGGCGGCTGCGCGAGGATCGCGGAGTTGGCGGGGCCGCCGCCGCGTCCGAGGGCACCCCCACGACCGTGGAAGAGGGTCAGCTCGATGCCGGACTCCCGGGCCCACCGCGCGATCTTCTCCTGCGCCTCGTACAGGGCGAGGTTCGCGGCCACCGGGCCGACGTCCTTCGACGAGTCGGAGTAGCCGAGCATGACTTCGAGCCGGTTGCCGGTGGCCGCCATGCGCTCGCGGAACTCCGGGAACGTCACGGCTTCCTCGAGGATGCCGGGAGCCGCCTGCAGGTCGGCGAACGTCTCGAACAGCGGCACCACGTCGAGCACCGGAGCGTCGTCGCCGAGGGCGTAGTGGGCGAGGCGGTGCACATTGGCGAGGTCAGAGGCGGCCTGGGTGAACGAGACGACGTAGCGCCCGGCGGCGCGCAGCCCGCGGTCGCGCTGGATATCCGCGATCGCGCGGAACACCTCCAGCACCTCCTCGGTCTGCGCGCTGACGGCCTCTCCCGCCTCGAGTTCAGCCAGTGCCTTCGCGTGCACCTGGGAGTGCTGACGCACCTCCAGCTCGGTGAGGTGGAAGCCGTAGGTCTCGACCTGCCAGATCAGGTGCTGCACGCCGCCGAACGCATGGCGCTTCGCGCCGGCATCGGCGAGCGACGCCTGCACGGCGCGCAGATCTTCCAGCAGCTCCTCGGGACGTGCGTACGCCTGGGCGCTGTCGTCACCCCGGCGCGTGGCGGCGACGCGACGCGCCAGGATCAGCAGCACGCGGCGGTGCGGCTCGTCGGGAGAGCGGGTGGCGAGCTCGGCTGCCAGCGCGGGCTCTGCAGCGGCGAAGCTCTCCCAGAGTGCGGTGACCTCGGCGCTGGGCGGCGTGTCGTCTGAGGCGAGGGTGAGCGTCCGGCCGATGCGCTCCAGCGCACGCTCGAGCCCGCGCAACACGTGGTCCGCCGCGATCTGCGAGGCCTCGCGCGTGACGGACGCCGTGACGAAGGGATTGCCGTCGCGGTCGCCGCCGACCCACGAGCCGACCCGCACGAAGGCGGGGACGACGGGGGCGCTGGCACCCGAGTCCTCTCCCCGGAGCGCGTCGTCGATGCGACGGTACACATGAGGCACCGTCGTGAAGAGCGTCTCGTCGAAAACGCCCATCACGGTGCGGACCTCGTCGGTCGGAGACGGCTTCTGGGAACGCAGCGGAGCGGTGCGCCAGAGCGTGTCGATCTCCTCCAGCATCCGTCGGCGGGCACGGTGCTCTTCCGATCCGCCCTCGCTCGCGGCGTCGTGCTGCGTGAGCAGTTCCGACAGGCGGCGGATGCTCGACGAGACCGCACGGCGGCGGGCCTCGGTCGGGTGCGCGGTGAAGACCGGGTGGAAGCGGAGGCCCTCCAGGCGGCGGCGCGCCTCGTCGTCGCCGACCTCGGTGCGCAGTCGGGCGTACGCGGTCGCGACGGTGTCGGCGGCGTCCTCACGTCCCGGCTGTCCGGCACGCTCGCGCAGCACGCGCACACGCTGGTGCTCCTCGGCGAGGTTGACCAGGTGGAAGTAGCAGGTGAAGGCGCGGGCGACCTCGTCGGCCCGCTCGACCGTGAACGACTCGGCGATCGCCGCCGCGCGCTCGAACGCGTCGGGGGTCTCCTCGTCGTAGGCCTGGATCGTCGCGAGTCGCAGCCGTTCGACGTCTTCGAAGAGGCCGTCGCCGCCGGCTTCGCGCAGCACCTGCCCGAGCAGCTGCCCGAGCATCCTGACGTCTGTGCGCATCGCATCCGGGATGCCGCGGCCGGCTTCGAAGCGGCCGATCACGCGGATGGCCTCGGTGTTCGTGGGCTCGGAGAAGGAGTGTGCGGGGGTCACCCTTCGAGAGTATCCCTCGGGGAAGGGGTGTCCTGCACGCATGACGGACTGCGTCCGGGCACGGGATCGAGAGAAGCACCGGGGCTTCCCGGCGACCTACGATGGGGGGAATGCGCATCTCAGCGAATCCCCTCCGCGGACAGCAGTTCCCTGCCGTCCTCCTCCTCGTCGCGGCCGGGCTCGGGCTGCTCCTCGCGAACCTCCCGACGCACGACGCGCTCGCCGCCTTCCTCGACTTCCACATCGCGATCCCCGGCACCGCTCTCGACCTGTCCATCGCGCACTGGGTGTCCGACGGTCTTCTCGCCGTCTTCTTCCTCGTCGTGGCCATCGAGCTGCGTCACGAACTGACCCACGGCGAGCTCGACTCCCCACGCAAGGCCGTGCAGCCCGCGATCGCGGCAACCGGAGGCGTGCTCGTCCCGATCGCGGTCTACCTCCTGATCGCCGGCGGCGACGGCACCACGGCGCCGGGCTGGCCCATCCCCACGGCGACCGACATTGCCTTCGCCCTCGGGGTGCTGGCGATGTTCGGCAAGGGGCTGCCGTCGCGGGTGCGCGTCTTCCTGCTCGCGCTGGCCATCCTCGACGACATCATCGGCATCATCTTCATCGCGGTGCTGTTCGCCGACGACGTGCAGTGGCTGCTGTTCGGCCTCGCGATCGTCGGCGTCGCGGTGTTCTGGGCGCTGAGCCGGCTCCTGCACGCCAAGGGGCACCCGCTGATCGCGGTGGCGATGGTCCTGGTCGGCGTGCTCACCTGGGGCCTGGTCGCTTCCTCCGGCATCCATGCCACGATCGCCGGTGTGCTGCTGGGCCTCGTGATGTCGCCCGTTCCCGCCGGTCGCACCCGGCATGCGCTCGAACCGACCGTGAACGGTGCGATCCTGCCGCTGTTCGCGTTCGTCGCGGCGTTCGTCGTGATCCCCGCCGTGTCGATCACGCAGCTGTCGCCGGCGTTCTGGGCCATCGTCGTGGCCCTGCCCGTGGGCAAGATCATCGGCATCTCGCTGTTCGGCTGGCTGGCGATGCGCATCCGCCCGAAGGGCGCCGATCCGGCGCTGCCGTTCGCCGACATCCTCGCCGCGGGAGCCCTCGGCGGCATCGGCTTCACGGTCTCTCTGCTGCTGGCGAATCTCGCCTTCGCCGACGACGGCGGCATCAGGGACCAGGCGATCCTCGGCGTGCTCGTGGGGTCGCTGATCGCTCTCGTGCTCTCCGGGATCATCGTGTCGCTGCGGGCCCGCTGGTACCGTCGGGTCGCATCCGCAGCATCCTGAGAGGCATCATGACGGGAAGTCCGACTCGGGGCCTCTCCGCGCCCGACCGATTCGAGGAGGAAGCGTGAGCGCTCAGCCCGAGACCGATGCCGGCGTCGACGACGCACAGGATCCGCTCCGTCAGGCCGCCGACACCATGCACGCGGTCAGGGACCGCTGCGTGTGGTCGCAGCAGATCACGCACCGCGACCTCGTGCCGTACCTCATCGAGGAGTCGCACGAGGTGATCGACGCGGTCGAGGCCGGCAGTCGCGACGACCTTCGCGAGGAGCTGGGCGATCTGCTGTGGCAGGTGCTGTTCCACTCCGCCATCGCGGCTCAGGACCCGGATGATCCGTTCGACATCGACGATGTGGCGCGCACGCTCACCGAGAAGATGGTGCGTCGCCATCCTCACGTGTTCGCCGGGGAGGTCGCCGACACCCCCGAACAGGTGCTGGTGCACTGGAACGCGGCGAAGGCGGCCGAGAAGCGCACGCGACGCAGCGTGCTCGACGGTGTGCCGCGGGGGATGCCGGCGCTCGCGCTCGCACAGAAGCTCGCGGGCCGCGCCGCCGGTGCGGGCGTGACGATCGACCCGACACCGGCCGCCGTCTCGCCGGACTCGGAAGCGGAGCTCGGCGAAGCGCTCCTCGCCCTCGTCGCGACGGCGCGCGCCGAGGGCTGGGATGCCGAGCGGGCGCTGCGCGAGCGGCTGCGGGTGCTCGAAGACGACGTGCGCGCGGCCGAAGCCGCCTCCTGACGCCCGGCGCGACGACGCCGACAGACCTGGGAAGATGGAACCGTGGCTACCGTGAATCCGCCGCGCGGCATGCGCGACATCCTCCCCGCCGACAAGGCCCGCCGTGAGCGTGTGCTCTCCGTCATCCGCGAGCGCTACCTCGCACACGGATTCGACGAGATCGAGACGCCCGTCGTCGAGGACTACGAGCGACTGCATGCCGGTATCGGTGGCGACAACGAGAAGCTCTCGTACAACATCCTGCGCCGTGGTCTCGATGCCGATGCGATCCGCGCCGCCGCCGACGACCCGGCCGCGCTCTCCGATCTCGGCCTCCGGTACGACCTGACCGTGCCGCTCGCGCGCTTCTACGCGAGCAACCGTGGTCAGCTCCCCACCGTGTTCCGCTCGATCCAGATCGGTCCGGTCTGGCGCGCCGAGCGTCCGCAGAAGGGCCGCTACCGTCAGTTCGTGCAGTGCGACATCGACATCATGGGCGATGACTCCTCGCGCGCCGAGGCCGAGCTGATGGTCGCCTCGCTCGACGCCGTCGACGCGCTGGGCCTCGAGGGCGCGACCGTGCGCATCAACGACCGCCGGGTGCTGGATTGGATGCTCGACAGCTTCGGGTTCACGGCGGAGGAGCGCCCAGGGGTGCTCATCACGATCGACAAGCTCGACAAGATCGGCCCCGAGGGGGTGGCGACCGAGCTGCGGGAGCGCAGTGCCTCGACTGCGGCCGCCGACGCGTTCGACGCCTTCCTGCGACGTCCGCAGACCATGGAGTACCACCCGTTCGGCGAGCGGCAGATCCGCAAGGCGCTGCCCGAGGGGGCACCGGCCGAGCTGATCGAGCACCTGGTCGGCATCGGCGAGGCCGTGGCCGCGGGGCGCGGGCAGTCCGACATCCCGCTCGTCTTCGATCCGTTCCTCGTGCGTGGCATGGGGTACTACACGGGCACGATCTTCGAGCTCGCGCACCCCTCCGTCGGGTACTCGCTCGGAGGTGGCGGCCGGTACGACGGCATGATCGGGCGCTTCCTCGGGCAGCAGGTACCGGCGGTGGGCTTCTCGCTCGGATTCGAACGCCTGGTCGACTTGATCGCCGATGAGGCCGATGCCGGGGCGCGGGCGGTCGTGCTCATCCACGATGCCGAAGTTCCGGTGCACGAGCTGGTCCGGCACAAGGCGGCACTGATCGCCGGCGGGGCCAGGGTGCGGCTCGAGCGACGCACCAAGAACGTCAAGGCGCTGCTGGAGCGATCGGCTGCCGACGGCTACACCGCCTTCGCGACCGTCTCCACCGGTGCCGACGAGCTGGAGCTCAAGCCGCTCTCCTGACGAGCCGGGGTCGTCGCCGGATCCCGTTCACGCCGCGTTCACGGTGTCGGGATGGAATCAGGGCGTGAGCCGCTTCCGCATCCCCGTTCTGGCCGGGGTGACACTCGTTGCGCTCCTCATCGGCTTCCGGCTCGTGCTCCGCCGACAGGCGGCGCTCGCGCGACGGCGGATCGGGAAGCCGCTGGGGGAGGAAGCACTCGATGCGGATCGCCTCTGGCGTCGAGGTCTCGACGGAGCGCCCCTCGACCTGCTGGTGCTCGGCGACTCGATCGCCGCGGGTCTCGGAGCCGAGCACCGCAAGGAGACGCTCGGCGGGCGTCTGGCGAAGTCGACAGGACGCCGGATGCACCGCCCCGTGAGGCTGCGCACGGCGGCAGTGGTCGGTGCGGAGTCGCCCGATCTCCCCGCTCAGCTCGACGCCCTGCCCGCCGAGTACCGCCCACACGTGGCCGTGATCGTCGTCGGAGGGAACGACGTGACCCACCGGCTGCCGGTGGGGCTGTCCGCGCAGCATCTGCACGAGACGATCCGCCGGCTGCGCGAGATGGGTGCCGAGGTCGTCGTGGGCACCTGCCCCGACCTCGGTGCGTTGCGCGCCGTGCCGCAGCCCCTCCGGCGGATCGCGTCGAGCCTGTCGCGCCGTCTCGCTGAGATCCAGGACGAGACGGCCCGACAGGCGGGCGCCGAGCCGGTGGATCTGCGCCACGCGGTGGGATCGATGTTCTTCGACGAGCCCGAAGCGATGTTCAGCCTCGACCGCTTCCATCCGAGCGCGCTCGGGTATCGCCGCACAGCCGAGGCGCTGCTGCCGGCGGTGTATCGCGCGGCGGAGAGGTCGCTCAGCTCGCGCCGTCCGTCGGCTCCGCGCTGAACGACGCTGCCCATTCGGCCACCCGGCGGCTGCTCTCCTCGTCGGAGATGTCCTCGACACGGGTCATGACCGACCAGCGCACACCGAACGGATCGCGGATGCTGGCGAACCGGTCGCCCGAGACGAAGGGCGCGGGCGCTTCACGCACGGCCGCTCCCGCGGCGACGGCCTTCTCGACGACCGCATCGACGTCCGAGACGTACAGACCCATGGAGTAGCAGTCGTCGTCGCCGTCGGGGGAGCGCACGAGGTGGTAGTCGGGGTTCGGCTCTCCGAGCTGGAGCAGGCCGAGACCGAAGTCGAGGTCGGCGTGCGCGACCACCCCGCCGAACTCCGTGACGTCGATGACGCGGGCGCCGAAGACGTCGCGGTAGAACTCGATCGCCTGCTTCGCGTCGGGGATCGCCAGGAAGGGCGTGAGGGAGGTGGCGCTGTTCGGGCGGCCGTTCGTCGTGTATGTCCCGTTCGTCCCGGTCGTCGGGGCGTTCGCGGGGGTCTTCGCGGTGGTGTCGTTCGTGGTGTCGTCAGTGCTCATGCCGCCACGTTAGGCGGGTCGGGATGGCGGTGGCTTGAAGATCTGCGACAGCATCCGGATGTCGGGTCCGGAGCCTACGCTGGGGCTATGGTGAACCCGAGCCGCGGTGTGCTGTATCCCGCACGTCTGCCGCAGTTCCATCGGTTGCCGGCACCGTCGTCGGTGGCGGATCTGGTCGCGTGGTTCTGGATTCCGGAGTGGGACATCGAGCCCGGGCGCTCGTCGCGGCAGGAGGTGGTCGCCTATCCGGCGCTCAACCTCGTCGTCGATGCGGATGCCGTGACGCTGTCGGGCGCGACCACCCGCCTGTCCCACCGCGATCTGCGGGGGAGCGGATGGGCTGTCGGTGCCCTTCTGCGACCGGCAGCAGTCGTCGCGCTGATCGACGATCCGTCATCCCTGGTCGACGTGGAGCGGGTGCTCGACGCGGGAGAGGTCGTCGCCGACCTCCGCCGTGCCGTGGCCGACGCGATGGAGGCGGGTGAAGGGCGCCGGGAACGGGCGGTCGAGGCTGTCTCCCGGTGGCTCGAGAAGCGTGTGGGACCGGTTGGCGAACCTGCACGCCAGGCCAATGCCGCCATGGAGGTGCTGATGGGAGACGGGGCCGCCCTCACCACGGAGGAGGCCGCCACACGCCTGGCGGTCTCGGTGCGGACCCTGCAGCGCATGACGCACCGCCACGTCGGGCTCTCGCCGGCCGCGATGATCCGGCGTCGGCGCCTGCAGGAGGCGGCGCAGCGGGTACGCGACGAGCCGGGAGTCGACCTGGCTTCGATCGCCGCAGAACTCGGGTACGCCGATCATGCGCATCTCACGCGGGACTTCCAGGCTGTGCTCGGCATCGCGCCGCGGGTGTACCGTTCCGAGACGCGCGGCTGAGATCGGACAGGCGGAGCCCCGGAGTCGTGAGAGCTCAACCCCGAGGGCTCAACCCCGAGGAGCTCAGCGCCCGAGGAGTTCAGGCCCGTGTGAGCCGCAGACGCAGCAGGCGGTATCCGATGCCGAGCAGCACGACGGCGGTGCCGATGATCGACGCGAACACGGGCAGGGTGTTCACCAGGACCAGACATCCGAGGGCACCGAGAACCTGCAGCGCTCGCGGGTAGCGTCGCGCACGCCCGCGCTGCCGGAAGGCCGCGGCGTTCGCGATGAGGTAGTAGAGGAGGACACCGAAGGAGGAGAAGCCGATGGCACCGCGCAGGTCGGCGACGAGCACGATGGCGATCACGATGAGGGCGATGGTGATCTCGGCACGCTGCGGAACCTGGTGGTTCCGGTCGATCTTCGCGAGGAACCGCGGAACATCGCCCTCGCGGGCCATCGCCAGGGTCGTGCGGCCGATTCCGGTCAGCAGCGCCAGGAGCGCGCCGAGCGAGGCGGCAGCCGCGGCCACGCGGAGCACCGGAATCCACACCGATGCACCTGCTGCGGCGAGCAGATCGACCAGCGGCGCCGTCGCCCCGATCGCTTCGGCACCGAGCACGAGCACGACGACCGACCCGACCAGTGCGTACACGACGACGGCGCCGCCCAGGGCGAACACGATCGCACGGGGGATCGTGCGGGCGGGGTCGACGACCTCTTCGCCCATCGTCGCGATGCGCGCGTATCCGGCGAACGCGAAGAACAGCAGCCCGGCTCCCTGGAGCACCCCGTAGACCGTCGCCTCGGGCAGCGGAGGAGGAGAGGCCGTCGGGGCGGCTGCTATACCGAATCCGACCGCGACCGCGAGCCCGAGCAGCGAGCACACCACGAGGATGCGGGTGACCAGTGCTGTGCGGGTCACACCGAAGCAGTTCACGACGGCGAGAAGCACGACGGCCGAGACGGCGACGGGCACCTGCCAGCCGGCGGGGGCTGCATAGGCGGCGAACGTCATGGCCATGGCCGCGCAGCTCGCGATCTTGCCGATCACGAAGCTCCACCCCGCGATGAAGCCCCACCAGGGGCCGATCTCGGCGCGGGCATAGGCATACGTGCCGCCGGCGACGGGGTGGGCGGCGGCGAGCTGCGCCGACGCGGTGGCGTTGCAGTACGCGACGACGGCGGCGATCGCGAGGGCGATGAGGATCCCGCTCCCGGCGACCCCGATCGCGGGTGCCCACACCGCGAAGACGCCGGCGCCGATCATCGATCCGAGGCCGATGGCGACGGCATCCGCGAGTGTCAGGCGACGGGCGAGGGGCATCCCGTCATCGTGGCACGCGGCGGTGAACGGCGGGTGACGCCGCCCCCGCGTGCGCCCCAGCCGTCACTGCGGCGGGCAGGGTGAGGGTGGCGGGATCGGAGCCTCCCACACGCACGGTCTGCTCGCTGGCGATCAGGCGCGAGTGATCGCGCACCGGATCATCGGTGCCGGAGTTGCGCAGATGCAGCGGGTGGGCGCCGGACGACACCTGCACGCGCAGACGCGACCCTGCGGCGAAGCGGTGGGCAAGGGGGGCGAGTTCGAGCCGGATACGGCCGGTCTCGTCGGTGCCGGTCTCGTCGGTGCCGGTCTCGTCGGTGCCGGTGTCCTCGGGCGAGAGACGTCGATACCCGTCGGTGACCGCTCGGGAGACGCCCTTGGAGTCGACCTCGCAGAGACGCACGAACAGGTCGGCTCGAGGATTCGACGATGCGAGACGCAGGGCGATCTCGGGCACTCCGATGACGATCAGGTCTTCCGGAAGCGGATCACCGGTGAACACGAGGACATCGTCCCGGCGTTCGCGGGTGCTTTGTCTGCG
Source organism: Microbacterium sp. K27 (assembly GCF_004794435.1). Lineage (NCBI taxonomy): Bacteria > Bacillati > Actinomycetota > Actinomycetes > Micrococcales > Microbacteriaceae > Microbacterium > Microbacterium sp. K27. The sequence continues at coordinate 81,520 of NZ_SSDK01000044.1, forward strand.
TCGCCCTGCGGAGAAGGGATTGAGCGTGCGTCCGCCCCCGTCCGGCGTCGGGTCCGCCGGGTCGTAGCGGTATGTCAGCTCGGCGGTGGGGTGCTCGACACCGCTTCGGTCGAGTCGTCCGTCGGCGGTGAGGGCCATCGACATCGCCGAATGCGGCGGGGGCCAGATCTCCAGCTCCCGCGGGCCACCTCCTCCGGTCACGTCGAGGCGTACGCCCTCCGCGGCGGCGTCCGCGCGGAAGGAGCGCAGTACCTCGCGGGCGCCGATCACCGTGATCTCGGGGGCACCGTGCACCCAGTCGCCGATGATGAGGCGCACCGGGCGCCCCGCATCGCGGAGTGCGGCGTAGTCCGCCAGCTGACCGACCAGGAACAGGTCCTGCCATCCGGCCACGAGAGTGACCGGCGGGATGCTCTCGATGTCCTGTGCGAAGTGCATCGGCTCCCACCAGGGGTCGCCTTCGTCGCTGTGCTCGACCCAGTCGCGGAAGAACTGCGGGTCCGCGCCACGTGCCACGCGCACCGCGTCTGCAGGCGGGATCGCGAGCGCACCCCGACGGAAGGCGCGGCGGGCGCGCAGCAGTGCCCACGCCTTCGACGGCAGCGACCGCTCCTGGATGTCCAGCGCGTACGCCCACGTGAGCGGCGTGTCGATCGAGAATCCGCCGCCCGGGTAGAGGATCGCGTCGTCGAACCGCCGCGCCGAGATCGCGATGCCCAGGGCGTCCGGACGCACGTCGCCGTCGCAGTAGGCCCACTGGGTCACGCCGAAGTAGCTTCCGCCCCAGGAGTGCACGCGTCCTGTCGCCCACGGCTGCGCGCGCAACCACCGCATCGTCGCCTGTCCGTCGGAGACCTCGTCGTGCAGCGGGTCGAACGCTCCTCCCGACCCGAACGTGCCCCGGCAGCTCTGCACCACGACATGGTGCCCGCGTTCGGCGAGGAACAAGGCCACCCCGGCGATGCCGTCACGCCCGTACGGGGTGCGGATCAGCACCGTGTGCCCGTCGGATCCCTCCGCATGCCAGTGGTCGGTGAGGAGTGCGGCTCCGTCGTCCGCCGAGACCGGGATGTCGGCCGTGCGCGTGACCTTCCGGTGCGTCTGCGGGGGCATGTCGACGGATCGGGAGAGGCGTCGGTACTCCCGGCGGGCTGTGCCGCCGAGACGGGGAGCATCGGTCATCGCACGCCCTTCACTCTGGTGACCGCGAATGCGGCGATCACGGCCATCACGACCGCGCCGATGTAGAGGGCCGCGAAGTTCTCACCTGTCGGCGAGCCTATGCGGGTGGCGAAGAATCCGAAAACGGGCACGAGGATGCCCGGCAGCAGATAGGCGAGGGCCACGATGCCGAGATCCTTGCCGGCGTCATCCACGGAGGGGAGGCACTCCGTCATCAGGGCGACATCGGCCGCGATGTAGGCGCCTTGACCGGCCCCGACGACTGCGATCCCGACGAGGAAGAACGCGATGTCGCCGAAGGAGATCGCCAGTATCAGGCCTCCCGCGCTGGCGAGTGCGCCGATGACGACGCTCGGCTTGCGGCGGCCCGTGCGATCGGAGATCACCCCGAACACGAATGCCATCACCAGGTTCATGAGCGTGAAGGCCGCCGTGGCCTGCGTCTGCACCGCGGCGATCTCCGTCGGGTCGTCGATGCCGAAACGGCCCGAGATCGTCAGGTAGAGGTAACTCGTGACCGACACGATCGATGCGGTCATGAAGAAGCGGCACAGCCAGGCCCAGGCGAAGTCGGGGTAGCGGCGCGGGCTCAGCCAGAACGTCGCCAGAACGGCGTTCCAGTCCATCGGGTCGGCGGGCTGCCGGCGACGGATGTCCTTCAGCGTGAAGAACAGCATCAGTGCCAGGAGCACGGAGAACCCGCCGGGGATCAGGAACATGCCGACCTGGCCGATCGGGGCGACCACTCCGGCAAGCGAGACTCCGCCGAGGATCCCGATCGCGGTGGCGGCCCCCGTGACGGCCGACATGATGGCGCGGATGCTGCGGCGGATCTGGTCGGCGAACAGCGTGTGGACCGTCATCGACACGGCGCCCCAGCCGACCAGGACCAGGATGGTGCCGGCTCCGAGCACGAGGAGGGAGGGGGCGGTCGCCTGCACGACGTACCCGGCCAGGGCGATCAGCGAGCCGGAGAGGATCCAGGGGCGGCGGATGCCGAGGCGGGACATCGATCGATCGCTCAGGCGACCGAAGATCGGCGTCGTGATGAGGATGGCGGCGCCGCCGAGCGTGAGGATGATGCTGAGGTCGCCCGTCGCCTGGTCGGGGTCCCACTCCTTGAGGAGCTGGGGGATCGCGACGCTGGCGACGCCCTGGGCGATGCCGGATCCGAGCCACGCGAGCACGAAGGCGATCCAGAACCAGCGTGTCTGGCGCTGACCGGGGATCGCGTCGGTGGTGAGTGGCGGAGCGGGGTCTGCGGGGAAGACAGGATCGACTGCGTGGGTGGACATCATCGTCTCCGGATCTCGGTCGGGGTGGGGAAGGGTCACAGGTGCGCGCCGGTCGTCGTCACTGCATCCGCGGGGGAGTGGCCGGCGGAGCGGTAGGCATCGGCGAGTTCCCGGACGAAGACGTCGCGCCACTGGCGTGCCCCCTCCCACCGGCCGGTCAGGCCGGGGGAGGCATGGTCGTGGCCGGCGCCGATGCGCAGGACCACGGGGACTCCGGCCTCGTGCAGCGCGTCGGCGTACGCCGTCGCGCCGTCCAGGAGGGGATCGAATTCGGCGGCGAGGATCAGGGCGGGAGCGAGGTCGCGGTGATCCGGCGCGTCCAGCGGAGAAGCGTCGGCGAGGGGAGCGCCGGAGCGATAGACCTCGGCGAGGCGCATGGCCGCTTCCCAGTCCGCGGCGGCGAGGCGGCGGGGCATCGATGCGCCGACGAGGCGCAGCGCGGCCGGAAGCACTTCGAGTGCCTGGTGGTGCAGAGATGTTCCGGCGTCGCGCTCGCGCAGCGCGGCGGAGGCCGCGATGGTCGCGCCGGCGGAGTTGCCGCCCACGCCCAGCCGATCCGCATCGATCGCGAGCTCGTCCGCGCGTTCGCGCAGATCCGCCAAGGCCGCGACGGCGTCGTCGACCGGAGCGGGGAACGGGTGCTCGGGTGCCAGCCGGTATTCGAGCGACATGATCTGGACGCCGGAGCGCAGTGCGCGATCCGCACAGAGCCGATCGTTGAGCGACTCGTCGATCGTGCCGCCGGTCCAACCGCCGCCGTGCAGCCACAGCATCGTGGGGAGGGCGCCCGGCGCGGCTGCGGTGCGGAACCGTCGGGCGCGCAGCGGACCTTCCCCTCCCGCCACCGTCAGGTCGTCGATCTCCACGCCCGAGGGAACCGGCGCGGTGAACTCGGAGGCCAGGAGGTCGCTCAGCTCCCGCTGCGCCCGGCGACGCGCACCCATGGCGGGCGACTCCAGCTCGGGGAGTGTCGCGGAGAGCTCGCGGATGCGCTGGATCCACTCCAGGATCGCCGGACTCAGCGGCGGCTCGTGCTGCTCCTGGTCGCTCATGACGGCGTCCTTCCGTGGAGGGTGCGCAGCTCGGAGACGACCAGGCGATGCGCGGCATCCGCTGCGGGCACGAATCCGGTCGAACCGAGCGAGCCGTGCGTCTGCCCGATGAAGCGCATCGCGGTCACCGGGACCCCGGAGGCGGAGAGCGCTCGGGCATAGGCCTCTCCGTCGCCGCGCAGGGGGTCGAGCTCGGAGGTGAGGATCACGGCGGGCGGAAGCCCCTCGTGCGATGCGGCCCGCAGCGGGGACGCATACGGGAGGCGAGCGGCCGCGGCATCCTCGCCGACATACTGCCGGACCAGGGTGCGGCCGACCGCGCGCACGATGACTCCCGGCATCCGCGCATCGATGCCGGCCATGTCGGCATGACCCATGGTCAGGTCGAGTGCGGGGTTCTCCAGCAGCTGCAGGGCGATCGTATGCGCCGAGCGATCGCGGTTCATCAGCGTCACGGCTGCGGCGAGGTCGCCTCCCGATGAGGCCCCGCCCACGGCGAGGCGGTCCGGCGATGCCCCCAGCTCCGTCGCGTGGGTGTGCGTCCACTCGAAAGCCGCCCAGCACTGCTCCGGTTGGGTCGGGAACTGCTGCTCCGGGGCGTGGGCGTAGTCGGCGGCGACGATCACGATCCCCGCATCCCGTGCTCGGGCTCGGAACCGCGCGTCCCACGAGACCCAGTCGATCCCGGCGATCGTGAATCCGCCGCCGTAGAAGTACACCAGCGCGGGGAGGCCCGAGCCGGGTGGCGTGCGCTCCTCGCCGGGCCAGTAGACGCGCACGCGTACGTCGGGGTGCCCGTCGACCGGAACGATGTGCTCCTCGGCGGCGGTGGGGAGCGGCGTGATCCCGAGCGCGGCGCTCACGGTGTTGTCGTTCCTGGCAGCGACCCGGCGTCGTCCTGCGGGGTCTGCGGGTTCCTCCTCGAGCAGAGGCGCGACCCGCTCCTCCCACGCCGCCACGGCGCTGTCGAGGGTCGGGCGCCGGAATCGGGACCACGGTGTCGGCATCGGGCATCTCCTTCGACGGTTCCGCACCGGTGGGTTCCGACCGGGGCGGGTTCCGACCTAGTCTGAGGAATCGAAGAACTTCGATGAAGAAGGGAGGTCCGAGCATGCGCGCACGACCGGGACGGGTCACCATCTACGACGTCGCGGAGCGCGCGGGAGTGAGCATCTCCACCGTGTCGCTGGCGGTGAGTGCGCCGCACAGGGTGCGACCCGAGACCCGCGAACGCATCGTCGCCGCGGCCACCGCGCTCGGGTATCGGATGACGCAGGGGCGGCGCGTGGGGGCCGCGCGCATCGCGGTCGCTGCACCGTTCACGACATACCCCTCGTACCTGCGTCGCCTGTCCGGGATGCTCCGCAGGGCCAGGGATGCGGCGGTCGACATCATCCCCTACGACCTCGATTCGGCGGCGGCCGCCGATGAGCCGCTGCTCGACGTGCTGCCCACGCGCACGGACGCCACCGGCCTCGTGGTGATGGGGGTTCCGCTCGGCGGCGCGGCGCGACGGGCGAGCAGGGCCGCGCGCATCCCGGTGGTCTACGTCGACGTGGTGCCGACGCGGTCGGACGTGGGAGGTCCGGTCGTCCTCGTCGACGACCGTGACGGCGGTGCGCAGATCGGCCGCCACCTCGCCGGCCTCGGACATCGTCGTGTCCTGTTCGTGCATGAGCCGCAGCGCTCGCCGGCCTACGTGTCGGCCGGGATGCTCCGTATCGAAGGGCTCACGCAGCACCTGGCGATGACCGACCTGGCGGTCGCTGATCCCTCCGCGGTCGACGGCCGGGTGATCGCTGCGGCCCGCGCCGCGGGTGCGACGGCGATCGTCGCGAACCACGACCAGTTCGCCGCCGCGGTGCTGTCGGCGTTGCGCGCGGACCCCGGCACCGCTCCGCTCGCTGTCGTCGGCTACGACGACGGCGAGGTCGCTGCGGCGCTCGACCTCACGACCGTGCGGCAGCCGTTCGAGGAGAGCGGTCGCACGGCTCTGGAGCTCGTCCTCGGACTGGTGTCGGGCGCATCGACCGCGCACGACACCGTGCGCCTCGCCCCCACCCTGATCGCGAGGGCGTCGACGCTCGCCGGCGGGATCAGCCCCGCGAAGCGGTGACGCGCTTCTTCTCCCGGATGTAGACCTCGCGGCGCACCTTCGCGACGACGTCGCCCTCACGGTCGGTGATGACGGTCTCGAACCACTCGAGCACCTTGGCTCCGCCGCGTGCACGCTCGCGGATCTCCTCCGCCTTCTCCTTCGACACCTCGAACTCGGCGGTGAGCACGCCTCGGCCGGGCTTGAGGAACTCGATCTCGCCGCGGGTGTCCCACACGACGTGGTCGCGTCCGAGCTGGTGCATGACCAGCATGAAGAAGTACGGGTCGGTCATCGCCGACATCGAGCCGCCGAACGCGGTCTTGACGTAGTTGCGGGTGAAGACGTTGACGTGCAGCTCGACGGTCGCGTGCGTCCAGTCCTCGCTGAAGCGGCGGATGCGGATGCCGCTGAAGAGGTTGGGGATCCACAGGCTCATGCCGATCGCGAGACGGCGGGGAGTGATGCGCATGAAGGCCAGTGTGCGGCACCAGGGCGGAAGCGACGAAGACGTCTGGAGGGTTGGCACAGTTGTTATAGTTCGCATAGAATAAGTAGCGATGATAGGAGAGGAGGGCCGGATGCTCATCCGCGTCGATCCCGACAGCCCCCGCGCGCTCTACGACCAGGTGGCGGCCTCCATCCGCTCCGACATCCTCACCGGGGTCCTCGCGCCCGGCGATCGCCTTCCGGCGGCCCGCGACGTCGCCGAAGCGCTCGACATCAACCAGCACACCGTCCTGCACGCCTACCAGCGGCTGCGCGATGAGGGGTTGGTCGATCTGCGTCGCGGGAGGGGAGCGGTCATCGCGGCCTCGGCGGCACCCCTCGCCGAACTCGCTCACGACATTGACGAGCTGGTGCGCCGTGCCGCAGCCCTCGGCGTCTCCGCCGACACGCTCGCCGGCATCGTTCATGCGCACCGTGACGCCCGATCCGATCTCGACCGTTCTGATCTCCCCCGTTCCGATCCCGACCGCCCAGACAGCCGCGAGGAGGACTCGCCATGACCATCCACGACCTCACCCGCACACCGCCTGCGCTGCTGCGACGCGCTCGGCTGACCTTCTTCGTCGTCGCGGTGATCCTGCCGATCGTGATCACCGCCGTCGCCGTCGTGATCCTGCTCGCCTGGCTGCCCACGCTGCCGCCACAGGTGGCGACCCATTGGGGTGTGAGCGGCGCCGACCGGTTCGGCCCGCCGTCCGTGTATCTCTGGATCCTCGTCGGGGTCGGGCTCGGCTTGCCGGCGCTGATGGCGATCGTCACCCTCGCGTCCGTCGGTGAGCACTGGGGCGGGGCGGCCCGGCTGATGGGCGCACTCTCCGCGGGGATGTCCGCCTTCGCGGCCGTGATGAGCCTCGGATCCCTCGCGATCCAGCGTGAGCTCGCCGACCCCGCGGAATCGCCCGGCATCGGGGGCACCATGGCACTCGCGTTCGCCGCACTCCTTCTGGTCGGCGGCATCGCCTGGGCCGTGCAGCCGCGCGTGCGGCCGGAGCAGGGGCGCACGCTCGAACCCCGCTACTCGGTGCACGTCGCGAAGGGCGAACGCGTCGTGTGGGTCGCCACGACGACGATGCCGCGCGGCGCGCTCGCCTTCCTGCTGTTCGTGCTCCTCGGTCTCGTCGCGCTCGCCGCGTACATGCTCGGCACCGGCGTCGAGGGTGGCTGGATCGTCGCGCTGGTCGTGGTCGTCGTGGGCTTCGCCCTCGCGGCGACCGCCTCGTTCCGCGTCACGGTCACACCGGAGGGCTTCTCCGCTCGTGCCCTGCTGGGCTGGCCGCGCATCCGTGTCCCGCTCGACGAGGTCGAGGCGGCGCGCGCTGTCGACATCTCCCCGTTCGGCGAGTTCGGCGGCTGGGGATGGCGCATCGCCGTCGACGGGCGCACCGGGATCGTCATGCGCCGCGGATCTGCGATCGAGGTCTCCCGACGGGGCCGGCGACCCTTCATCGTCACCATCGACGGCGCGGAAGAAGCCGCGGCGCTGCTCCAGGCCTATGTCGACCGCGCGCGGACCGTGGCCATCCCCTCGACCGATCGATCGACGGACTCCGGAAAGGAGACCTCATGAACGACCAGACCCTGAACCCGCGCCGTGTGCCGTGGACCGCGGTGATCGTCTTCGTGGCGGTCTCCTTCGTCCTCTCCTGGCTGGTCGCCCTGCCCCTGTGGCTGGGCGACGGGCTCGCCGAGCCGAGCTCGGTGTTCCTGCTGCCGGTGATGATGTTCACGCCTGCGGTGGCGGCTCTCATCGTCACTTTCGCGATGCGCGTCCCCGCACCCGGGCAGCGCGCCCGCTTCCTCGGACTGTGGCCGCTGCGCCCCGCGAAGCGCGTGATCTGGCTCATGGTCGCGGGGTGGCTCGTTCCGCCGCTGCTGGTGGGCCTGGGCGTCCTGCTCTCCGCCGCGCTCGGTTTCGTGCAGCTCGACCTGACGTTCTCGGCTCTCGCAGCCGAGCTCGAGAAGGCAGTGCCGGCCGGAACGCCACAGCCTCCTGTCCAGGTCGTCGTGTTCGCGCAGCTCGCGATGATCCCCGTCGGCGCGCTGTTCAACAGCCTCTTCGCGTTCGGCGAGGAGCTCGGCTGGCGGGGGTGGCTGCTTCCGGCGCTGCGCCCGCTCGGCACCTGGCCGGCCCTGATCCTCAGCGGCGTGATCTGGGGCGTGTGGCACAGCCCGATCATCCTGCTCGGCTACAACTTCGGGCGCACCGACATCACGGGCATCCTGTTCATGATCGGTGGATGCGTGGCCTGGGGCGTCCTGCTCGGCTGGCTGCGGCTGCGGTCCGCATCGGTGTGGCCGGCGGTCATCGCGCACGGATCTCTGAACGCCGCGGCGGGGCTCATCCTCATCGTCGCCGCGACGCAGCCCGATCTGGCGTTGGCGGGACCACTCGGCGTCGCGACCTGGGTCGTCCTCGCGCTCGTCGCGGTGGTGCTGCAGCTGACGGGACAGTTCCGTGCCCAGCCCGAGCTCGCCGACGCGTCGGGGCGGCTGCTCTCGGCACCGCGGCCTTGACGGAGGGCGGCGCCGGGGGTTGGCTGAGGCCATGGAATCCACCCCCGCCGCCTGGTCCGACGCCGACAGCTTCCTCTCCGATCTGCTCGTCGGTCCCGATCCGGCGCTGGAGTCGGCCCTCACTGCGCAGCGGGCCGCCGGCCTCCCGGAGATCGAGGTCGCGCCCGTCGCCGGCAAACTGCTGAACCTGCTGGTCCGCATCAGCGGCGCGCGCCGCGTGCTCGAGATCGGCACGCTCGGCGGCTACTCGACGATCTGGCTCGCCCGCGCCGTCGGCGCCGAAGGACGGGTCGTGACGATCGAGGCGGAATCGGAAAACGCGGCGGTCGCCCGTGCCAGCATCGACGCCGCGGGGGTCGGTGATCGCGTCGACATCCGGGTGGGGCGGGGAGCGGACGTGCTGCCGACCCTGGTCGGCGGATTCGATCTGGTGTTCATCGATGCCGACAAGGAGTCGAACACGATCTACCTCGATTGGGCGGCGAAGCTCGGGCACCCCGGCACGGTGATCGTGCTCGACAACATCGGGCGCGAGGGCGAGATCGTCCGCGACGACAGCACCGATCCCAAGGTCGTGGGCACCCGCGACGGACTGCGGATGCTGGGGGAGGATCCGCGCTTCGATGCCACGGCCCTGCAGACCGTGGGCGTGAAGGGATGGGACGGCTTCGCGATCGCCGTGGTCGTCTGACCTTCCGGGGCTTCCCGCCGCGGGCGATTCGCGTCCGGGCGAGTCCCGGAGTCCGTCGGGAGGCCGGGCTAGACTGGGCGCGGATCGACGACGCTCCACACAACGTTTTCCCCCTGAGCAAGGAGCACATCAGTGGCACTGATCGAGGCTGTAGGCGCACGCGAGATTCTCGACTCGCGCGGAAACCCGACCGTCGAGGTGGAGGTCCTCCTCGACGACGGCATCGTGCAGCGGGCGGCCGTTCCGTCCGGCGCATCCACGGGCGCGTTCGAGGCGTACGAGCTCCGCGACGGAGACAAGAGCCGCTACGGCGGCAAGGGCGTGCTGAAGGCCGTCGAGGCCATCATCGATGAGCTCGGACCGGCGATCGAGGGTGTCGAGGCGAGCGAGCAGCGCATCGTCGACGAGATCCTGATCGATGTCGACGGTACCGAGAACAAGAAGCGCGTCGGCGCCAACGCCATCCTCGGCGTGAGCCTGGCCGTGGCCAAGGCCGCCGCGGACTCGGCCGACCTCCCGCTGTTCCGCTACCTCGGCGGCCCGAACGCGCACGTGCTGCCCGTTCCGCTGTTCAACGTCATCAACGGTGGCGAGCACGCCGACAACGGCATCGACATGCAGGAGTTCTTCCTCGCGCCGATCGGCGCCGAGACCTACTCCGAGGCACTCCGGTGGGGTGTCGAGACCTACCACGTGCTGCGTGCCGAGCTGAAGGCCGCCGGCTACGCGACCGGTCTGGGCGACGAGGGCGGCTTCGCTCCCGACCTGCCCAGCAACCGTGAGGGCCTCGACTTCCTGGTGAAGGCGATCGAGAAGGCCGGGTTCACGCCCGGAACCGACATCGCCCTCGGGCTCGACGTCGCCGCGACCGAGTTCTTCAAGGACGGCGTCTACCGTCTCGACAACAAGGACTGGGACGCCGCCGCGCTCACCGAGTACTACGTCGGACTCGTGAACGACTTCCCGATCGTCACGATCGAAGACGCTCTCGCTGAGGACGACTGGGACAACTGGAAGCACCTCACCGACGTCCTGGGCTCCAAGGTCCAGCTGGTCGGCGACGACCTGTTCGTCACCAACCCGCAGCGTCTCGCCGACGGCATCAAGCGTGGCGTCGCCAACTCGCTGCTCGTCAAGGTCAACCAGATCGGCACGCTCACCGAGACGTTCGACGCCGTCAGCCTGGCGCAGCGCTCCGGGTACACGGCGATGCTCTCGCACCGCTCGGGCGAGACCGAGGACACCACGATCGCCGACCTGGTCGTCGCGACCAACGCGGGCCAGATCAAGGCGGGCGCCCCTGCCCGCAGCGAGCGTGTCGCGAAGTACAACCAGCTGCTGCGCATCGAGGAAGAGCTCGGCGACGCCGCGGTCTTCGCCGGCCGCTCGGCGTTCCCGCGCTACCAGGCCTGAACGCACGACACATCGAAGAAGCCGCCGACACGGCGGTGAACACCGCCGCTGACCCGGCACGACGAAGGAGGAGCCGTGGCACGACGACCGGCTCCTCCTTCGTCGTCTCCGCGCGCGCAGCCGACGCCCTCGCCCACGAAGAAGGGCGCCAAGCCCCGGGCGCAGGCAGCGACGACGTCGTCTCGGCGTGCGTCGAGCGCGTCCCGAGGCGCGGCGCCTCGCGTCGACGTGCGCGAGTGGGCATCCGGCATCCGGCTCTCGGCGTTCTCCGTCATCATGCTCTCTCTCGTGGTGCTGGGAGCCTGGGTGCTCGTGCCCACGCTCGGGACCTTCATCGATCAGCGTCAGAAGATCGCTGCTCTCGAGGCATCGGTGAAGGTGAGCGAAGACCAGATCGAGGCGCTCGTCGCGGAACGCGAGCGTTGGAACGACCCCGCGTACATCGCCACCCAGGCCCGCGAACGCCTCTACTACGTCAAGCCCGGCGAGGTCGTCTACCTGGTCGACAACGACCTCGACCCCGCAGCACTTCCGCGTGAGCAGGACCCCGTGAGCGAGACGCTCGTCGAGACGCCGACGGACTGGATGCCGCAGTTGCTGCGCACCGTGGTCTCGACCGGGCTCAGCGACACGGCCGCCGTCGCTCCCTGAGCATTCGCTCCGAGCATCCTCCCTGGCGGCTCCCCTACGCTGGTGGGGTGACCACGCCGCCGTTCCCCGCCCCCACGCCCGCCGAACTCGCCGTCGTATCGGCTCAGCTCGGTCGTCCCGCCCGAGGCATGGTGGGTATCGCGGCCCGCTGCGTGTGCGGCAACCCGACGGTCGTCGCGACCACCCCGCGTCTGCCGGACGGCACGCCGTTCCCCACGTTCTACTACCTGACGCACCCGGCGGCGACCGCGGCGATGTCGACGCTCGAGGCCACCCAGGTGATGCCGGAGCTCGCCGCCCTCCTCGCCGACGACGAAGACGTGGCCGCGGCCTACCTCGCAGCCCACGAGGCCTATCTCGCCGACCGTGGGCAGTTCGGAGAGGTCTCCGAGATCGACGGCATCTCCGCCGGAGGCATGCCCACGCGTGTCAAGTGCCTGCACGCCCTGGCCGGACATGCCCTGGCTGCGGGCCCCGGGGTCAACCCGATCGGCGACGCCGCACTCGCACGCTCTTCATGGTCGCCCTCGGTCTGCCGCTGCGAAGACCCCGGTGCCGCCGTGCGCGACGGGGCGGCCCCCTCGGCATGACCGCGCGCCGGAAGCTGCGCAGCGCTGCCGCCATCGTGGTGGTCGCGGCGACCGTGCTGCTCATCGGCGCCTCCGCCACGCCGCCGCCGATCCCCGATGACCCCGCAGATCCGGTCCGCGCCTCGGAGTACTGGCTCGACGGCGCACGCATCCGCGAGGCCTGGCAGACGACCCGCGGCAAGGGCGTGACGATCGCGGTGATCGACACGGGCATCGGCAAGGTGCCGTCGGTCTTCGGCGACGCGGTCGTCGGGGGCACGGACGTGTCGGGGGCCGGGACTCCGGACGGACGCACCCCGCTGGGCGCGGTCGACGGCAACCACGGATCCTGGGTGGCTTCGCTGGCTGCCGGACGCGGTGCACCGGACGGAACGGGCATGATCGGCGTGGCTCCGGAGGCCAACCTGCTCTCGATCTCCGTGGGTTTCGGTGCGGCCGCGGCGGTGCCGTTCACGGAACAGGTGGCGAAGGGCATGAAGTGGGCCGTCGACAACGGGGCCGACGTCATCAACCTGTCGTTCACCACGAACACGCTCGATTGGGACGAGAGCTGGGACGAGGCGTTCCTGTACGCCTTCGAGCACGACGTGGTGGTGGTCGTCGCCGCCGGCAACCGGGGGAGCGGGACGAACATCATCGGCGCCCCGGCGACCATTCCCGGCGTGCTCACCGTCGGCGGCGTCGACCAGACGGGCACGGCCAGCATCGAGGCGTCGACGCAGGGCATCACGATCGGGATCTCGGCGCCCAGCGAAGGCCTGATCGGTGTCTCGGCCGATGGCTCGGTCGTCCCCTGGCGCGGCACGAGCGGTGCGGCGCCCATCGTCGCCGGAGTCGCGGCGCTGATCCGCTCGGCGCACCCCGACATCAAGGCGATCGACGTCATCAACCGCATCATCAAGACCGCGATTCCGGTCGACGATGCGATCAAGCCCCAGGATCCGCTGTACGGGTACGGGCTGGTGGATGCGGCGGCGGCGATCTCTGCGAACATCCCCGCAGTGAGCGAGAACCCCATGGGAGACCTGGCGGAGTGGATCCGCGTGTTCCGCCGTGCGCAGTCGGAACCGCAGCCGGTGGAGACGAGGACTCCGGTCGCCGTTCCCCCTCTTCCGGCCGCAGACGCTCCGACCGAGGCGGGTTCACCGTTGCTTCCCAGCGCGGATTCACTGCGCTACGGTACCCTGCCGCTCATTGCGCTCACCGTCCCTGGTATCCTGGTAGCGCTTGGCGTCACCGCAGCTGCCCGGCGCATCCGATCGGCGCGCATTTCCGTACGCCACACCCCCGACTCCGAGGAGTAGTTCTTCTGTGCCTCAGAACAGCACTGTGCCCAAGATCCTGATCGTCGGCGGAGGGTACGCGGGTTTCTACACCGCGTGGAAGCTCGAGAAGCACCTGCGCAAGGGCGAAGCCGACGTGACCATGGTCGACCCGCTGCCGTACATGACGTACCAGCCGTTCCTGCCCGAGGTCGCCGCCGGCTCCATCGAGGCGCGACACTCGGTGGTCGCGCACCGTCGTCACCTCAAGCGCACGAACGTCCTCACCGCCAAGGTGACGAACATCAACCACGCGCAGAAGGTCGCGACCATCACACCGCCCGTGGGTGAGCCGTACGAGTTCGCGTACGACCAGATCGTCGTCACCGCCGGTGCCGTGTCGCGTACCTTCCCGATCCCCGGCATCGCCGACAACGCGATCGGTCTGAAGACGATCGAAGAGGCCGTCGCGATCCGCGACAAGGTCATGTCGAACTTCGACAAGGCCGCCTCCCTCCCGGCCGGGCCTGAGCGCGACCGTCTGCTGACCGTCGTGGTCGTCGGTGGTGGCTTCGCCGGCATCGAGGTGTTCGCCGAGCTGCGTTCGCTGGCGTCCGCGCTGGTGGCCAAGTACCCGCAGATCAGCTTCGACGACACGCACTTCCACCTCATCGAGGCGATGGGCCGCATCATGCCCGAGGTCTCGCTGCAGACCAGCGAGTGGGTGCTCAAGGACCTGGCCAAGCGCGGAGCCAACGTGCACCTCGACACGCAGCTGACGAGCGCCGTCGACGGCAACGTCGAGCTTTCCACCGGTGAGGTCATCCCGACCGACGTCATCGTGTGGACCGCGGGTGTCATGGCCAACCCGACCGTCGTCCGCGGCGGAGACCTGCCGGTCGAGGAGCGCGGTCGCATCCAGACCCGCGCCGACCTGCGCGTCGGAACGCCGGAGGCGTTCGTCGAGGGAGCGTGGGCGGCCGGTGACGTCTCGGCGGTTCCCGACCTCTCCGGTGGTGGGGTCGGCGGCTTCTGCGTGCCGAATGCCCAGCACGCGGTCCGCCAGGCCAAGCTGCTCGCGAAGAACCTCGTCGCGGTCCTCCGGGGAGAGAAGCCCAAGGAGTACTTCCACAAGAACCTCGGTGCCGTCGCCGGCCTCGGCCTGTACAACGGTGTCTTCCAGTCCGGCAAGATCGCCCTCAAGGGTTTCGTGGCCTGGGTCGCGCACCGCGGCTACCACGGTCTCGCGATGCCCACGTGGGAGCGCAAGTTCCGCGTCATCTGGGGCTGGTGGAACAACCTGTGGCTCGGCCGCGACCTGGTGAATCTCGAGACCGTGCAGAACCCGCGCTACGTCTTCGAGGAGTTCGCGGCGCGCCCGCGCCCGGCTGCTCCGGCCGCGCCCGTGGCAGATGCTGCTCCGGCTGCGAAGGCTGCTCCCGCTGCGAAGAAGTCGGCGGCCAAGGCCGCTCCGGCCGCATCGGCCGAGGTGACGGAGAAGCCGGTCGCGAAGAAGCCGGCGGCGAAGAAGCCGGCGGCGAAGAAGCCCGCAGCGAAGAAGCCCGCCGCCGAGAAGGCTCCCGAGCCGGCCGAGGCTGCCGCCAAGTAGCAGACACGCTCGCACACGAACATCGGCCCCACGCGCTCCGCGTCGGGGCCGATGTTCGTCTCTGCGGGGCGGCTCCGAGGTCATGCATAGGTACGGCCGGTATCGTCACGCGAGCAAGGGGAGTACTCCCGAATGCGGCGACGTCGTCATTACGAGCACGAGATCGTGCTCCGGCCCGCCGGCCCGTGAGGGTGGAGGAGACCTTGGCACCCGCATCGCGGGCTGCCGAGAGAACCCTGCCGTCGTCCCGGCGTCGTGGATCCGCGGTGGTCCGCACCACGAAAGGGACCACTCATGGGAAAGCTCTCCCGACTGATCGGAATGGCGTCCGAAGCACTCGAGAAGAACGCCGGCACGGGGCGCGACCCTCACGCGGCCGACCGATCGCGCTCGCAGGACGGGTCCCGGTCGACGGACTGGGGAGGCATGCTCCGTGGTGCCGTCGACGCGGTCCGCGGTCCGGCCGACCCCGCACGGTCGTCGGGCCAGGGCAGGCCTTCGCCGGCCGACCCGTACGCGCCGCCGGCCGCGTCCGGTGGACGACCGCGTCCCGCGCACACGGCACCGGCTGCTGCAGACCCGTACGCACCGCCTCCTCCCGGAACCGTGCGGGGCGCACACGCCGTGACCGACGCCGATCGAGCGGCCATCGCCCGCTACGACTACCTCCTCCAGACGGCGGATCCGCAGCGTGTCGAACAGATCCACCGCGAGGCGTTCGCCCGCCTCACACCTGACCAGCGCGCGCAGGTCGAGGCCCGGATGAGGCAGGAGCTCGAACCCGGTGAGCGGCCGCGGTCCTCGTCGGCGGACGACCTCGCCCGCGCCGCCGGACGTGCTGAGGCCATGAAGCCGGGCCGGATGCGCGGACTGCTGTCGCGAGCACGTGGAGCCGGTATCGGTGGCGCTGCCGGTGGTGCGGCGGTCGCGGCTGGTGGCGCGGCCGTCGGATTGCTCGGCGTGGTGGCGGGCGGGGCCGTCCTCAGCACCGTGGCGGGGCCCCTGTTGGAGCAGGCCGCGAACATCGGCGTCGACTTCGGCGCGATGGCGGAGGGCATCGACATCGAGTCCCTGGCCGCCGGCATCGACGTCGAGTCGCTCACGGGAGGTGCCGGTGAGCTCCTGGGCTCGGCCGGCGAGACCGTGTCGGGTCTGGGCGATGCGGCGAGCGGGTGGGGCGAGCAACTCGGCAATCTCGGCATCCCCGGTATCGGCGACATCTTCGGGCGCTGATCGCGGATGGTCCTCACTGCTGCCGCCGATCATGGCTTCACCGGGCTCACCGGATTCGCGGCCGACGTCCTCACCGCACTCGGGGATGTCGGGGTGGGCGTGCTGGTCTTCCTCGAAGTCCTGGTGCCCCCCATCCCGAGCGAGGTCATCCTGCCGTTCGCGGGGTACCTCAGCCAGAGCGGCGCCCTGAACCTGGGGTGGTTGATCTTCTGGAGCACTCTCGCGTCCCTGCTGGGCGCTTTGCTGCTGTACGGACTCGGTGCCGCGATCGGCATGGATCGGGCCGTGCGCATGCTGGCGGCCACTCGGCTGGTGAGCCGGTCCGACCTCGAGCGGGGAGGGGACTGGTTCGTGCGCAGCGGCGGTTGGACCGTGCTGGTCGGGCGGATGGTCCCCGGCGTCCGCAGCCTCATCTCGATCCCGGCGGGCGCATCCCGCATGAACCTCGTGACGTTCAGCATCTACACGGTCATCGGCAGCGGCCTCTGGAACACACTCCTGCTGGGCGTCGGCGCAGCGCTGGGCACGCAGCACGAGCAGTTGGAGCAGTATCTCGGCTATCTCGACTACGTCGTGTACTCGGCGATCGCGATCGCACTCGTCGTCCTGATCGTGCGGAGGATCCGTGAGGCCTCGGGCGAGAAGAAGCGAGCCATCGACATCGAAGACTGAGAGGGCGGGGCCGAACCCCGGTGTGCCCCCGCTGGGACTCGAACCCAGACTGAAGCGATTTTAAGTCGCCTGCCTCTGCCATTGGGCTACGGGGGCCTCGCCGCCAGCCTATCGCCGTGCCCGCATGCGACGCGGTGCCGCAGGGGGTGATCCCGAGTCCGATGAGGCCTTAGGGTGGGGGAGTGCTCGACCTCATCGACGAACTGAGCCCCGTCCATGGTGCGCCCGCGGTCGCCCCCGAGTGGGAGGACCCGGCCCGCTACTGGCCGCGCCTGTCCGCCGTGACCGGGCATCTCCCCGCCCCGGTCGCGGTGATCGACAGGGAGGCGCTCCGCTACAACGCCATGGACCTTCTGGTGCGGGCCGGCGGGCTGCCGATCCGTGTCGCCTCGAAGTCGGTGCGCGTGCGATCCGTGCTCGATGCCGTGCTCGCGCTGCCCGGGTTCCACGGCATCCTCGCCTTCACGCTGGAGGAAGCGCTCTGGCTCGCCGAGACGCACGACGACATCATGCTCGGCTACCCGACCGTGGATCGCGGAGGACTGGAACGGCTGTTCGCCGACGAGCAGGCCGCGCAGCGCATCACCCTGATGGTCGACGACCTCGTGCATCTCGATCTGATCGACAGCGTCGCCGGCCCGGGGTCGCGCCCCGAACTCCGCGTCGCGATCGACGTCGACGCCTCCTGGCGCTCGTCGCTCCTCGGCCACATCGGCGTCCGACGCTCGGCGCTGTTCAGCGCCGGAGAGGTGGCGGCATTCGCTCGCAAGGTGGTCGCGCGGCCAGGGTTCCGGCTCGTCGGACTGCAGATGTATGACGCGCAGATCGCGGGACAGGGCGATGACGCCGGGCCCGATGCGCCGTTGATCCGGATGGTGCAGGCCCGCTCGCGCAATGAGCTGCGGGAACGCCGGGCAGCCATCGTCTCCGCTGTCGGCGCGATCGCTCCGCTCGAGATCCTCAACGGCGGTGGCACCGGATCGCTCGAGTTCACCGGAAGCGACGAGTCCCTCACCGAGGCGAGTGCGGGGAGCGGGCTCCTGGGCGGCCATCTGTTCGACGGGTACCGTTCGTTCCGACCTGCTCCAGCCTCGGCGTTCGCGTTCGACGTGGTGCGGCGCCCGGCCGTCGACATCGCCACCGTGCTCGGCGGAGGCTGGATCGCCTCCGGCCCCGCAGTCGCGTCCCGTCAGCCGCGTCCCGTATGGCCGGAAGGGCTCCACACGCTCTCCCGGGAAGCGGCTGGAGAAGTGCAGACACCGCTCCAGGGTCCGACGGCCACGTCGCTGGGCGTGGGGGACCGGGTCTGGTTCCGTCATGCCAAGAGCGGCGAGCCGGCCGAGCGCATCGAGAGTTACCACCTGGTCTCGGGCGACGAGATCATCGACGAGCTGCCGACCTACCGCGGCGAGGGAAAGGCCTTCCTGTGACGAGAATCGGCGGCACCTGGCAGAACTGGGGCCGCTCGGCCTCGGTCCGACCCGTGCGTGTGGAGCGTCCGCGCAGCCCGGAGGGCGTGCAGCGCGCGGTGATCGCCGCAGTCAAGCACGGGTTGCCGGTGAAGGCCGTCGGCGCCGGTCACAGCTTCACGGGCATCGCGGTGGCCCCGGGCGTCCTGCTCGAGCTCGACGACCTGCAGGGCCTCGTCTCCGCGGACGCCGCCACCGGGCGCGTGACGTTGCTCGCCGGCACTCGGCTGCACCGCATCCCGGCTCTGCTCGCGCCCTATGGGCTCGCGATGGAGAACCTCGGCGACATCGATCGGCAGTCGATCGCCGGTGCGATTTCGACGGGCACGCACGGAACGGGAGCCGAATACGGCGGCCTCGCGACCCAGGTGGTCGGTGTCACGATGGTCACGGCGGCCGGCGAGTTCCTCCGCATCGACGAGGAGCACGAGAATGAGCTCCTGCCCGCCGTGGCGTTGGGCCTCGGCGCGCTCGGCATCGTCGTCGAGGTGACTCTCCAGTGCGTGCCCGCGTTCGTCATGCACGCGATCGACGAGCCGGTGGCCCTGGACGAGGTGCTGGCCAGCCTCGACGAGCGCGTCGCTGCCGCCGATCACTTCGAGTTCTACTGGTTCCCCCACACCGATGTGGCCCTGACCAAGCGCCAGACGCGCATGCCGGAGGCGACGGTCCGCAAGCCGCTCCCGGCGGTCGGGCGATGGATCGATGAGACGCTGCTCTCGAACGGCGTGTATCGCGTGGTGTGCGCGGCGGGCCAGGTCATCCCCGCGATCACTCCACCCTTCAGCCGGCTCGCCGTCAAGCTCACGGGCGATCGCGAATACACCGAGCTGTCCCACCGGGTGCTCATCCAGAGCAGGACCGTGAGATTCCGCGAGATGGAGTACGCGATCCCCGCCGAGAACGCAGTGGCCGCCTTCCAGGCGGTCCGGGCGCTCATCGACCGACGAGGGTGGCGGATCGAGTTCCCGATCGAGGTGCGGTTCGCGGCCGCCGACGACCGCTGGCTGTCGACGGCCCATGGGCGTGCCAGCGCCTACATCGCCGTGCACCGGTACTGGCGAGCCGACCCCACGGAGTACTTCGGTGCCGTCGAAGAGATCATGCACGAATACGGGGGACGCCCGCACTGGGGCAAGCTCCACACGCTGACCGCGGAGACGCTCCGGGAGCGGTACCCGCGGTTCGACGATTTCGTCACGCTGCGCGATCGCCTCGACCCCGAACGTCGATTCGCCAACCGCTATCTCGAACGGGTCCTCGGCAGCTGATCGGTCTGCGGTCGTCGCCGGGCATGCCCAGTCCACGTGCAGGCTGCGCGTCTAGGATGAGAGAAACACGAGGAAGGGTGGGCCTCTGATGGAATGGCTCGTGCCGGTACTGATCGTTGTCGGAGTGATCCTGCTCGTCGGCATCTATCTGTGGGCCACGTACAACTCGCTGGTGCAGCTGAACGTCCGCGTCGATGAGGCGTGGAGCGGAATCACGGTGCAGCTGAAGCGACGAGCCGACCTCATCCCCAACCTGATCGAGACGGTCAAGGGATATGCCTCCCATGAGAAGGCCGTCTTCGAGAACGTGACTCGCGCGCGTGCCGAGACCCTGTCGGCGGGAGGCCCCGGGGAAGCGGGCATCGCCGAGGGACACCTGCAACAGGCTCTGCGCAGCCTGTTCGCGGTCGCCGAGGCGTACCCGCAGCTGCAGGCGAGCACGAACTTCCTCCAGGTGCAGCAGGCACTGGTCGACACCGAGGACAAGATCCAGGCCGCACGCCGTTTCTACAACGGCGGTGTGCGCGAGCTCAACACCAAGATCAAGGTGTTCCCGAACAACCTGTTCGCGAAGGGCTTGGGCTTCTCCGAGCGGGAGTTCTTCGAGGTCGCCGACAGCAGCGCCATCTCCGAGCCACCGCGCGTGCAGTTCTGATGACCTCCGCCTGACCAGACCCCTCTCACCACGGTGAGAGCACGAGACCGTCGGCGGTGAATGAGACATCGCCGCGCAGGCTCCAGGAGACGGTGCGATACGTGGTGGTGCGAGGTTCGCCGTTCTGGCCGGTCCCGGTGACGGTGGCCACGAGAACTCCACCCTCCGCTGTGAAACCGGCTGGGGACAGCGCGATGGTCGGTGACTCGTCGATCCGATAGCGGATGCCGGTCACATCGCGGAACTCCGTCCCCCAGGGGATTCGGATTCCGCAGCCCTCCGCCTCCGTGGTGGCTGGGGCGGTACAGGTCTCGAGGAGCTCGTCGAGACTGTCCTGTGCGGCAGCAGTCGCTTCCGGGCGCACGGCGACATCGACCGTCGCCGAGGTCTTCGTGCCGGGCAGCACCGACACCGATCTCTCGCCGTCGAGCAGCGTCGTCGGCGCGGCAGCCACGGTGTAGGTCGCAGGCAGCAGCGGAATACCCTTCCCTGCCGGAATGGTCGCGTCGCCGATCGCCACGTCGGAGCCGATGCTCGATTCGATGGTCAGGCTGCCCAGACCCGCGGAGTCGACGATCCAACGGTCCTCCACGACGCCGAGGCTCAGTTGCGCCTCCTGCGACGCGCCGTCGAGGCGGAAGGAGATGTCGACGACGGCGGATGCTCCGTCGGCGTCTTCACGGACGCGCGTGACCTTGGCATCCTCGATCAGTGAGGTCGCGGCGTCGAACGCGTCAAGGGCGGTCCTCGAGACCTTCATCCCGGTGGCTGCCACAGCATCGGGGTTGCCGGATTCCAGGGCGTGCAGGTAGTCGAGTGCCGCCTCCTCGGGAGTGGACGAAGGGGCTGTCGACTGCCAGATCCACAGGCCCGCGGCGGCCAGGACGAGTCCCGCGGCACCGCCGATGAGCCACCAGTGCGCCCTTCTCACGTCCGGTTCTCCCGCGCATGCAGATGACGGCCCACGGCACGGCTGTTCGCCAGCGCTGCATGCAGGGCATCGGTGGCGTCGCCCCAGCCGGAGACCGAGACGTTCTCCAGACCCTGCCACTCCGCCGCGAGGGTGAGCTCTGCCGCGATCGGTTCCGCATCGCCGGGGCGCGCCTGCGGTTCCCACCAGGCGGACTGGACCTGCAGCGTCGACGTCGCGCGGTCGGCCTTGAGGTCGACCCGCGCCACGATGCGGTCGCCGACGAGGACGGGCAAGGAGTAATAGCCGTACCGACGCTTCTCCGCCGGCACATAGATCTCGATGCGGTAGTCGAGTTCGAACGCGCGGAGTGCTCGATCGCGGAACCACACGACGGGGTCGAACGGGGTCAGGATCGCGGCCGCATCGATTCCCCGGGGAAGCACCGCGTCACGATGCCGCCAGGCCGCGAGCGGACGCCCGCCACGTTCCCAGCCGCGCACCTGCACCGGCTGCAACTCGCCCGCATCGGCGAGGTCGGCGATCGAGCGGGCGACGGCCGCCCGGTCGCGGATCCGGTAGTAGTCTGCGAGGTCGGACTGCGTCGCGACACCGCTCGAACGGGCCGCGCGACGCGTCAGCTCGAGAATCGCATCGGCGCGGGAGACCTCCTCCGAGCGGATGCCGTCGGGGATCACATGCTCGGCCAGCGCATACGTGCGCTCGAAACCGCGGCGCCCGCTGATCGCGACGTCGCCGACACGCCACAGGTGCTCGAGGGCGAGCTTCACATCGTCCCAGTCCCACCACGTTCCCCGCTCTCGGGGTGCATCGGCGCGGAGGTCGGCCGGCCGCAGCGGCCCACGCGCGCGCAACTCGTCCTGCACCCACTGCACCGTGCGCGCGTTGCTGCTCATCCAGGAGTCCTCGCCGGCCCACCGCCGACGGAAGTCCTCCATGCGGAACCGCCACAGCGGCCAGTCCTGGATCGGGATGAAGGTCGCCTCGTGCGCGAGGTACTCCACGTAGTGGGTCGTGCGGGAGAGGAAGACGCGGTCGAGGAGAGCGGGTTCATACGCGCCGAGTCGCGAGAACAACGGCAGGTAGTGGGACCGGGCGAACACGTTGACCGAATCGATCTGGAGCACCCCGAGCCGGTCCATGACCCGGTGCACGTGCCGCCCCGTGACCGATGCGGGGCGGGTGCGTGTGAAGCCCTGAGCAGCCAGAGCGATGCGGCGTGCCTGGGTGGAGCTGAGGGTGTCGGTCACACGGCCAGGGTATCTCCGGCCGCCGACATGCCACCCCCCGGAGAAAGGATGCGTCCGACGGCATACGGCATGACCGTAGACTTGGGCGATGAGCGAGGACCAGCGACCCCGGCTGCGAGATCTGTTCCGTCCGCGCCCGGTCTCCACCGACCGCACCGTGACGACCGAGGCCGACGAGGCGGTGCCCCTGCCCCTGCGTATAACGGCGGGATATGCCTGGCGGCTGCTCCTGATCGCCGCCGCGATCGGCGTCTTCATCTGGCTGGTGATGCTGCTCAAGCTCCTCGTCATCCCGCTGATGGTGGGCATCCTCATCACGGCGTTGCTGTGGCCGGCGTTCTCGTGGATGCTGCGACGTGGTCTTCCGCGCTGGCTGGCGATCGCGCTCTCGCTGATCGGCACGGCCGCCATCGTCACCGGATTGATGTGGCTCGTCGTCTGGCAGGTGCGGGCTCAGCTTCCCGACGTGCAGGCGCGCTCGACCGAAGCGTTCGATCAGTTCCAGGTGTGGCTGCACGACGGTCCGCTGAACATCTCGGACACGCAGATCGCCGACTACCTCCAGCAGGGTCTGGATCTCATCAGCGAGCAGGCGCAGGTCCTCTGGACGGGCGCGCTCGCCATCGGCACGACGGTCGGTCACGTCGCCACGGGCGCCCTGCTCGCGCTGTTCATCCTCATCTGCCTGCTGGCCGATGGTGCGGGGATCTGGCGCTGGACCCTCAAGATCTTCCCGCGTCGCGCCCGCCCGGCCGTCGATGGTGCCGCGCGCAACGGCTGGACCACGATCGTGAACTACGCGCGCACCCAGCTCTTCGTGGCCACCATCGACGCGATCGGCATCGGCCTCGGGGCGTTCCTCCTGCAGGTGCCCCTCGCGCTCCCGGTCGCCGTGCTCGTCTTCCTCGGCTCGTTCATCCCGATCGTGGGTGCGGTGGTGACCGGCGCCGTCGCCGTGTTCCTCGCGCTCGTGTACAACGGTCCGTGGATCGCGCTCTGGATGCTCGTGGTGGTCCTCGCCGTCCAGCAGATCGAGGGGCATATCCTGCAGCCGATCATGATGGGTTCTGCGGTCAAGGTGCACCCGCTCGCCGTCGTCCTCGTGGTGGCGGGTGGCGCGATGATCGCCGGCATCCCCGGCGCCCTCTTCGCTGTGCCGCTGGCGGCCTTCGTCAACGTCGCCGCGGTGACCATCAGCTCGGGCTCCTGGCGCACCGGCGTCGGGCCGAGCGGAGACCTTATCTGGAGCACAGTTCCGCGCGAGCGGAGACGGAGGAATCGATGAGCGCAGTCCCCAGCCTGACCGAGTTCGAGCACGCCGCTCAGAGTCTGGCTGAGGTGATCTCGCACACGCCGACGCTGCCCTCGCGAGCCCTCTCCGACATTCTCGGAGCCCCCGTCCTGCTGAAGA
This sequence comes from Microbacterium sp. K27, assembly GCF_004794435.1. Taxonomy (NCBI): domain Bacteria; kingdom Bacillati; phylum Actinomycetota; class Actinomycetes; order Micrococcales; family Microbacteriaceae; genus Microbacterium; species Microbacterium sp. K27. The sequence goes on from NZ_SSDK01000044.1 coordinate 105,276, forward strand.
TGGAGAATCTCCAGCGCACCGGCTCGTTCAAGATCCGCGGGGCGGCGTACCGGCTGTCGAAGCTGAGCGCCGAGGAGCGCTCGCGCGGCGTGGTCGCGGCGTCCGCGGGAAACCATGCGCAGGGAGTGGCGCTCGCCGCGCAGGAGCTCGGCATCCCCGCCACCATCTTCATGCCGTTGGGCGTTCCCGTGCCGAAGCTGCTCGCCACGCGTGGCTACGGAGCGGAGGTCGTGCTGGAGGGCGAGACGGTGGCGACATCGCTGCGTCTCGCCGCCGAGTTCTCGGAGCGCACGGGGGCGGTGCTGATCCACCCGTTCGACCACCGCGACGTGGTGATCGGGCAGGGAACGCTCGGTCTCGAGCTTCTCGAAGATGCACCCGACGTCGACACCGTCGTGCTCGGCATCGGCGGGGGAGGTCTCATCGCCGGCGTCGCCGCGGCGGTGAAGGCACGCGCCGCCGAGCTCGGGCGCACGGTCCGCATCATCGGCGTGCAGGCCGAGAACGCGGCAGCGGTCCCGCCCTCGCTCGAGGCCGGAGAGCCCGTCGACATCGTGACGCGACCGACCATCGCCGACGGCATCCTGGTCGCTCGCCCGGGCGCCGTCCCCTTCGACATCATCAAAGAGCTCGTCGACGAGGTCGTCACCGTCTCCGACGACGACCTGGCGAGGGCCATTCTCATCCTGCTCGAGCAGTCGAAGGTCGTGGTGGAGCCCGCCGGTGCGGCCGGTGTGGCGGCGATCCTGGCCGGCAAGGTGTCGGCCACGGGGACCACGATGGCCGTGTTGTCGGGCGGGAACATCGATCCGCTCCTGCTGCAGCGCGTGGTCTCCCACGGACTCGCCGCCTCCGGTCGCTACCTCACGATCCGCATCCCTCTGCCCGACCGTCCCGGCCAGCTGGCCCGCGTGTCGGAGCTCATCGCCGAGGCCGGTGCGAACGTGATCGAGGCGATGCATACCCGCCACGGCCACGGCCTCCAGATCAGCGAGGTCATCCTCGAGCTCAGCGTCGAGACGCGCGGACCCGAGCACTCGGAGCACACGCTCGACACGCTGCGCCGCGCCGGCTTCGAGCCCATCCTCGTCCCCGATTGAGCACACCGATCGATCACGCAGAAGCGCCCCCGCGTCCGACAGGATGCGGGGGCGCGTCTGACAGGATGCTCAGCCCGTGTAGGTCTCGACGTTCACGATCTCGACGCTGATCGAGCGCCCGTTGGGAGCCTCGTAGGAGGACTTCTCGCCGACCTTCAGGCCGAGGATGGCCTGACCGAGCGGGCTGGCTTCGCTGTACACGTCGAGGTCGCTGCCGGCCGCGATCTCACGGCTGCCGAGGAGGAAGACCTCTTCACCGCCCGCGACGAGGGCGGTGACCACGGTGCCGGGCTCGACGATCCCGCGGCTGGCAGGAGCCTCGCCGACCTTTGCGGTCTTCAGCAGGCCTTCGAGAGTGCGGATGCGCGCCTCCTGCTTGCCCTGCTCGTCCTTGGCGGCGTGGTATCCGCCGTTCTCCTTGAGATCGCCCTCTTCGCGGGCCGCCTCGATGCGCTTGGCGATCTCGTCGCGGCCGAAGGTGGACAGGTGCTCCAGCTCGGCGACGAGCCGGTCATACGCTTCCTGCGTGAGGAAGGGAACCTGAGCATCGGTGGACATGACGAAGCTCCTTCTTTCGGGATCCCTCCGGCATGCTGCGGGGGATATGCCAAGACGCCCCGGCACGGTGCCGGGGCGTCGTCTTGTCTGGCACGAGTCTAAGCGACCCAGCAGGCGTTCACCAAACCTGTGGTGGCCGCCGAGACGGTCGGAATGGTGACGGAGCGGGCCTGGGAGTGGCTGTCTCCGGCCTCGATCTCGACGATCTTCCAACCCACTACGCCGAACTCCTCGTCGAGGGCCTCCACGGCGCACACGACATCCTTGCCCTGCACGCCGGTCACCTGGAAGCTGATGTTCACGGAGTGCTCGTCGACGAGTTCGAAGCCCAGGTCGTCCGCGTCGACGGACGCCATCGACTGGGCGACGGTCATCCAGCTGAACGCGCCCACGATCAACAGCGCGATCACGCCACCGATGATCCACGGCGTCCGGCGTCGTCGGGTTCGGCCATAGCGTTCGTCGAGCTCTTGTGCGGTCGTCACAGGTGGGTCTTCCGGTCGTTAGGCTGGTGTTACCAGGTTATGCGACCTGCGTACGAAAGGCCGATTCATGTTCTCTCTGTCCGAGACCCCGATGCCGACGCCGAGCATGACCGTCGATCCGGTGTCGGTCACCCCGGGGTTCGTCGGCTTCGCCGCGATCGTCGTGGTCGTGATCGCGGTGATCCTGCTGATCTGGGACATGAACCGTCGCATCCGCCGGGTCCGGTACCGCGAAGAGGTGCGTGACGAGCTGGACGCCGAAGAAGCGGCGCGGGCCGAGGGCGGTGCCGCTGCACCCGGAGCGAACGAATCGACAGCCGACGGCACGACCTCAGCGGAGGGCGAAGGCGACACGCCCGCTCGCTGACCGACCGCTACGGTGCGCCCAGCGAGGGCGACAGCGGTGACAGCGCGATGAGCAGGCACGCGGTCCAGTGGCACAGGAACGCGAGCACCGTGCACACGTGGAAGATCTCGTGGAACCCGAAGTGCCCCGGCCAGGGGTTGGGCTTCTTGAGCGCGTAGACGACGGCGCCCCCCGTGTAGAGAAGGCCTCCCACGATCACCAGCACCATCATCGCGAAGTTCGCGTTCATGAGGTCGACGATGTACATCACGGCCGCCCAGCCGAGCAGCAGGTACAGGGCGACATAGAGCCAGCGGGGCGCGTGGATCCAGAAGACCCGGAAAAGGATGCCGACGAGGGTTCCGCCCCACACCAGGCAGAGGAGCAGTACGCCCTTCGCGGGCGGGAGCGCCAGAACCGCCAGGGGAGTGTAGGTACCGGCGATCAGCAGCAGGATGTTGGCGTGGTCGATGCGCTTGAGCAGCACCTTCACCTTCGGCCGCCAGTCGATGCGGTGGTAGAGCGCCGAGTTGCCGAAGAGCAGCAGCGAGGTGAGCATGAACACGGCGGAGGCCCACTTCGCTGGGGCGCCGTCGGCCACGACGATGAGGACGATGCCCGCGATCAGAGCCACCGGGAACGTGCCGGCGTGGATCCATCCGCGCCAGGTCGGTTTGACCTCGGTCGCCGCATCCACGGCGGCCGCTTCGAGCAGGGGCAGCTGGGGGATGTCGGGGCCGGAGGGCTCGGGAGTGCTCACGTGCTCACTCTAAGCCGACGCGCATACCCCACAGGGCACATATCCCCAGCGTGCACACACGATGCCGCACGCCTCGGCACGGTAGCGTAGGGAGGTGATGTCACGCGAGAGCCCGGGGCGAGGGCCGCTGTATCGGCTCTACACCAGCCGGCTGCGTCGCCACCTCGATCCGAGCAGGGTGCCGCATCACGTGGCCATGATGATCGACGGCAACCGTCGCTGGGCGCGTCAGCTCGGACTGGACACGCCCGCAGAGGGCCACCGGGCGGGCGCCGCCAAGATGCGCGAGTTCCTCGGCTGGTGCGACGAGCTCGGTGTGCGCGTGGTGTCGCTGTATCTGCTCTCGAGCGACAACCTGCGAAAGCGCGATTCCGCGGAGCTCGCCGACCTCATCGAGATCATCGCCGAACTCGCCGAGGCTCTGTCGCGTGAAGGCAACTGGCGGGTCAAGCACGTCGGCCGATCCGACATCCTCCCGGCGGAACTCGCGCGCGTGCTCTCCGACGCCGAGAAGCGCACGAAGGATCACACCGGATTGCACGTGAATCTCGCCGTCGGCTACGGCGGACGCAATGAGATCGTCGACGCGGTGCGGAGCATCATCACGAAGCACGAGGCATCCGGCGGCACGCTGGAAGACCTCGCCGCCCATCTCACGCCCGAGATGATCGGCGAGCACCTCTACACCGGCGGTCAGCCCGATCCCGACCTGGTGATCCGCACGAGTGGGGAGCAGCGGCTGAGCGACTTCCTGTTGTGGCAGAGCGCGCACAGCGAGTTCTACTTCGTCGAGGCGCTGGGTCCTGATCTCCGACAGGTGGACTTCCTCCGTGCGATCCGCGACTACGCCGATCGGGACCGACGCTTCGGGCGCTGAACGGGTGTCGGGAGGCCGGGGACCAGGAACCTGTGAGCCGTGCCACAATGACGCAGTGAGCACTTTCCGGGACTATGTCGACACGTTCGACACCGAGTCCGGCTATCTGAACTGGGCGGCCTTCGGTCCGCTGTCGCCGTCCGTCCGTGAAGAGGTCTTCGCCGACGCCGATCTGCTCGGCAGCGGGCGGCCGTCATCGCTCTCCCTGGTCGCCGAGCGCATCGGTCAGGCCCAGGAGCTCGTCGCCGAGCTGCTGGACGCGGAGGCCGACGACGTCACGTTGCAGCCGTCGTCGACCCACGGGCTCATGCACGCGCTGTTCGGGCTCTCCGGCGACGTGATCGCGAGCACCGCCGAATTCCCGAGCGTCAGTCTGACCCTGGAGCGCGCATCCACGGCATCGGATCGAACGGTCGCACCGCGCTGGATCACACCCGACGACGGGCGGGTGACGCCCGACACCGTGATCGAGGCCCTCGATGACGAGGTGGTCGCGCTGGCGGTGAGCCACGTCGACTTCCGCACCGGATTCCGCGTCGATCTCGCGGCGCTTCGCGAGGCGATCGGGCCCGACCGCCTGCTCATCGTCGACGCCGTCCAGTCGTTCGGTGTGATCGACGCCGACTACTCCGCTGCCGACGTGGTGGTCGGACACGGCTACAAGTGGTTGCGCGCGGGTCGTGGCAGCGCCTTCGCGTGGTTCTCGCCCCGTGCACGAGAGCGCATCACCCCCGTGTTGTCCGGTATCACCGGCACGACGGCTGCGGGGCTGTTCGTCGACGAACTGCCTGCGCCGGCGCCGTCGGCCCGCGCCTTCACCGTGAGCCAGCCCGACACGCTCGCGGCCGGCCGACTCGCGATCGGCGTGCGCGACGTGCGCGATGCCGGCGTCGTCTCGATCGAGGAGCGGCTCGCCCAGAACGTCGACACCGTGATCGAGATCGCCGACCGCCACGGCATCGAGGTGAGCTCCCCGCGCGAGCGCAGCCGGCGTGCGGGCATTGTCGCGCTCGCTCCGGAGGAGCCCGCGCGGCTCGCCGCGGCACTCGCCAACGCCGGAGTGGTCGTCACGGCACGGGGCGCCTCGGTGCGGATCGCACCGCACGCGGGCACCGACGCGGCGACGTTCGAGCTCCTCGACGATGCGCTGCGGGCGTTCGGCAACGAGACGTTCATCAGCGCGTAACGAATCACTGGCGTGTCGAATTCGGGTTAATCGCCCGCATGGTCGTACGTTCTAGGCATCGGGCAAGGCGCCCGTTCGAGTCGGCCTCAGGTTGACGACTCGTGACCCCCTGGTCGACTCGTTCGAATAGCCGGGATTCCCCGGGTCGGGAGTGGGTCGTGACCACACGTACAGCGCAGCAGGCCACCAGCACCGCGCAGCAGTCCACCCGTAAGACGTCGAGCCGGGCATCGTCCGCCGATCCGGATCAGGATCTGCGCACGTATGTCCTCGACACCTCTGTCCTGCTGAGCGATCCGCAGGCGTTCTTCCGTTTCGCGGAGCACTCGGTCGTCCTTCCCGTCGTCGTGATCACGGAACTTGAGGGCAAACGCCACGACCCGGAGATCGGCTACTTCGCACGGCAGGCCCTGCGCCACCTCGACGACCTGCGCATCGAGCATGGACGGCTCGACTTCCCGGTGGAGGTCGGCGAGGGGGGCACGCTCCGCGTCGAGCTGGCGAACACCGACTCCTCCGTGCTTCCCGCCGGCATCCGCCTCAGTGACAACGACACGCGCATCCTCTCGGTCGCCATGCACCTCGCGCAGGACGGGCAGGACGTCACGATCGTCTCGAAGGACCTGCCGATGCGCGTCAAGGCCGCCTCTCTCGGCCTGCGCGCCGAGGAGTATCTGGCCGAGCAGGCGGTGGACTCTGGGTGGACCGGCATCTCGACGCTCGACCTCTCCGGCGATGACATCAGCGACCTCTACGAGAGCGAGGTCGGCATCAGCGAGCAGGCACGCGGTCTCCCGGTGAACACCGGACTGATCATCCACTCCGAGCGCGGTTCCGCGCTCGGCCGGGTGACGGGCGACGGCGAGTACCGACTCGTACGAGGAGACCGCGACATCTTCGGTATGCACGGCCGTTCGGCCGAGCAGCGCATCGCGATCGACCTGCTGCTCGATCAGGAGGTCGGCATCGTCTCCCTCGGCGGACGTGCCGGTACCGGCAAATCGGCGCTCGCGCTCTGCGCCGGACTCGAAGCAGTGCTGGAGCGGCAGCAGCAGAAGAAGATCATCGTGTTCCGGCCGTTGTTCGCCGTCGGCGGGCAGGAACTCGGCTACCTTCCCGGTGACCAGGGCGAGAAGATGGGGCCGTGGGGTCAGGCGGTGTTCGACACGCTGGGCTCGGTGGTGTCGGGAAACGTGATCGAGGAGGTCATCGAGCGCGGACTGCTCGAAGTGCTCCCGCTGACCCACATCCGCGGACGCTCCCTCCACGACGCGTTCGTGATCGTCGACGAAGCCCAGTCGCTCGAGCGCAACGTGCTGCTGACGGTGCTGAGTCGGATGGGCCAGAATTCCCGGGTGATCCTCACTCACGACGTCGGTCAGCGCGACAACCTCCGGGTCGGACGTCACGACGGAATCGCCAGCGTGATCGAGACGCTGAAGGGGCACGACCTCTTCGGGCACGTGACTCTGACGCGCTCCGAGCGTTCGGCCATCGCCGCGCTCGTCACCGAGCTCTTGGAGGGTGGAGAGCTCAGCTGACGACGGAAACAGCGGATGCCGCGGGGACTCGCTCCTCGCGGCATCCCCGATTTCGGCTCGGTGCCGTTTCGTCCGTTCGCATGGATCCCGCCCGATCGCATGATGCTTTGTCGTGCTCGGTCATGCATTCGTCGGGTGGTCATGCGCCTGAGACGTGGAAGCGGATCAATCGGACTGCACGGCGGCGCGTTCCGCACTCGTGCTCACCGTTTACGTGAAGGAGCACTGTCCGAGTGGGCGCACGCCCCCAGAATCGGACGATGATCGACGTCAACGTGTTCCTCGAACGCCTGGGAGGCGTCGCACGCGGAACCCGGCTGCAGGCCTTCGGATGCTCGCGATCGCGGCTGGGCGCGGAGTGCAGAGCGGGTCGTATCGTCCGCGTGCGTCCGGGCGTGTTCGCATCTCGACGCGCAGCGACCGATGTGGTCGCTGCAGCGGCTCACGGGGGCGCCCTCACGTGCGCGAGTGCCTTGAGGATCAGGGAGGTGTGGACGCTGGAGGTTCCGACGGAAGTGCATGTCTGGATGGGGCTCGGCGGGCGGCGACATCACCCGGAGCACTGCGGCTGCGTCGGCCACTTCACCCGCGGTCGCATGGAGGTCGGCATCGCGCCGATCGAGATCGCGTTGACCCACGCATACGCCTGTTACGGGGAGGAGTTCTTCTTCGCCGCATTCGAGTCGGCTTGGAACAAGCGGATGCTGACGGCTGCGGCGCGTGCGCACGTCCGCTCTGCCCTTCCTGCGACGGCGCGCTGGCTCGTCGATTTCGCGCGTCCGGACGCCGAGAGCGGCCTGGAGTCCCTGGTGCGGCTGAGGCTCCATCTCATCGGAGTCGCTGTGCGCACCCAGGTGGCCGTCGACGGGGTCGGGCGGGTCGACTTCGTGATCGAAGATCGTGTCATCCTCGAGGCCGACGGTCGCGAGAACCACGACGGTGCCGCGAAACGGCATCGTGATCTCATGCGAGACGCGCGCGCATCCGACCTCGGCTTCGAGACGCTCCGCTTCGACTATTCGATGACCGTGTACTCGTGGGACGTGGTCGAGGCTGCGATTCTGGCCGCGCTCGCACGGGCTCGTGCGTGAAAGTGGCGCACCTGCATGAGGTGATGCCGGATGCACGTGCCGTCCCGCCGAATGGTCATGCAATCGTCGATTGGTCATGCGTGTGCACCGAGAGCGGGGAAGCCGGGCCTGGAAACAGCGGATGCCGCGAGGAAGAGCCCTCGCGGCATCCGCCGTCTCGCGCTTTGGGTCAGCCCGGGTGCGTCATCGACAGCAGGTCGAGTTTCTCGTCGAGCTGCTCCAGGGTGAGGTCGCCGCGCTCCACGTAGCCGAGGTCGATCACGGCGTCGCGCACCGTGATGCCCTTGGCGACCGAGTGCTTGGCGATCTTCGCTGCGGCTTCGTAGCCGATGAGCTTGTTCAGCGGGGTCACGATCGACGGGCTCATGCCCGCGAAGGCAGCGGCACGCTCGACGTTGGCCTGCAGGCCGTCGATCGTCTTGTCCGCGAGAACGCGCGAGGCGTTCGACAGCAGACGGATCGACTCGAGCACGGCCGTGCCCATGACGGGGATGGCGACGTTGAGCTCGAAGGATCCGGATGCGCCGGCCCAGGCGACGGTCGCGTCGTTGCCGATCACACGCGCGCACACCATCAGCACGGCTTCGGGCACGACCGGGTTGACCTTGCCGGGCATGATCGAGGATCCGGGCTGCAGGTCGGGGATGTGCAGCTCTCCGAGACCCGTGTTGGGGCCGGAGCCCATCCAGCGCAGGTCGTTGTTGATCTTGGTCAGCGAGACTGCGATCGTGCGCAGGGCGCCGGAGGCCTCGACGAGACCGTCGCGGTTGGCCTGCGCCTCGAAGTGGTCCTTGGCCTCGGTGATCGGCAGCTCGGTCTCGGCTGCCAGCAGCGCGATGACCTTCTGCGGGAAGCCGAGCGGGGTGTTGATGCCGGTGCCCACTGCGGTGCCGCCGAGCGGGACCTCGGCGACGCGGGGGAGGGCCGACTGCACGCGCTCGATGCCGAGGCGGATCTGGCGGGCGTAACCGCCGAACTCCTGGCCGAGCGTGACGGGCGTCGCGTCCATGAGGTGCGTGCGACCGGACTTGACCGCGTCCTTCCATAGCTCTGCCTTTGCCTCGAGGGCGACGGCAAGGTGGTCGAGCGCGGGGATGAGAGTGTCGATGAGGGCCTGGGTGACCGCGATGTGCACCGAGGTCGGGAACACGTCGTTGGACGACTGCGAGGCGTTCACGTGGTCGTTGGGGTGAACCGTCGCGCCGAGGATGCGTGTCGCGAGCGTGGCCAGCACCTCGTTCATGTTCATGTTCGACGAGGTACCGGATCCGGTCTGGTACGTGTCGACCGGGAACTCTCCGTCATGGGCGCCGGACGCCACCTGATCGGCGGCCTGGGCGATGGCGTCGGCGATGGCGCCGTCGAGGGTGCCGAGCTCCTTGTTGGCGAGCGCCGCGGCCTTCTTGATGCGGGCGAGGGCGGCGATCTGCGTCGACTCCAGTCCCTTGCCCGAGATCGGGAAGTTCTCCACGGCGCGCTGGGTCTGCGCTCCGTAGAGCGCGTTCACGGGCACCCGCACCTCACCCATGGTGTCGTGCTCGATGCGGTAGTCCTGCTCGGTCATTCCGAACCCTCCTCGGTTGCGGGGTCAGTTCCCTCGGTGGTGACGCCGTCGGCGTCGATTCCGACCGTGATCACGGGCACCGCGGTGCCCTCGGCCAGACGGTAGTTGGCGCCGACGATGCCCAGGCGGCCCGCGGAGACGGCGTCGCTGATGATCTCGGACGACTGCAGCAGGTCGCTCACCGTGTTGCGCAGGTGTTCGATGCCGACGAGCTCCGAGTCGATCTCGGCGACGGTGGTTCCGCCGTTCTCGGCCAGCACCTTCCGCGCCGCGGGGACGATCGGGGCGATCAGCTTCCAGATGTGCGGTGGCAGGGGAGCGGCGTCGATCGCGGTGCCGTCGATCGCTGCGCGCACGGCGCCGCAGGAGTCGTGGGCGAGAACGACGATCAGGGGCACTTCGAGCACCGCGACGGCGTATTCGAGGCTCGCGACGATCGACTCGCCGATCACCTGTCCGGCGTTGCGCACCACGAACAGGTCGCCGAGGCCGAGGTCGAAGATGATCTCGGCGGCGAGACGCGAGTCCGAGCAGCCGAAGAGCGTCGCGACCGGGTGCTGGGCCGCTGTCAGATCCTTGCGGCGGGCGACGTCCTGGTTCGGGTGCCGAGGCTCGTCCTGCACGAAACGGCGGTTGCCGTCCTGCATCTGCTTCCAGGCGGCGGTGGGGGTCAGCGGGTGCGTCATGAAGCCTCCGAGATGGTGCGGATCTGCGGAATGAGCGACGCGGCGAGCTCAGCGGTCGAATCCGCCGACCGCGATCCGTAGAGCAGGATGTAGTCGTCGCCGGCCTGGGTGCCGATGGCGTAGGTGACGTTCGCGTTGGATTCGGCGCTGCCCGGCTTGTAGACGTCCCAGTCGAGTCCGCCGATGCGCACCGTGTCGGTGGGGGCGATGCCGTTCAGGCGCTGCGGTGCCCAGGAGGAATCGGCGTCGAACGCCTGCGCGACCTTGATGAAACCACGTTCCTTGTCGGACTTGGGAGCGAGGGTGACCTCCCACACCACGGTGGCTCCACCCTGCATCTCTGCACCGTTCGCACGCCAGAAGTCGCCGAGCTCGGGGATGAGGATAGGGCGGTCCATCGAGGACTCCACACCTTCGGCGACCGCGGCGACGTCGAGGGGCTTCTGCTCGACGGGGGCGCCGCGAGGCACGGCGAAGATGATGACGGCGACCACGGCGAGAGTGACCAGCAGCGCGGCGACGAGGTTGCGCACCGTCTGGCTCGATCGGTAGGCCTTGCTGGATGCGGCCTTGCGTGCGGCGGTCTCGTCCGGAGTCTCGGGGCGGCCGAGTTCGGCGATGATCGGGGGCTGCTTGCTCATGAATCTCCCGCCGGGGTCTCGGCGTCCGAAGCCGCGGCGCGGGCGGCATCCAGGCGGCGCTTGGCCCCCAGCAGCCACTCCTCGCAGCGGGCGGCGAGAGCCTCACCGCGTTCCCAGAGGGCGAGGGAGTGCTCGAGCGTCGGGGAACCCTGCTCGAGTTCGGCCACGACCTTGACCAGCTCGTCACGGGCCGCCTCGAACGACAGCGTGTCCACAGGGGTGTCGTTCAGGGCGCTCACTCCTCCATCTTACGTCGTGTGCCGCGGGTGCTCGGCTCAGGCGTCTTCCGCGATCTCACCCTCCGAGCGGGCGCTCAACGAGCCCCGATCGAGGGTGATCGTGAGCGCGCTCCCGGCCGGCGCGTCGGCGGCGTCACGCAGGATCACGCCGCCGTCGAGATGGGCGATGGCATAGCCCCGGGCCAGCGTCGCCGCGGGGGAGAGCGCGCGCAGCGACGCGCGGAGCTCGCCGGTGCGGCGGCCGGCGTCGTCGAGCTGTCGGTTCACGGCGTCTCGTCCACGTCCGAGCAGCAGCCAGATCTCCTGGGCGCGGGCGTCGATGATCGGCGCGGGCGAGCGCAGCACGGGGCGCGAGCGCAATTGCTCCAGCTGCGAGATGTCGTGGGTGAGTCGCTGCGTCAGCCGCGTGGTGGCGCGGGAACGCAGCTGGGCGATGAGCGCACGCTGTTCGCCGACGTCGGGCACGACGCGTTTCGCGGCGTCGGTCGGGGTCGAGGCGCGCAGATCGGCCACGTCGTCGAGCAGCGGGTGGTCGTTCTCGTGCCCGATCGCACTCACCACCGGGGTGGAGACCGCGGCGACCGCTCGCACCAGCTTCTCGTCGCTGAAGCCGAGCAGCGTCTGCGGGTCGCCGCCGCCGCGGGCGATGATGATCACGTCGACCTCGGGGTCGGCGTCGAGTCGAGCGAGGGCCGCGAGCGTGTCGGGAACGCAGCGGTCGCCCTGCACAGCGGCGTACTCGGTGCGGAAGCGCACCTGCGGCCAGCGCAGTTCGGCATTGCGGTGGACATCCTTCTCGGCGTCGGACCGCTCACCGGTGATCAGACCGATCACGTGCGGGAGGAACGGCAGGCGCCTCTTCCTGGCCGGGTCGAACAGACCCTCCTGCCGCAGCTGCACGCGGAGCTTCTCGAGCCGCTCGAGCTGGTCGCCGAGCCCGACGTGCTTCATCGCGGAGACCGCGAAGCTGAAGTCGCCGGCCTTGACGAAGTAGTCGGCCTTCACTGCGGCGACGACGTGATCACCGACGCCGATGTCGGACGGGATGCGTCCGCGCACGCTCGACCACACCCGGATGGAGATCTGCGCATCGGAGCGGGTGTCCTTCAGTCGCGCGAACACGTTGCCGGCGCGGACGTTCCAGGAGGTGATCTCGCCCTCGACCCAGACGGTGTTCCACCGGGCGATGAAGTCGCGGATGGTCGCATTCAGACGCGTGACCGAGGTGGGGGCGTCAGCGGTCGAGTCGCGGGGTGCGACGGAATCGGCCGGAGGGGTCTCGCCCTGGCCCGTCGTCGCTTCGAAGACTGTCATCCGCTCCCGTTCCGTGCCCCTGAACCTCCCCGGCCGCGCACAGCTGTGCGACGGTAGAATTCAAGGGTGACTTCGACTGCCGTTCATCTCCCCGTGCCCCGCCTTCCACGAGTGCGTGCGGCGGCCGGGCGGCTTCAGGATAACCCGGTGGCCGGACACAAGCGCGTTCTGCTCGCCGCACCGCGCGGCTATTGCGCCGGCGTCGACCGCGCTGTGGTCGCCGTCGAGAAGGCCCTCGAGCGCTATGGCGCTCCGGTCTACGTGCGCAAGCAGATCGTGCACAACATCCATGTCGTGACGGAGCTCGAGGAGAAGGGCGCGATCTTCGTCGAAGAGGTCGACGAGGTCCCCGAGGGCGCTCACGTGGTCTTCAGCGCTCACGGCGTCTCGCCGGCGGTCGTGAACGCGGCCGCCGATCGCGGACTCCACGCGATCGACGCGACATGCCCGCTTGTCACGAAGGTGCATCGCGAGGCCGTGCGTTTCGCCCGGGACGACTTCGAGATCCTGCTCATCGGCCACGACGGCCACGAAGAGGTCGAGGGAACGGCCGGCGAGGCTCCCGAGCATGTGACGGTCGTGAACTCTCCGGAAGAGGCCGACACGGTCGTCGTGAAGGATCCGAACAAGGTCGTCTGGCTCTCGCAGACCACGCTCTCGGTCGACGAGACGATGGAGACCGTCAACCGTCTGCGCACTCGTTTCCCCGAGCTGCAGAACCCGCCGTCCGACGACATCTGCTACGCCACGCAGAACCGCCAGGTGGCGATCAAGAAGGTCGCCGCCGGTGCGGATCTGGTGATCGTCGTGGGCTCGTCGAACTCGTCCAACAGTGTGCGCCTCGTCGAGGTCGCGCTCGAGTACGGGGCGAAGGCCGCTTATCGCGTGGACTACGCCGAGGAGATCCAGCAGGAGTGGCTCGACGGCGTCGAGACCGTCGGCGTGACCAGCGGCGCCTCGGTGCCCGAGGTCCTGGTGCGCGAGGTGCTCGACGCGATCGGCGACGCCGGTTACCGCGACGTCGAAGAGGTGAAGACGGCAGAGGAGGACCTCATGTTCTCCTTGCCCAAGGAACTGCGTCAGGACGCTGCGGGACAGCGCGACGCGCGGGCACTCGGCGGTCGTGCATCAGGAGGAGGCGCGTAGCGGTGAACGCCGCGGAGGCGGAGCCCACCCTCATCGGGTCGGTGCAACGCGCTCTGCGGCTGGTCGACATCGTCGCCAACTCTCCTCGTCCTCTTCCGCCCAAGATGCTCGCGGCGATCACCGGTCTGACCCCGGGCACCACCTACAACCTGGTGCGCACGCTCGTGCACGAGGGGTATCTCGCGTCGGAACCCGACGGGGTCGTGCTCGGCACCCGGTTTCCGTCTTTCCAGGAGCAGATCAGCTCGCGGGGCGTGTTCCTCGCCCGCGTGCGCTCGGCGCTCCGCGAGGTGACGGAAGACGTGGGTGCCGCGGCTTATCTCTCACGCTTCGACGACGGGGAGATGCACCTGGTCGATATCGTCGACGCGGTCCGCAACCCCCGCATCGAACTATGGGTGGGGCTGCAGTCGAGCGCCCACGCGACGGCGTTGGGGAAGCAGATCCTCGCAGCCCTGCCGGAAGCCGATCGCCTGGACTACCTCTCGAGGCACCGTCTGCCGGAGCTCACCCCGCGGACGATCACCGACCGCAGGGCGCTGCTCACTCAGCTGGACCGCTCGCCGGGCTGGGCGATCGATCGGGAGGAATACGCCATCGGCGCCACCTGCGTCGCCGTGCCGGTCATCGCGCCGGGGATCACCGCGTCCCTGGCGATATCACTGCCGGCGGATCGGGCCGTCGTGGATCGCACGCTCGTCTCGGCGCTGCAGCAGACCGCGCGGAAGCTCTCGCTGCAGTTGGGGGCGGATGCGCTGGACGAGGGGAGCTCCGGAGCGGAGTTCACTATCTGAAGTACGACCCCTGGTATTGCGGCATGCGTTTTCCTACTATGGGGAGAGTAGCGGCATACACGAACGCTACTGATCGCCTTCAGCGTCCCCAGCGCTGGCGATCAATCTGGATGAGGAGCGTCCCCAGTGCTCCACGTCCGCGGCCCCGAGAAGTCCCCACTTCTCCGGGGCCGCTATCGTTTCCGGCGCGCGGTCCCGCAGCGATCGGCTGTGAACCGGCCAGAGGTGGGGCCGTTAGCATGGCGAGATGAGTGAAGAACGGCCCCGGTACGGCGAAATCGCGACTCCCGAGGAGCAGCGACGAGCGGCCGGTCTGCCGCCGCTCGACGACGTGGTGATCGCACCGCCCACGACGCCCCTGGCGCCTGCTCCACAGGCAGGTCCTTCGACGAGTGATCCCGCGACGAAGCGATCGCACCCTCTCGATCGTTTCGCGACGATCGCGATGCTCGCCTACGGGCTGATCAACATCGTCGTCACCGGTCTGTCCTACCTCGACCTGCCCACGGTCATGAACCAGACGATGAAGGTCCTCGGCATCGAAGGGGAGTTCACGAACTTCGCGCAGGGGAAGACCTGGGGGACGATCGCCGCGATCGTGCTCGCGGTCGGATGGTCTGTCACCGCCGCGCTCTCGATCCGTCGCCTGCGTCGAGGACGGATCACCTGGTGGCTCCCGATCGTCGGCGCGATCATCACGATGGGCGTGGTGTCGATCTGCATCGCGGTGCCGATGATGAGCGATCCGGCGTTCGTCGCCCACCTCGAGCAGATGACGGCTCCCTGACCTCATCCCGTCGGCGTCGACGCACGACGCCCTTCGGCTACGAAGAAGGGGCCCGGCAGGAATGCCGGGCCCCTTCTGTCGTCTCGCGACCGATCAGCTCTGGGACTGGCCGTACGAGCCGAGCTGACGGGTCGACTCGACCACGCGGGCAGCCATCGCCGACTCGGCGATCTTTCCCCAGGCGCGCGGGTCGTACTGCTTCTTGTTCCCGACCTCGCCGTCGACCTTGAGGACGCCGTCGTAGTTCTTGAACATGTAGTCGGCGATCGCACGCGTGTAGGCGTACTGCGTGTCGGTGTCGATGTTCATCTTGATCACGCCGTTGGCGACCGCGAGGGCGATCTCCTCATCGGTGGAACCCGATCCGCCGTGGAACACCAGGTCGAGCGGCTTGGCGCCGGTGTTGTACTTGGCGGCGACCTCGGCCTGGATCTCGCCGAGGAGCTCCGGGCGCAGCTTCACTCCACCGGGCTTGTACACGCCGTGCACGTTGCCGAAGGTGAGGGCGGCGATGTAGCGGCCCTGCTCGCCGAGGCCCAGTGCCTGGACGGCCTGGTCGACATCGGCGAAGGTCGTGTAGAGGGCTTCGTTCGAGCCTTCGTGCTGCACGCCGTCCTCTTCGCCGCCGACGACGCCGATCTCGACCTCGAGGATGGCGTTGATGTTCTTCATGCGGGGGAGCAGGTCCTTCGCGATCTCGATGTTCTCCGCGAGGGGAACTGCCGAGCCGTCCCACATGTGGGACTGGAAGATCGGGTTGCGACCGGCCTTGACCTCTTCTTCGGACGCGGCGATGAGCGGCTCGACGAAGCCCGCGAGCGCATCCTTCGGGCAGTGATCCGTGTGCAGTGCGACGGTGATCGGGTAGTTCTTCGCGACCTCGGTGGCGAAGCGGGCGAACGCGAGGGCGCCCGTGGCGCGGGCCTTCACCGTGTGGCCGGCGAAGTAGTCGGCTCCACCCGTGGTGACCTGGATGATGCCGTCGGAGCCGGCTTCGGTCAGCCCCTGGAGGACGGAGTTGATCGTCTGCGAGCTGGAGACGTTGAATGCGGGGTACGCGAAGCCGCCGGCCTTCGCGCGGTCGAGCATTTCGGCGTACTGATCCGGGGTGGCGACGGGCATGAGAACTCCTGCGATAGGGGAAGCCGGGACAGCTGCCACTCTATCGGGGCGTGTGGGCCTCTACCGCAGTCATGACCTCCAGTGCGCGAGACCGCTTCTGCTTCCTTGTTAAGAATCGCGAATCCTTCGCGGGATACGGGCCGAAAGGGGCCGGATTCGGACCCGTCGGTGGCTAGGCTGACCGCATGGTGAGTCTGACAGCGGATCTGAGCCCTCTTCGTCCCGACCGTAACCTCGCGATGGAGCTGGTGCGTGCGACGGAGGCCGCGGCGATCCGCGCGGTGCCGTTCATCGGCCGCGGTGCCAAGGAGGCGGCGGACGGTGCGGCTGTCGATGCCATGCGCGCCTTCCTCGGCACGGTCGACTTCCAGGGCCGCGTCGTCATCGGCGAGGGGGAGAAGGACAACGCCCCGATGCTCTTCAACGGCGAGGTGGTGGGCACGGGCCGCGGACCTCTGTGCGACATCGCGGTCGACCCCATCGACGGAACCTCTCTCACGGCCGCTGGTCGGCAGAACGCCCTCTCCGTGATCGCCGTCTCGGATCGTGGCACGATGCTCGACGCCTCGACCGTCTTCTACATGGACAAGCTCGTCACGGGCCCGGCAGGTGTCGGGGTCGTCGATATCCGTCTGCCGATCGGTGAGAACATCCGCAAGCTCGCGGGTGCGCTCGACAAGCCGGTCGACGAGATCGTCGTCTCGGTGCTGAACCGCCCGCGTCACGAGCAGCTGATCCAGGAGATCCGCGACGCCGGCGCCGGCACCCGTCTGATGAGCGACGGTGATGTCGCCGGTGGCATCAACGCCGCCCGTCACGATGCGCGTACCGACATGTGCGTCGGGGTCGGCGGCAGTCCGGAGGGCATCGTCACGGCGTGTGCGATCAAGGCTCTCGGCGGGCACATCCAGGGTCGCCTCTGGCCCCGCGACGATGACGAGCGTCAGCGCGGCATCGACGCCGGACTCGACATGGACAAGGTCTACGAGGCGGACGACCTGGTGCAGGGGAACAACACGATCTTCGTCGCGACCGGTGTCACCGACGGGCAGCTCGTCGCCGGCGTCCGTCGCGAGCGCGGCTACGTCTACACCGAGAGCGTCGTGCTCCGCGGGGCATCCGGAACCCTTCGGCGCATCGCATCGGAGCACCTCGTCTCGAAGTGGCTCTGATCGTTCGGGAGCCTGCCGTCCCGTGATCGTCGGCCGGGGAGCCGGCGGCATCGTTATCGAGCCGGTATCGCCCGGCAGAGGCGCGATCCACGGTTCTCCGGGGCGCCGTGTCACAATTGTCACTGGGTTTGTCGCCGTCGACGGAGCCGCCAGGCACCGCAGGCACAGGAGGGCGAACAGATGACAACGCAGCACACGAGCGGCTCGAAGGCCGCCCCGACGAAGATCATCACGACCAACACGGGTCGCATCCTGCGGGTGAGCGCCGATGCGGAATCCGTTCCGGCACCGCCCGTCGCCACACCGGCCGCTTCGGTGGTCGATCCGGCTCGCCGGGCCGACGTGCTCTTCCGTGTGCGTCGAGACGAGGGACACGAGATCAGCGCCTGGTGGATGATCGGCGCGTTCCTCGCGACCAGCGGTCTCGTCATCCTGCTGCTCAGCGGCGTTCCCGGCATCGCCTGAGGGCCGTCCCCGGTCGCTGATCCGCCCGCGTCATCCCTCGTCGAGTCGATGCCGCACGTCGCCGACGTCCGCACGGACCGTCTCGCCACGCGTGGCCTCGAGAGCATCGATCCCGCCGGTCTGCGACGCACCTGAGGCGGTGTCATCCGTCGTGATGAGCTCAGGGGCGGTGAATCTTCTCGCTGCGCCCACCGTGGTGGCAGATGCGGTCGCGAGCGCAGAGGCATCGACGCCTGGGAACTGGCGGGCGGTGACGAGCACGCGCGTCTCGAGTGAGCCGGCGAATCGGTTGTAGCTGTCGACGGTGCGCTCCAGCGCCCGACGCAGGTCGTCGGCATGCCCGGCGAGCGTACCCAGCCGGTCGTACAGCTGTGTGCCGAGGGCGAGCAGCGTGCGCGCCTCGGTCGACACCTCCTGCTGCGTCCAGGTGAAGGCGACGGTCTTCAGCACCGCCCAGAGGTTGACGGGGGAGGCGAGCGCCACCCGGCGGCTGAACGCATAGTCGAGCAGGGTCGGGTCCTCATCGATGGCGGCGGCCAGCAGCGACTCGCTCGGCAGGAAGCAGATCACGAACTCGGGACTGGCATCGAGCCCGGCCCAGTAGGCCTTCTTCGCCAGGGCGTCGATGTGCGCACGGACCGCCTTGACGTGCTTCTGCATCAGCGTGCGGCGTTGCGGCTCTCGCGCGTCGCCCCCGGGGAGAGCGGAGGCCTCGAGGTAGGCGTCGAGAGGGACCTTGGCGTCGACCGCGATCGAGCTGCCGCCGGCGAGGCGGATGACCATGTCGGGTCGCCCCTGACCGCGGTCGGAGGAGATCGTCGCCTGCAGGTCGAAGTCGATGTGACGGGTGAGCCCGGCAGCCTCCACCACGCGGCGCAGCTGGGTCTCTCCCCAGACACCGCGCGTGGCGGTGGAACGCAGAGCGCCGGCCAGCGATTCCGTCGTCGCCCGCAGCGCCTCGTCGGACTCCTGGGCACGACGCAGCTGCTCTTCGAGAGTGCCGAACTGGGCGTGCCTCTCCCGCTCGATGGCCGTGACCTTGGTCTGCATCTGCTGCAGACTCTCGCGGACCGGAGCCAGGGCCGTCAGCACGGCGTTCTGCTGCTGCACCCGCTGCGCTTCCGCACGCTGCTCGTTCCGCGCATGCTCGACGGCGTCGCGGTACAGGTCGTACTGCCGGTCGCGATCGTCACGCGCGGCCGCCAGCTCGGCCTGGGCACGCGCGAGGTCGGCTGCCCCGCGACCGGCACGGAGGAACCAGCCCACGGCGACACCCGCCGCGAGGGCGACGAGGAGGAGAACGACAGCCAGAGCATCCATGTGTTCATGATGCGGCCGGCATCCGACATTCCCGGGTCGCCGCGCACGGATGCCGTGTGACGCGCCGGCCGCGGTGCGGCGGTTCAGGCTCTGCGGTTCAGGCCCGGCGGTTTAGGCGACGGCGCGCTCCAGAACGGGCGCGACAGGTGCGACGGGGGCGGTCACGCGCAGGCTCAGGGCATCGGCGAGTGCGAACACGTCGGCCGCGCCGGCCCTCGCGGCCGCATCGATGACGATCTGCGCGCAGGCGCGGGCATCGGCGAGGGCGTCGTGGTGCGCGAACTCCTCGAATCCGGCAGCGGCGGCGGCGATCGGCAGGCGATACGAATCGAGTGTGTACGTCTTGCGGGCGACCTGCAGGCTGCACAGCGAGCGGTAGGGCGGGCAGAGCTGCCCGGTCGCCTCGGAGGCGCGACGCAGGACGTTGAGGTCGAAGCCCGCGTTGTGCGCCACGAGCACGTCGGCCCCGGCGAACGCGCACAGGCGATCGAATTGATCGACCCACGTGGCGGCCGACAGCACGTCCTCGGGCTGGATGCCGTGGATGCGGACGTTCCACTCCTGGAACTCGTCGTGCCCTGGCGGTGGCTGGATCAGCCATCCCGTGGTCGCGACGACTTCTCCGCCGCGTACGCGGACGAGACCGACGGAGCAGGCAGAGGCCGGACTGGAGTTCGCGGTTTCGAAGTCGATCGCAGTGAAATCCAGTGGCACATCCCCACTTTCCCCCGGCGGCTCGCAGAGGGGTCGGAGACTCGCCGTATGCTGGCGACATGGCTGAGGACATGGCGACGTCGTTCGGAGCGCAGGCCGGGGATTACGAGGCCGGACGGCCCGACTATCCGTTCGAGGCGGTGGCGTGGATGCTCGAGCGGATGCCCGCGGATTCCCGTCGCGTCGCCGATGTCGGCGCGGGAACGGGCAAGCTCACGCGCGTCCTCTCGCAGGCTCCCGACGCCGAGGTCGTCGCGGTCGACCCCGACGCGGAGATGCTTGCCACGCTCCGCGCTGCGGTTCCGGGGGTGCCCACCTTCGTCGGGTCCGCGGAGCAGCTGCCGCTTCCGGACGCGAGCGTCGACGCCGTCGTGTTGGGGCAAGCCTGGCACTGGGTGGATCCGGTCGCCGGCTCCGCGGAGATCGGGCGCACCGTACGCAGCGGGGGAGTGCTCGGCCTCATCTGGAACATCCGCGACGATCGTGTCGAGTGGGTCCGCAGGCTCACCGAGATCATGCACGGCAGTCACGCCGAGATCATGCTCGCCGAGGGCGATCCTGTCGTCGCCGCACCTTTCGGCCCGATCGAGCAGGAGCGGTGGGAATGGGTCCGCCCCGTCACCCGTGAAGTGCTGCACCGGATGGCGGCGTCGCGCAGCTACATCATCACCGCCCCTGACGAGGAGAAGGAGCGCATCCGCCGGGAGCTCGACGCCCTCTTCGATGAGCTCGACCTGCATGGCGATGCGACCATCGACCTTCCGTACGTGACCCGCGCGTACCGCGCCGTCCGCGACTGACGCACAGCCCCGCAGGATCGCCGGGCACCGGCCAGGTAGACTCGTGCCCCGTGGCTCTCACTATCGGCATCGTCGGCCTGCCCAACGTCGGCAAGTCCACCCTCTTCAACGCACTCACCAAGAACGACGTGCTCGCGGCGAACTATCCGTTCGCGACGATCGAGCCCAACGTCGGCGTGGTGAACCTGCCCGATCCGCGTCTGGAGAAGCTCGCGGAGATCTTCGGCAGCGAGCGGATCCTCCCCGCCGCCGTGTCGTTCGTCGACATCGCCGGCATCGTGCGCGGTGCGAGCGAGGGGGAGGGCCTGGGCAACAAGTTCCTGGCCAACATCCGTGAGGCCGACGCCATCGCGCAGGTCGTTCGCGGCTTCGCCGACGACGACGTCGTGCACGTCGACGGCACGGTCAACCCGGCATCCGACATGGAGACGATCAACGCCGAGCTCATGCTCGCCGACCTGGAGACCGTCGACAAGGCGATCGCCCGGTACGAGAAGGAAGTTCGCGGCAAGAAGATCGAGCCCGTCGTGCTCGAGACCGCGAATGCGGCGAAGGATGCGCTGGAGCGCGGCGTGCTGCTCTCGGTCGCCGGCATCGACCTGACGCCCATCCGCGAGCTGGGTCTGCTCACCGCGAAGCCCGTCATCTTCGTCTTCAACGTCGACGAGGCCGTGCTGACCGACGACGCGCGCAAGGCGGAGCTCGCCGCCCTCGTCGCCCCGGCGAAGGCCATCTTCCTCGACGCGAAGATCGAATCGGAACTGATCGACCTCGACCCGGAGGATGCGGCGGAACTGCTGGCTTCGACCGGCCAGGACGAGTCCGGCCTCGACCAGCTCGCCCGCATCGGGTTCGACACGCTCGGCCTGCAGACGTACCTCACGGCTGGGCCGAAGGAAGCTCGCGCCTGGACGATCCCCAAGGGGTCGAAGGCGCCTCAGGCGGCCGGTGTCATCCACACCGACTTCGAGAAGGGCTTCATCAAGGCCGAGATCGTCTCGTTCGAAGACCTGGTCGAGACCGGATCCGTCGTCGAGGCCCGCGCCAAGGGCAAGGCCCGCCTCGAAGGCAAGGACTACGTCATGCAGGATGGCGACGTGGTGGAGTTCCGCTTCAACAACTGAGCGAGACAACCTGAGAGGCGACGACGTCGTGGCGCTCTGCCTCAACAACCGAGGGCTGCGGTGATCCGCTCATGGGATCCCACGACGTTGTCGAGCTTTGCATCGGGAACGCCGCTGGTGGGCGGATGTCGGGCACTGATTCCGACCACAGCTGGGGGTAGCGGTGCGCGTGAGGCATAGACCGCGCTCTTGGGTTGGCCGCGTGGGGACATTCTCCATGAACACGGCGAGAGTGCTGTTCTTTCTCCTGATGGGCACCGTGGCGATCGTCGGCTTGTCCCTCGGGGTCGCCCTCTTGAACGCGGACGAGACCCGGTACTGGGGCACGTTCACTGAGGAATCCTGTACCGAGAAGACGCGTTTCGGTTGCAGAAGCGTCGGCACCTGGGTGAGTCACGACGGCACGGTCCAACTCGATGACGTCTACCTCGACGGTGCTCCGGACTCAGACGGGACGGCGGAGGCGCAGTATCATCCCTCGGGGATCGGCAACAGCGACGACGACAAGATCGTTCACACCTCCTTCGGAGTCGCTATCGAGCCGTTCGTCCCCGTCGGAATGATCGCGTTGGCGGGAGGCCTGTCCTATGTACAGTGGCGGAAATGGCGAGGGAGTTGGAAGTGAACACCTCTCCCGTTCCGTGGCGATGAGGAGCCGACGGCGCCGCGGCTGACAGGGTAGCTGGAAGTCCAGGATGAGGAACAGATGGCAGTAGTGACTCCGCTGGAGACACGGTCAACCGGCGGTGGACGGGCGACGAAAGGTGATCTCGCCGGCCGTGCCGTCCTCGCTATCCCCCTCGACGGAATCTGGGAGCTGCACCACAAGCCGTGGGACGAATCGCACGAGGGAGAGTGCGAGGATTCGTACTGGCCACCGGAGGCCGAGACTATCGCCGAGTGGTCGGAGTGGGGCATCGAATGGGTCGAGCCCGCGGAGCTGATCCCATTCGTCCGCACTCATTGGCCCGAGTTCGACCCCGAGAGCATCGCTGCGAAACGCCTCCCGGGGACGCATGAGCAGGTAGGCGAATCGACGCCGCCGTCGTTGCGACGCATGTTCCTCATCCGCATCTGCCTGATCATCGTCATCGTCGGGCTCGTGGTGAGCGGGGTCACCGCCTTCCCGCTCCGCGAGGAGTTGATGCTCGTACGCGACGTCCTGAACAACACAGGACTCAGCGCGGTCTTCGCCGACCTCGCGTTCTGGGTGCAACGGGTCGCTGAGGGGCTCGAGGTCACCGGGACCGACTATCCGTTCCTCGCCTACGGCACGGACTGGCTGGCGTTCGCCCACCTGGCCATCGCGGTCGCTCTCGTCGGGCCGCTCATCGATCCGGTCCGCAACGTCTGGGTGACCATCTGGGGTCTGATCATGTGCGCGGGCATCGTTCCGCTGGCACTCATCGCCGGGGCGATCAGGGGTCTTCCATTCGGCTGGCAGCTCATCGACATCTCCTTCGGCGTCCTCGCGGCCGTGCCGCTGACGATCGCGCTCGTGCTGACCCGCCGACTCGAGAGATCTCGTATCGGCGCTCGCGGAGAACCCGCGTCCGCGGCCCACCCGCACGGGTGACAGGATTGACGGATGACCGCAACACTCGTGGCCCAAGGGCTGGCCGGCGGGTATGGCCACCGCACCCTGTTCGATTCCCTCGACCTGACCGTCACCGCGGGTGACGTCGTCGGCCTCGTCGGGGCGAACGGGGCGGGGAAGTCGACCCTTCTGAAGCTGCTGGCCGGTGTCGACGAGCCCCAGGCCGGCACGATCCGGCTCTCACCGGCGGATGCCTTCGTCGGCTGGCTGCCGCAGGAGCACGAACGCATCGTCGGGGAGAGCGTCATCGACTACATCGGCCGTCGTACCGGTTGCGCGGCCGCGACCGAAGCCATGGATGCTGCCGCAGCGGCCCTGGGGGACCCGTCTCTCGCCGCTCCTGGCACCGATCCTGCCGACACCTACTCCGTCGCGCTGGACCGCTGGCTCGCGAGCGGTGCCGCCGACCTCGACGAGCGACTTCCGGTGGTGCTCGCCGACCTCGGACTCGACCTGGGCGACGACCTGGCCGCAGCGATGATGACCTCGCTGTCGGGCGGACAGGCCGCCCGCGTGGGGCTCGCCGCGCTGCTGCTCTCGCGCTTCGACATCGCGCTGCTGGATGAGCCGACCAACGACCTCGACCTCGACGGGATCGAGCGGCTGGAGGCCTTCGTGCGCGGACTCCGCGGCGGTGTCGTCGTGGTCAGCCACGACCGCGAGTTCCTCGCGCGCTGCGTGACCCGTGTGCTGGAACTCGATCTCGCGCAGAACAGCAACCGGGTGTTCGGCGGTGGCTACGACGCGTACCTGGAGGAGCGGGCCACGGTCCGGCGGCACCAGCGTGAGAAGTACGACGAGTTCGCAGACAAGAAGGCCGACCTCGTCGCTCGTGCCCGGACCCAGCGCGAGTGGTCGAGCCAGGGTGTGCGCAACGCGATGAAGAAGGCTCCGGACAACGACAAGATCAAACGCAAGGCGTCGGCCGAGTCGAGTGAGAAGCAGGCGCAGAAGGTGCGTCAGATGGAGAGCAGGATCGCCCGGCTCGAAGAGGTCGAGGAGCCGCGCAAGGAGTGGCAGCTCGAGTTCACCATCGGCTCGGCACCGCGCTCCAGCTCGGTCGTGTCGACGCTGAGCTCGGCCGTGTTCCGGCAGGGGAGCTTCCAGCTCGGACCCGTGTCGCTCCAGGTGAACGTGGGGGAGCGGATCGGCATCACCGGACCCAATGGCGCGGGGAAGTCGACGCTGCTGCGCGGGCTGCTCGGGCGGCAGCTTCCGGACGAGGGCACGGCGAGTCTCGGTGCGAGTGTGCAGATCGGCGAGATCGACCAGGCCCGCGCACTGCTCGTCGGCACGCAGCCCCTCGCCGTCGCCTTCGAGCAGCTCGTGCCGGAGATGGCATCCGGCGAAGTCCGTACCCTCCTCGCGAAGTTCGGGCTCAAGGCCGATCACGTGATGCGCGCTGTCGACGAACTGTCACCGGGGGAGCGCACGCGCGCAGGACTGGCCCTGCTGCAGGCGCGCGGCGTCAACCTGCTCGTGCTCGACGAGCCGACGAACCACCTCGACCTGCCCGCGATCGAGCAGCTCGAGCAGGCGCTCGAGTCCTACGAGGGCACCCTGCTGCTGGTCACCCACGACCGTCGGATGCTCGCGACCGTGCAGACCGACCGGCAGTGGCGGGTGGAGGCGGGGCAGGTCGTCGAGGTATGACGGTGTGGACGCCCGATGTTGCGGACGACCGTGGGAACCCGCCAGAATATCGCTCAGGATGCCGGACGGCGACGTCGTGGAGCTCCTCGCCATGAGCCACCAGCGCTCGGGGTGACGTCTACGATCAGAAGGCCTTCATGACCTCGCCCACCACAGCGCCGCGCACGAACATGCTGGCGCTCATCGGCTTCATCGCCGCATTCGTCATGCCTGTCGCGGGCGTCATCCTCGGAGTTTTCGCTCTGCGGCAGCTGCGGACCCCGGGCAACACCGAGTCCGGAGCCGGTCTCGCCCGGTGGGCGCTGGTGATCGGAGCGATCGGCACCGTGTTCTTCGTGTTGTTCTTCATCCTCTGGGCCACGCTGTTCTTCTCGGCTCTGAGCGGCCAGCCCATCGGTCGCTGATCAGAGGCCGATCATGAAGCCCAAGAAGGCACGGGCACGTCTGCTCCGGGCGATGACTGCCACGACGCTCGTGAGAGTGGAGCGGAAGCCGAAGTATGCCGACCATCTCGAAGGCTTCGTGCTGCGCGTGGGAGCGAAGTGGGCGTTGATGGCGCAGACGGTCGACGGCGGATACTTCGACGGCCTGATCGCCTTCCGGGTGCAGGATGCGCAGCGGATCACCGACGACGAGTCCGTGGCAGCGGCGTTCGCCAAGACGCTCCCCGAGTGGCCACCTACGTACACGCCTGAGGTCGACCTCGAGACGACAGCGGGTCTGATCAGAGAACTGGGTGGCAGCGACAATCTACTGGGCATCCAGAAGGAGACGGAACGTCGCGCGACGTGGATCGGGACCCTGGACACGATCACCGGTCGGTACGTGTATCTCCACGAGGTTCGCCCCGACGGCACGTGGCACCCCGCACCCCTCGGCTACAAATTGCGTGCGATCACGGCGGTGGAGGTCGGCAGGCGTTACTACTCGGCACTCTCGGTCGTCGCGGGGGAGAAGCCGCGGCGCGAGCATCTGACTTCGCGCTGAGCCATGCCACGACATCGCGGGTCTGAGGACCGTCCGGCCTCGGTAGACGGTGCAGACGTCGAAGCGGCAATGTCCCGGCGACGGTGGCGGGCCATCCACCGACCGCCCATCCGGCGCGGCGATCCAGTCATCGAGTTCGCGGAGTGGTCTCTGCCGGTCGCCTCCGTCATCATGCTCATTGCGAGCTTCGGAATAGCGAAGCGCGGACCGGTTCCCCGAGAGATATCGGCCATCGCGGTGATCGGGTGCGCAGCAGTCATCGTCCTGGTGATGTTCGTGCTCAGTATCCGCCTATTCGTGAAGCGCGGTATCCTCCCTTTCTCTCGCCGGGCGGCGCTCGCGCTCGCCGGCGTCTCGATCATCTCGCCTCTCGTGCTGTGGGCTCGCTACGAGGGAACGTTGGCGCCTCTGGTGATCACCGCATGCCTGCTGAACGGGCTGTGCCTCCTAGCTGGTGGACTCGCCTTTCTCGCGGGGCGCCGCCGCTCTCCGCGAGATTCGGGAGTCGAAGTCTCGGAGTCGCGTCTCGACGACGCCGCTGCCGGAACGTCTTGCTGACCGCCGGGTCGGGATACGCTGGAACATGGCGGCTTCGGCCGCGGTTCGGTCGCTGGCGTCCACCGTGGACGTTACGCCGGAGTTCCTGACCCTGACGGCACGAGGAGATTGACGCCGATGACCGACACCCAGATCTTCGAGCCCGACGGCCGCGCGATCCCCTTCGTCGACGAGGGCGACGGTCCCGTCAAGCTCGTCCTGATCCAGGAGCGCGATCTGGCGGCTGATGTTCTCGGCGTCGTCGCGCACTACCTCGCCGAGGAGGCGGGCTTCCACGTGCTGCGCATCGGTCATCGCGCCGAGGTCAAGCATGAAGAGGTCTCGCTGGAGGATCGGGTCGAAGACGTACTCGCCGTGATCGATCACGTCGGTCTGGGCGACACCTGGATCGGCGGCCATGGCTTCGGCGGTACCGTCGCACGGGCCTTCGCTCTGGCCCACGCCGATCGCGTGAACGGCCTGGCCCTGCTTGCTGTCGAAGAGAATGACATTCCGCTCGCGCC
This sequence comes from Microbacterium sp. K27, assembly GCF_004794435.1. Classification (NCBI taxonomy): domain Bacteria; kingdom Bacillati; phylum Actinomycetota; class Actinomycetes; order Micrococcales; family Microbacteriaceae; genus Microbacterium; species Microbacterium sp. K27. The sequence goes on from NZ_SSDK01000044.1 coordinate 132,406, forward strand.
GGTGATGCCGATCCTGATCATCCAGGGCACGAAGGACATCGACGCTCCGTTCGCCAACGGTGAGCAGCTGCAGTCGACGGCGCCGGAGCGTGCGAGCGTGAAGAGCATCGACGGGGCCGATCACATGTTCCCGATGACGCACCCGATCGAGACCGCCGTGGTCATCGAGGAGTACCTCGACTGGGACTGAGCACCTCGCCCAGAGGCCCTCGCCGAGCGACGTGACCCGCTACCGACCCTGACGCTTCTTGTAGGGCTTCGGCTGCCCCTTCACCGCGGGCGTGCGGCCCTTGCCCTTCGATGCTTTGGCCTTTCCTCCGGCCGGGGCGGGCGCATTGCGCACCGGCTCCGGAGCCGCGGCGACCTCTGCCTTCGCTTCGACGAGGAGGAGTTCGCCGACAGGGGTGAGCCGGGTCGGGCCCTCGCGATGGACGATCGGATGACCGACCTCGGCTTCGAGCTTGTCGATCGACGTGTAGAGGGAAGCCAGCGGGATGCCGAGCTTCTCCGCCGCACGCGGGAAATGCAGTTCCTCCGCGAGGACGACGAAGCGGCGGAGCAGGGAGATCTTCACGGTGGCCTTTCCAGTGTTCGCACGGGTGTGCGAGCTTCTTCCAGGTTACGCGGTGCAGACAGACGGATGCCGCGACCCCATCGGCCGCGGCATCCGGAATCCTTCGGTCAGGCGACCTGAGGGGTGACGGCGAAGGACACGGAGCCTTCGTCGTCGACGCCGGCATCGAGGATCTTGTCGTCGAGTGCAGCGGCCGCCGACTCATCGAGGAACAGCCGGGTGCCGGCGACCTCCACGACCTGGTCCTGCGGCTCAGGGTCCGCGGCGACGAGCACGGCGAGGCGTGCACCGCCCTCGGGGCCCTGGGCCTCGGTGGAGTGGATGCGGAGCCCGGCATCCGGTGCGTCGGTCTGACGGCTGACAAGGGTCGTCACGATGGCGGAGGCGTTGTCGGTGAGGGTGAGCACGAGACTCTCCTTCCGGTTGGGGCATGCCACGGTCGCGGCATGTCCGGGCCACGATGCCGGACCTCGGAGATCGTCTCAACCCCCTTGTGCGGATTCGGAGGAGGCTCTTACCCTGCTCGCAGGTTCTTGCGCAGAAACACCTGCGCGGTGCCTTCGCCGTCGGGCACCCGCTCATGCTCCTCATAGCCGCACGACTCGTACAGGCGGATGTTCGCCTCGCTCAGGCTTCCGGTGAACAGCTCGGCGACGTCTGCGCCCGACGCCTTCTCGGCGCTCTCGAGCAGCAGCCTCCCGATTCCCTCGCCCTGCATATCGGGGGCGATCGCGATCCTGCCGATCAGGAGCAGACCGTCCTTCTCGACGTAGCGGATGGCACCGACGAGGCGCCCGTCGATGCGCGCCGTCAGCCCGGACTCGGACCGCAGCTCCGCCTCCAGCTCGGAGAGAGTCTGGGTCAGCGGAGGCATGTCGACGCTCCCGTAGATCGCAGCCTCCGAGACGAAGGCGGCGCGCTGCACGGTCAGCACCTCGCCGGCATCCTCGTCGCCGATCGGGGAGATCACGATCTCCGGCCGGTTTCTGCTCGGATCTTCGTTCACGGAGTCTTCGTTCACGGAGTCTGCTTTCACGTTGTCTGCGTCATTCACCCGAGCCACATTCCGGGTCGCCTCCCCACGGTGTCAACCCCCTCGCCGCGCGTCGCCGCCCCGGCTAGCGTCACCGGCAGGAGGTCCCACCATGGCTGAAAGCAAGACCACGAAGACCGGCGGCTCGACGAAGGGCGCGGCGAAGACGACCAGGCAGCAGAACGCGGAGAAGGGGTTCACCGCCTCGACGACGCTCGCGAACAACCTGCAGGCGGTGCTCGTCGACCTGCTTGATCTCGCGATCCAAGGGAAGCAGGCGCACTGGAACGTCGTCGGACGCAACTTCCGCGACACGCATCGTCAGCTCGACGAGATCATCGACGATGCACGGGCCTTCAGCGACACGATCGCGGAGCGCATGCGCGCACTGCACGCCGTGCCCGACGGGCGCAGCGCGACCATCGCGAAGACGACGTCGCTTCCCGAGTTCCCTGCGGGGGAGGTGTCGACGACGGAGACCATCGACCTGATCACCGAGCGCCTCGAGGCCGCGGTGGGAACGGTGCGCGACGTGCACGACGCCGTCGACGAAGAGGACCCGACCTCGGCCGACCTCCTGCACGCCATCATCGAGCGGCTCGAGCAGTTCGCGTGGATGGTCAGTGCGGAGAACCGGAGTCCGGCGGGTCGCTGAGCCCTCTCGCGTCCGCGGAGTCGCCGTCACTCGTCGGCGGCTCCGCGGACGAGAGGACGGCCCCGCATGACGCGGGGCAGCCCCACCCACAGGGATACCACCAGCACGACCGCTGCGACGAGAGCGATGATCCCCGCCGTACGGTCCACCGTGAAATCGACGATCAGGGTCGTCACGCCGATGGTCAGGGCACCGATGACGACCAGGTCGATACGGACGATCCGGGCGGCGATGCGGACGAGGTCGGGCTTGCGACGGCGGCCGAACAATGCACGATGCATCCCCACCGGCGCGAGTGCGAGGATGGTCGCCACCGCAGCGAGAGCGACGAGGACGACGTACAGATCTCGCTGGAGCTCGTCCATGTCGGTGAAACGCGGCTGGAAGGCGACGGCGAGGAGGAATCCGGTGAGGATCTGCGTACCGGTCTGCATGACGCGCAACTCCTGCAACAGCTCGTCCCAGTTGCGATCCGCGCGTTCATTCGCGGTCTCGTCGCGTCCGTCGGCACGGTCGTCGAGACCGTCCCCACGACCAGATGGTTCTGATGTCATGGTCTCAGTGTGGATTCCGCACTCCGGTGCTGTCCAGACGCGTGCACCTGCAGAACGAAAGAAGGCACGATGACGCTCCCGCCGATCCGCGACTGGTGGTCCGAACTCTCGGAAGACGGGCGCCGGGCGGTGCTCGACAGCAAGACCCCGCACCTGGAAGAGGAGGTGCGCGAGGAGATCCGCGTCATCACCGGCGCCGTGGTCGGGATGGTGGAGTCCCTGAGCGACGACGACCTCGAGTACGCCCGCTCGCACGCCGAGCACGAGGAATGACCTCCTGCGTGCACGGCTCGGCTGCTTACGCGTCGTCGGTCTCGGTCGTAGCCGCATCCTCTTCACGCAGCCGCGGTTCGGTGCGTCGTTCCGGGCGCACGCCGGCCTTGTCGGCGTAGAACGCGCGGATCCGGTCCATGTCCGACGCGACATCGCCGGTCAGGTCGATCGTCGGCCCGAGTCCCGTGGTCATGGTCGTCCGATCGACGAACCCGAGCGTCACCGGCATGCCTGTCTCTCGGGCGATCCGGTAGAAGCCCGATTTCCAGTACTCGTTGCCGCCGCGGGTGCCATCCGGAGTGACAACCAGGCCGAAGACCGTGCCGTCGTGGACCTGGCTCACGACGTCTCTCACCACGCGTGCCGGATCGGCGCGGTCGACGGGGATCCCACCGAGGCGACGCATGACCGGCCCTCGCCAGCCGTGGAAGAGGCTCTTCTTCCCCAGCCAGTGCACGTCGATATCGAGCTTCCAGGCGATGGCGAGCATCAGGACGAAATCCCAGTTCGACGTGTGGGGCGCGCCCACGAGCACGGTCGGGCGCGTCGGCGCGGCCTCGCTCACGAGCGTCCATCTGCTGAACGCCCAGAAGATGCGGGCGAGGAGTCGTGTGACCATGGATCAACCGTAGGGGAGAACAGCTGTCCGCCCGCTGTCGACGCCCACCGGGCAGGTTCGGCGCCACCGCCTCCGGGCGGGCGTACGATCGAGGGATGAAGAAAACGCAGCAGGACTCCGTGCAGCAGGAAGCGCCCGTCGGGCTGCAGCCGCTCCTGGACTCTCTGAATCTGCTCGAGGGCGATGCTGTCGGCTATTGCAGCAATGGCGTCTGCCAGTTCCCCGCCCCGAAGAGCGAGTAAGCGGCAGACGCCATCGCAGGCCGTCTACGGAGGGTCAGTGACCGCCGTGGAAACCCTCGCCGGCATCGTCCGCGGGCTTGCGGACGAACGGGCTGAGCGCCACCGCCGCGAGCGAGATGATCGCCGCGATGAGGAACGCCATGCGGGCGCCGGGAGCGCCGGCGACCGCGGTCGACAGCCCCTCCTGCTCGCCCGCGTGCAGGATCGAAGAGTACGTCACCAGCAGCAGCGCGACACCGGCCGCGCCGCCGACCTGCTGCAGCGTGTTCAGCACCGCAGAACCGTGCGAGTACAGCGATCGCTGGAGCGACCCGAGCGAGGCGGAGAACAGCGGCGTGAAAGACATCGCCAGGCCGACCGACATCGCCGCCTGCACGATGATGAGAACCCACCACACGGTGTGCTCGCCCACCGTCGAGTAGAAGAAGAGCGACGCCGAGACCAGGATCGTGCCGGGGATGAGCAGCGGACGCGTGCCGCGCGCATCGTAGACACGGCCCATGACGGGCCCGAGCAGCCCCATGAGCAGCGAGCCCGGAAGCAGGATCAGGCCGGACTGCAGCGGGTTGAGACCGGCGACGTTCTGCAGATACTGCGGAAGCAGCGTCAGCGTGCCGAACATCGACAGCGCCAGGATCGACATGATGATCACCGACAGCGTGAAGTTGCTGGAGCGGAACACGCGCAGATCGAGCAGCGCGTCGTCGACGCGCTGCAACACGAGCTGACGCCAGACGAACAGGCCGAGCGACACCGCGCCGACCACCAGCGAGATGATGCCGGCGGTCTCTCCCGATCCGCCCTCGCCGCCGAACTGGCTGAGTCCGAACACGATGCCGCCGAAGCCGAGCGCCGCGAGCGGGATCGACAGCACGTCGAGCGGCACGGCGCGGGTCTCACCCAGGTTCGTCATCCACTTGACGCCCATGAACAGGGCGATGAGGGAGATCGGGAGGATGATTCCGAAGAGCGCGCGCCAGCTGGCGAGTTCGAGCACCGCACCCGCGAGGGTCGGGCCGATGGCGGGAGCGAGCGAGATCACGAGGCCGACACGGCCCATCATGCGACCGCGGGACTGCGGCGGCACGACGTTCATGATCGTCGTCATGAGCAGCGGCATCATGATGCCGGTACCGGCCGCCTGGATCACACGGCCGACGAGCAGCACGGCGAAGCCGGGGGCGACGAGCGCCACGAGCGTGCCGAGCGAGAACGCGATCATCGCGGCGATGAAGACCTGACGCGTCGTGAACCGCTGCAGGATGAACCCGGTGGTCGGGATGACCACGGCCATGGTGAGCATGAAGGCGCTCGTGAGCCACTGGCCGAGCTCGGGCGGAATGCCCAGGTCGGTGTTCAGATGAGGGATCGCGATCCCCATCGTGGTCTCGTTGAGGATGGCGACGAAGGCGGCGACCAGTAGCAGCCAGATCACCCGCATGTCCTTGCGGGAGATCTCGCCCCCTGCCGCTGCGGGGGTCGTCGAGATGGAGCCGGTATCGACGGCAGACATGGGCGGCCTCCAGGGCGAAGAAGAAACGGAGTATCGCGAGAGTTCGCAAGAGTCACTCAGCGTAACGGCAGCCGCGGACATTTCATTCCGAATTCACAGATATCCGCCGACGGCGGAGGCGCGGGCCTCGGTGTCCCCGCACGTGAGTACGCTGGCGCCATGAGCATGGGCGGCGGCATGGGCGGTGGCCCGCGGGGTGGTGGCTTCCGCGGGGTCGACGAGAGCGCGCAGCGGAAGCTGAATGCCGAGGCCCCCCGGATCAACGGCCTCGGTGCGCGGGTCGTCTCGCTGTTCCGCGCGTATCGCTGGCGCATCTTCTCCACCGGCATCCTGGTGGTGGTCGGCGCCGCGATAGCCGTCGTGCCGCCGCTGATCGTGCAACGGATCTTCGACGATGCACTCTTCCCCGTCGCCGGGGGAGGGCCGCACCTCGAACTGCTGGCCTGGCTCGTCGCCGCCATGATCGGTCTCTTCCTGCTCTCCGCCGCTCTCGGAGTGGCCCAGACCTGGCTCACGGCAACGGTCGGCAACAGCGTCACCGGCGACCTGCGTGTGAAGCTGTTCGAGCACCTGCAGGCGATGGAACTCGGCTTCTTCACCCGCACCAAGACGGGCGTCATCCAGTCACGCCTGCAGAACGACGTGGGCGGCGTCTCCGGCGTGCTGACGAACACCGTCACCAGCATCCTGGGCAACGTCGTCACGGTGATCGCCTCGCTCGTCGCGATGATCCTGATCGACTGGCGTCTCACGCTCATCGCCGTGATCATGATGCCGTTCCTGATCTTCGTCCAGCGCAAGGTGGGCCAGGTGCGGGCACGTATCGCGGGAGAGACGCAGGAATCGCTGTCCGAGCTCACCTCGATCACGCAGGAGACGCTGAGCGTCTCGGGCATGCTGCTGTCGAAGGCCTTCAACCGCCAGCGCACCGAGTCGGAGCGCTACCAGGCGGAGAACCGCAACCAGGTGGTCCTCCAGGTGCGCCGGGCGATGAGCGGCCAGGGTTTCTTCGCCGTCGTGCAGGTGCTGATGGCCAGCGTTCCTGCCGTGATCTATCTCGTCTCCGGATACCTGATCGCCGGCGGCACCGGGGCGATCACCGCAGGAACCGTCGTCGCGTTCACCACGGTGCAGGCGCGGCTGCTCATGCCGTTGATGGGTCTGATGCGGGTGTCGCTCGATCTGCAGACGTCGTCGGCGCTGTTCGCGCGCATCTTCGAATACCTCGACCTCGTCCCGGAGATCCAGGATGCGCCCGACGCGATCACGGTCGACGACGCACCCGGGCCGCGAGGACGCCTGGAGTTCGCCGAGGTGGTGTTCCGCTACCCGGACGCGTCCTCCGACGCCCGTCCGACGCTCGACGGAGTGTCCTTCGTGGCGGAACCCGGCCAGCACGTCGCGTTCGTGGGCCCATCGGGCGCCGGCAAGACCACGATCCTGTATCTGGCTCCTCGCCTGTACGAGGCGAAGGGAGGAGCCGTGATGTTCGCCGGTGCCGACGTGCGCGCGCTCACGCAGGAGTCGATCATCGACAACGTCGGCATCGTGTCGCAGGAGACGTACCTCTTCCATGCCACGATCCGTGAGAACCTGCGCTACGCCAAGCCCGATGCGACCGAGGAAGAACTGATCGCCGCCTGCACCGCCGCGAACATCCACCACATCATCGCCGGCTTCGAGCAGGGCTACGACACCGTGGTGGGGGAGCGCGGCTACCGGCTCTCCGGTGGCGAGAAACAGCGCATCGCGATCGCCAGGGTGCTGCTGAAAGACCCTCCGGTGCTGCTCCTCGACGAGGCGACCTCGGCACTCGACACGGTCTCGGAGCGCGTGGTGCAGGAGGCGCTCGACGAGGCCGCGAAGGGGCGCACGACCCTCTCCATCGCCCACCGGCTCTCGACGGTGATGGGCGCGGACGTGATCCACGTTCTGGAGGCCGGGCGCATCGTCGAGTCGGGTTCGCACGTCGAACTGCTCGCCCGCGGCGGTCTGTATGCCGAGCTCGCGGCCGAGCAGGTAGCGGCGTCGCGCGTGCTCGAGACCGAGGCCGCCGTCGAGGAGGAAGTGACCGGGGGCGCCGTGGCACCCCTCGCCGATCGCCGCGCGGACAAGGCGCCCGCCGATTCCGTGGGGGCGGATGCGGTCGCGACCATCACCGCTGCGGTGCCGCTGCTCGCCGAGCCTCGACCGGACGAACGGGTCTACCCGCCTGAGCCCTGAGCCCTGAGCCCTGAGCCATGAGTACTGCACTCTGAGGAGGCGTCGTGCCACCGCGCGTCAGTGCACCGAGAGGCCGCCGTCGACGAACAGCGACTGGCCGGTGACGTAGGCCGAGCCGGCTCCGGCAAGGAACACCGCGGCTCCCGCGAAGTCGCTCGGCAGACCGTTGCGCCCGATCATCGTGCGCGCGGCGAGCTCCGCGACCTTCTCCGGGTCCTGCTGCAACCGGGCGTTCAGAGGGGTGAGCACGAAGCCGGGGACGAGCGTGTTGCTGGTGACGCCGGTTCCACCCCAGGCCTCGGCCTCGGAGCGCATGAGCGATTCCACCGCGCCTTTCGACGCGCCGTAGATGCCGCTGCCCACGAAGGCGCGGTGGGCCTGCTGGGAACTGATGTGAATGAGTCGACCGTATCCGCGTGCGGCCATGCCCTGCGCATAGCGCTGACCGAGCAGGAACGGCGCGAGGGCGTTGACCGTCATCGTCGCGTCCCAGTCGTCTTCGGTGATCTCCGCGAACGGCGGGCGGATGTTGATGCCGGCGGAGTTGACGAGAATGTCGGGCGCGCCGAACGGTGCGGTCGCTGCTTCGCCGACGGCGTGGATCCCGTCCCTCGTGCTGAGGTCGCCGATCACGCCGTGGGCGCGGCATCCGAGCGCGCGCAGCTCGTCGACCGTCTCGCGGATGCGATCCTCACCGCGCGCGACGATGACCGTCGACGCTCCGGCGCGAGCGAGTGCGGTGGCGATGCCCCGGCCGATCCCGGAGCTGCCGCCGGTGACGACGGCGGTGCGACCGTCGAGTGAGAACAGGGAGGAGAGGTAGTCGTTCATGTGTTCACCGTCAGGGGTTCGGAGGGTGGGGGTCACCACGCGAGCGCGGCGGCGATGGCGGGGTCGGGCGCGGCGTCGGCGAACTCGGGGAGGGCCCGCAGCTCCGAGATGAAGGCGTCGACCTCGGCGGCGTAGGTCGGGTCGGCATGGCTCTCGGCGATCTCGAGGAGCGAGGCGACGTCCATCGCGAGGATGAGTTCGATGCGAGCGATCACCGAGGCGCGGGCACCGGCCTCGTGCAGCACGTGGAGGCCGCCGCGGAGGGCCGCGAGGTAGTCGCGCAGCACCGGCAGCTGTGCCTTGCCCTGAGTGATCGAGGTGCCATCGGCGCGGAGCCGCCAGCGCACGACCACATCGGGGATCACATCGAACGCGCGTGCCCGGGTGTACATGAGCTGCGCGACCACCTGGTCTTCGTAGGCGACCCCCTCGGGGAAGCGCAGGTCGTGCCAGAACGAGGTGCGGCTCACCTTCGACCAGGCGACGATGTTCGAGACAGCCAGGGGGTGCGCGGCGAGGGTCGTGCCGAGCTGCTCCGGAGACGTGGCCGCGGCGACCCAGGGCTGCACGCGGCCGGCGACGTAGCCGTCACCGCGGACCCGCGAGCGTACGTAGGCGCCGGCGACGAAGTCGCTTCCGGTCCGGCCCAGTGTCTCCGTCATGCGGGCGAGGGCGTTCGGCAGCAGTTCGTCGTCGCCGTCGAGGAAACCGAGGTACGGGGTGTCGACGAGCTCCAGACCGACATTGCGCGCGGCGCCGAGACCGCGGGAGGCCCCGTGGCGGATCGTCGTGAAGCGGGGGTCTTCGGCTGCGGCGGCGTCGAAGATCGCTCCTGTGTCATCCGTCGAGCCGTCGTCGACGAGGATCGCCCGCCATCGTGACTCGGTCTGCGCGCGCAGCGAGTCGAGAGCGGCGGGGGCGAAGGCCGCGATGTCGCGTCCGGGGACGATCAGCGTCACGATCGGGGCGGAGGCAGTCACCTGCTGAGTCTATGACCGTGGCTCAGCCGTGGGCCGCGCGTACCGACTCGGCGACGAGCACAGCCAGCCGTTCGGGAGCATCCAAGGATAGAGCCGCGCGATCGAACGTGAAACGTACGGCGGTCTGCGCCACTTCGGGGGTCACACCGCAGGCGAGGAGCACGTGCGACGGCTCGTCGCTGCCCGCCGCGCATGCCGATCCGCTCGACGAGATGACCCCGCGGCGCTCCAGCTCGAGCAGAATCGACTCCCCGCTGGTGCCGGCGAACGTGAAGCTCGCCGTTCCGGGCAGACGGCCTCGGGAATCCCCGGTGAGCGTGGCTTCGGGGATGCTCGTGAGCACCCGGGCGATGAACCGCGCGGTCGCCGAGCCGACCTGCGCCGCAACCGTCTCGCGTTCCGTCTCGGCGAGTTCCAGCGCCGTCGCGAGTGCGACGGCGCCCGCGACGTTCTCGGTGCCGGAGCGTCTCCCGCGCTCCTGGCCGCCGCCGTGCAGCAGCGGCTCCACCGGCACGCGCCCACGGACGGCCAGGGCGCCGATGCCTTTGGGCGCCCCGAGCTTGTGCCCGGCGATCGACACCGCGTCTGCGCCGAGGTCATGCAGAGGGAGCCATCCCGCCGACTGCACGGCATCCAGATGCAGGGGGACGCGGGCGGCACGGGCGACGGCGGCGAGCGCCGACACATCCTGGACGGTGCCGATCTCGTTGTTGGCGTGGCCGATCGAGATCAGAGCGGAGTCGTCCCTGATCGCCGCAGCCAGGTCATCCGGGTCGATCCGTCCGCGCGAGTCCACGGGCAGGAGGGAGACCTCGATGGCGTGGAAGCGTCGTAGATAGTCGGCGGATCCGAGGATCGACTCGTGCTCGATCGGCGAGGTCACCAGATGCCGCCGCCCCGTCTCGAGAGCCGCGAGCATGATGCCCTTCACCGCGAGGTTGTTCGCTTCGGTGCCGCCGGCGGTGAACACGACGTCGCCCGTCCGCATCCCCAGCACGCGCGCCACCCGTGCACGGGCATCGTCGAGCGCGCCCGCCGCGGCCTCGCCGGCCGTGTGATGGCTCGACGGGTTTCCGAACACGCCGGAGAGGAACGGCCGCATCGCTTCGAGCACCTCCGGTCGTACCGGGGAGGTCGCGGCGTGATCGAGGTAGAGCATGCCGGTGCGGGGCAGGTCCGAGGGCGACATCGCGGTCAGTCGATCCGCAGATCCAGGCCCAGATCGAGGGCGCGCGCGGAGTGTGTCAGCGCCCCCACCGAGATCACGTCCACTCCGGTGCGGGCGATGTCGCCGACCGTGTCGAGGTTCACGCCTCCCGAGGCCTCGACCGTGGCACGGCCGGAGATGAGGGCCACCCCCGCGCGCAGGTCGTCGAGCGAGAAGTTGTCGAGCAGCACGGTGTGGGCACCGCCGTCGAGGACGGCGGGGATCTGGTCGAGCCGGTCGACCTCGACGACGACGTGGGTCGTGTGCGGGAGGCGGGACAGCGCCTCGCGGAGCGCCGTCGCGAGGTCGAGCCCCGAACGCGTGAGCACGGCCAGGTGGTTGTCCTTCGCCATCACGGCATCCGACAGCGAGTACCGGTGGTTGTGTCCGCCGCCCGATTCGACCGCATGCCGTTCGAACGCCCGCAGTCCCGGCGTGGTCTTGCGGGTGTCGGCGATGCGAGCACCAGTGTCCTCGATCGCGGCGACGTACGCGGCGGTGAGGGTGGCGATACCGCTCATCCGCTGCGTGAAGTTCAGGCCGACGCGCTCTGCGGTGAGCACACTGCGGGCCGACCCCGAGACCGAGGCGAGCACGTCGCCCGCGGCGAACTCGTCGCCGTCACCGACGTGCAGGTCGATGTCGAGAGTCGCATCGGTGAGCCGGAACGCGGCGGCGAAGACCTCTCCACCACTGAAGACTCCGGGTTCCCGGGCGACGAGATCGGCGGTCGCGGTGGCATCCGCTGGCAGCAGCGTGGTACTGGTGACGTCCCCCCAGGGCGCGTCTTCTTCGAGGGCCGCGCCGACGACGCGGTTCATGGTGGCGGTGGTCAGCATCAGACGGGCTCCAGGATCGATGAGGGGAGGCGAGAAGAGGCATCGGCGGCGGGTTCGGGCGCATCGACACGATGGTGGGCGCCGACGGATACCGTGCGGGCGAGCGCTGCGGTGGCCGTCGCCTGCGCGAGCAGCAGCAGATTCGCGTCTTCGCGCGCCGACACGGTCGTCGGCGCCGAGCTCTCCGCGGTCCAGGTCTGCAGGACGTCGAGCGCGCGGGAGAGACCGTCTCTGTTCCGCAGCAGTCCGACGTCTTCCCACATCAGCCGCTGCAGCGAGGCGCGGCTGAACGCGGGGGCGATCGCACCGCGGCTCCCTTCCGCACGGGGGCGGGCCTGAGGGGAGCCGTGCGCGACATCCGCCCAGGGTCTCGTCAACGCCGCCGCCGCACGGGCCCCGAACACCGCGCCTTCGAGCAGCGAGTTCGACGCCAGACGATTTGCCCCGTGCACCCCGGTGCGTGCCACCTCTCCCGCGGCGAAGAGGCCGGGCACGGTGGTGCGGCCGTCGAGGTCGGTGACCACGCCACCCATCAGGTAGTGCGCGGCCGGCGTCACGGGGATCGGTTCGCGGGCCCAGTCGAAGCCGCGTTCTCTGGTCACCCGATCGATCGTGGGGAACCTCCGCGCGAGGGTCTCGGCACCGAGCATCGTGGCGTCGAGCCTGACCGGGGCGGCCTGAGCCGTGGCGCGGCGTGCGATCGCTCGCGCCACCACGTCGCGCGGTGCGAGCTCGCCGTCGGGGTGGCTGTCGAACACGAACCGGCGGGCGTCGTCGTCGATCAGGGTCGCGCCCTCGCCGCGCACCGCCTCGGAGATGAGGAACGCGGGGCCCTTCGCCAGGATTGTCGGATGGAACTGGACGAACTCCAGGTCGGCGACCGCAGCGCCCGCCCGTATCGCGGCGGCGATGCCGTCTCCGGTCGTCCCCGCGGCGTTCGTCGTGTGCGCGTAGAGGTGGCCGGCGCCGCCGGTGGCGAGGATGACGGCATCGGCGGGGATCTCGGAGACCTCACCGTCGAGGAGGATCCGGATTCCGCGCACGGCGCCTTCCTGCCTCAGCAGGTCGACCAGGAAGGCATGTTCGACGAGGGGGATGTCCGTCCGCCGCACGGACGCGACGAGCGCCGCGGAGATCGCCGCGCCCGTGGCGTCACCTCCCGCGTGCACGATGCGGGCGTGGCGGTGGGCCGCCTCACGCCCGAGCAGCAGAGTGCCGTCCACCGCACGATCGAAGCCGACACCGCGTGCGATCAGCTCGGCGATCCGTGCCGCTCCGTCCGTGACCAGCACCTGCACGGCGTCCCGGTCCGACAGCCCGGCACCGGCGTCTCGGGTGTCGGCGGCGTGCAGTGCGGCGGAGTCGTCCGGACCGTAGATCCCGGCGACGCCACCCTGAGCGAGCCCGGTGCAGCCGTCTCCGAGGTCGCGCTTGGTGACGATCGTCACGTCGTGTCCGGCCTCGTGCGCATGAAGCGCCGCGGTGAGTCCCGCAATGCCCGACCCGACGACGATGACGTTCATCGTGCGCCCGCGACCACCGGAGGCCTCGCCGCGAGCATCCGCTCCAGCGCCACACGCGCGGGGTCGGCCACATCGTCGGAGACGGTGATCCGGTTCGGCGTGCGGCCGGCCACCAGCTCCTCCAGAACCCAGGCCAGGTATCCGGGGTGGATGCGGTACATCGTCGAGCAGGGGCACACCACCGGGTCGAGGCAGAAGACCTCGTGCTGCGGGTACTGGGCGGCGAGCCGGCGGACGAGGTTGATCTCCGTGCCGATCGCGAATGTGGTCGGCTCGGTGGCCGTGTCGATCGCCCGGCGGATGTACTCGGTCGAACCGGCCTCATCCGCGGCGTCGACGACCTCCATCGGGCACTCGGGGTGCACGATCACGCGCACGCCGGGGTGCTCGGCACGGGCCTGATCGATCTGGCCGACGGTGAAGCGCCGGTGCACCGAGCAGAAGCCGTGCCACAGGACCACGCGCGAGTCGAGCAGCTCTGCGGCGGAGGATCCGCCGAGCGCTCGCCGTGGGTTCCACATCGGCATCTGCTCGAGCGGCACGCCCATCGCCTTCGCGGTGTTCCGACCCAGGTGCTGGTCGGGGAAGAACAGCACGCGGCGCCCACGCTCGAAAGCCCACTCGAGCACGGTCTCAGCGTTGGACGAGGTGCAGACGATCCCGCCGTGCCGTCCGACGAAGCCCTTGATCGCCGCCGAGGAGTTCATGTATGTCACCGGGATCACCGGCACGCGGCCGTCGGCGTCGACGGCGTCGAGGTCGCCGAGCACGTCTTCGAGCTGTTCCCAGCAGTCCTCGACCTGGTCGATGTCGGCCATGTCCGCCATCGAGCATCCGGCGGCGAGGTTGGGCAGGATCACCGCCTGGTCGGGCTGCGAGAGCAGATCGGCGGTCTCGGCCATGAAGTGCACGCCGCAGAACACGATGGCTTCGGCATCCGTCCGTCCCTTGGCCGCGGTCGCGAGCTGGAACGAGTCGCCGACGTAGTCCGCATGCTGCACGACCTCCTCGCGCTGGTAGAAATGGCCCAGGATCACGACGCGGTCGCCGAGGGTGGCCTTCGCGGCGCGGATCCGTCTGTCGAGCTCCTCCTCCGTCGCCTCGCGGTACTCGGTCGGCAGCTCTCCCTGACGCGGCGCCCCCGTCGGGATCACGTCGCCCATGGAAGAGCCGGGTCCGTAGCCCGGTCGCGCGTCGAAGTCCCACGGACCGGCGGCGAGGTCGGTGGTGCATGTGGCGTCGGTCGACGCGCCGCTGACGATGGCCTGGATCGCATGGTCGACCGAGGCGTCCAGCGGCGGGACGGCCGGCGCGGGGACGAAGGTGATACTCATCGGGTGCTCGTTTCTTCGGGACCGAGCGGGCCGCGATCGGCCAGCTCTACGTCGGTGTTGTCGCGGTACAGACGTGCAGGTCGGTGGCTTCCGGTGCGGAACCGGTCGGTGGGGAGCAGGTTGCCCGCGGCCTCCACCTGACGCCGGAAATTGGCGGGGTCGAGGGTGCGGCCGAGAATCGCCTCGTAGGCTTCGCGCAGCTCGGCGAGGGTGAACTCCGCAGGAAGGAATCCCTGGGCGACGCGGCTGTAGCCGACCTTGTTGCGCAGACGCCACAGCGCGTACTCGATGATCTTCGCGTGGTCGAAGGCCAGCTGCGGCAGCTCGTCGATGTCGAACCACTCCACGTTCTCGGGGGCGTGACCGGACGCGCGATGCGCCGCGCTCTGCGCTGTCACATCGTCCTGTCGCAGCAGCGCCCAGTAGACGATCGACACGACCCGGGTGGGGGAGCGGTCGACGGCGCCGAAGGCGTAGAGCTGCTCGAGGTAGCTGGGGGAGAGTCCTGTGGTCTCGGCCAGGGTGCGTGCCGAGGCGTCGACGGGCGATTCGGTCGGGGTGAGCCAGCCGCCGGGGAGAGCCCATTGATCGGCGTACGGCTCGCGGGTGCGCCGCACGAGGGGCAGCGCGAGGACCGCGCGTCCGTCGTCCGTGCGACGCAACGTCAGGATGACCGTCGAGACGGCGACCCGGATGTCGCTAGTTTGAGTCATGGACACCTTAACCTCCGAGACCGATCTTAGTGTCATTCGGACACTTAGTGGGCGCAGATGACGGCGGTTCGCGTCGAGTCCGAAACGTTATCTCGTGGGCGCAGGGAAGCTTGTTCGGCGGGGCGGGGTTTGTTAGGTTACTGTCCTAACAAACCCCTTCGGGAGGAGCCGACCGGCTGCCTCCCAGGGCCCAGGAACCCCACCTCCGGGGTTCTGCTCCATCCGGAGCGATCCCTCCTGCAGTGCAGCACCGAGAGGAAACAAGAGAAATGATCCGTAACGGAAGGCGCAAGATTGCGCTCACCGCGATTGCCGGAGCATCCGTCCTCGCCCTGGGCCTCACGGCCTGTGGTGGCGGCAGCGACAGCGGCAACGCCGATGGCGACCGGGCCCTGCGTGTCTGGGCCGGCAGCCAGACCCCGATCGCCGCGAACTACAACCCGTTCGCACCGACAGTGCTTCATGGCGCGCTCGGACCGATCTACGAACCGCTGTTCTTCTACAACAAGACCGCGGACTCCGAGCCGGTCGGCCTGATCGGCGACTCGTTCGAGTACAACGAGGACGGCACGGTCATCACCGTGACCATCAAGCCCGACCTCAAGTGGAGCGACGGCGAGCCGCTCACGGCCAAGGACGTGGCGTTCTCGTTCAACTACGAGGCCAACAACCCCGAAGGCAACGGTCTGGTCTCCGCCGAGGCCACCGACGACACGACCGCCGTCCTGACCTACTCGTCCGCGCAGTACACCACGGAGTTCCAGCGGATGGGGTCGAGCTACATCCTCCCCGAGCACGTGTGGAAAGACGTCAAGGACTTCGCCAACTTCACGAACGAGGACCCCGTCGGATCCGGCCCCTACGTCGTCGACAAGACCACGAGCGAGTCCTACACGCTGGTGGCCAACGAGAACTACCGTGATGCCGACAAGCTCGGCATCAAGAAGGTCCAGTACATCGCGGTCGACAACAACCAGACCGCTCAGGATCTGCTCGCCGCCGGCAAGCTCGACTGGACCGGCATGTTCATCCCGAACCCGGACGACGTGACCGGCAACGGCAAGATCGACTGGATCAACACGCCCCAGGACCCGACGGTTCTCTACACCTGCTCGAACGCCGACCTCGGCTGCACCGGTCCGCAGACCGACGTCGCCGTGCGTCAGGCGCTCAACGTCGCGATCGACCGCTCCACCATCAAGGACAAGGCGTTCGTCGGGCTGACGGGCGACATCTCTCCCGCGTTCACTCTGCTGCCGCGCGACGAGAAGTGGCTCGCCGATCCGGCCAACGAGGTCAGCCCGCAGGAGGCGAACGCCGCCGAGGCTGGTTCGATCCTCGAGGCCGCCGGCTACACCAAGGGCTCCAGCGGCATCTACGAGAAGGGTGGCGTGCCGCTCGAGCTCACGCTCACCTCGGTCGACGGGTGGACCGACTACAACGACGCCGCGAAGCTGATCGCCGAGCAGGCAGAGGCGGCCGGCATCAAGATCACGGCATCGACCGTGCAGTGGCAGGAGTTCTCCGACTCCCGTCAGGGTGGCGACTTCCAGCTGATCATGGGTGGTGTGATCGGCACGTCCGTCGCCGACCCGTTCCAGATCTACCGCGACTGGTTCGGCGGCACCGCCGTCGAGTCGACGAGCCCCGTCGGCACGGAGGTCCCGGCAGGCCGTTGGAACTTCAGCCGTTACAGCAACCCGGTCGTCGACACCGCGATCCAGTCGGCGATCAGCACGAACGACGAGGCGACGAAGAAGGAGCTGTACGCGACGATTCAGACCGAGATCGTCCGTGACCTGCCCTACATCCCGCTCGTGATCAACGCGACGCAGACCTTCTACAACACGAAGGACTACACGGGCTGGCCGACCGAGGAAGACCTCTACGCCTTCCCGCCGTCCTGGGGTGCGATCGCGGCAGGCTACGTGCTGACGCAGCTGCAGCCGGTCAAGTAGTAAAGGAGTCGGGGAAGAAGGAAGTCAGGAAAACAGTGACATGAAGTTCTATGCACGAAGAATCGGGTTCTACGCGTTCACGCTCTGGGCCGCGATCTCCATCAACTTCCTTCTTCCCCGGCTCATGCCGGGGAACCCGGCCGACATCATGATCGCCAAGATGCAGCGAGCAGGCGGTGAGGTCTCCGAGACCGCCATCCGCAACATCAAGCTCCTGCTCGGCGGCGACGATTCCTCTCTCTGGGAGCAGTATCTGTCCTACTGGGGACGCATGTTCCAGGGCGATCTCGGAGTATCGGTCACCAAGTTCCCCACTCCGGTGACGGAGCTCATCGCCGGTGCGCTTCCCTGGACGCTCGTCCTGGTCGGCACCGCGACCGTCATCTCCTTCGTCCTCGGCGTCGTGCTCGGCGCCTGGGCCGGATGGAAGCGAGGCACCTGGGTCGACCACCTGATCCCCGTCACGACTGTGCTCCAGTCGATCCCGTACTTCTGGTTGGCGCTGATCCTCGTCTCGGTGTTCGCGGTCGGTCTCGGCTGGTTCCCGATCTTCGGCGGGTACGACGTCTTCGACTACCCGGACGGCCCCGAGCCGACCTGGGCGTTCTTCACCGACGCCGTCGCGCACGCGATCCTGCCCGCTATCACGATCGTGATCAGCTCGGTCGGCGGGTGGATGTTCGGCATGCGCAACATGATGGTCTCCACGCTCGCCGAGGACTACGTGCTCACGGCGGAGGCGAAGGGTCTCCGGCCCCGTCGCGTGCTCACCACCTACGCGGCCCGCAATGCGGCGATCCCCTCGATCGCGGGCTTCTCGATCACGCTCGGTTTCGTGGTCGCCGGCTCGATCGTGATGGAGCAGGTGTTCACCTACCCCGGAATCGGCAAGCTGATGTTCCAGGCCGTGACCAACAACGACTACGCGCTGATGCAGGGACTGTTCCTCGTCATCACCCTGACGGTGCTCGCCGCCAACTTCATCATGGACCTCGTCTATGGCTTCATCGACCCGAGGGCTCGCCAGAATGTCTGACACGAAGAACCCGCTCCTGACGCAGGAGCCACCCGTCACCGCCCCGGCCAGCACGGTCTCGCTCGCCACGCAGCAGGGGCGCAAGCGTCGTCGCATCCTTCCCAGCACTTCGCCGAAGTTCATCGTCGGCGTGATCCTGGTCGCGGCCATCGTGCTGTTCGCGATCATCGCGCCGATCTTCTCGCAGGACCCGCGCAGCACGGCGAACCCTGCGCTCCAGCCGCCCTCCGCGGAACACTGGCTCGGCACCACCAAGCTCGGCAACGACATGTTCGCGCAACTGGCGATCGGCGCTCAGGGGTCCCTGCTCATCGGTGTGACCGCCGGCGGCATCGCGATCGTGCTGTCGTTGTTCTTCGGCGTTCTGGCCGGATATCTGGGCGGCTGGCGCGAAGACGGTCTCGCACTCCTCACGAACGTGATGATCGTGATCCCCGGGCTTCCGCTGGTGATGGTCATCGCCTCGTTCGTGCCGCAGCGCAGTTGGCAGCTCGTCGCGTTCGTGCTCGGCATCACCTCCTGGGCCGGGGCGGCATATGTGCTCCGGCTCCAGACACGATCGCTCCGTACCCGTGACTATGTCTATGCGTCGAAGGTCGCAGGGGAGCGGTCGTTCCGCGTGATCCTGGTCGAGATCATGCCGAATCTCCTGCCGCTGCTCACGGCCCAGTTCCTCTTCGCGATCATCTTCGCGATCCTCGGAGAGGCCGGCCTGTCCTACCTCGGTCTCGGCCCCAACTCCTCGATCACGTGGGGATCGATCCTCAACGACGCGCAGTCGGGGCAGGCCCTCGGACGCGGTGCCTGGTGGTGGTTCGTCCCGCCGGGGCTCATGATCGCGATTCTCGGTGCCGGCCTGTCGCTCATCAACTTCGCGATCGACGAGGTCATCAATCCGAAGCTGCGCAATGCGCCCGAAGCCGCGCGGCGTGTGCGCAAGGCCGCCAAGACCAAGGGAGTCACCGCATGAGCGAGCCGGTCCTGACGGCGCGGAACGTGTCGATCGAGTATGAGGTGGATCCGCCGGTGAAGGCCGTGCGGGATGTGTCGCTGACGTTGAACCGGGGCGAGATCCTGGGGTTGGCGGGGGAGTCGGGCTGCGGGAAGACGACCCTGGCCTACGGCATGAACCGTCTGCTCAAGGCTCCGGCTCTGATGACGGGCGGGGAGATCGTGTTCCATGACCGGGATGGTCATGACATCGACATTGTGGGACTGGACGGCGAGGGTCTGCGCGCGTTCCGGTGGGACAAGATCTCGATGGTGTTCCAGGGGGCGATGAACTCGTTGAACCCGGTGATCAGTGTCAAGGCACAGATCTTCGACATCTTCGACACGCACCGGCCCGGGATGAGCAAGAAGGCGAAGACCGCGCGGGCGGAGGAACTGCTGACGCTCGTCGGCGTGGACCCCAACCGCCTGTCGAGTTTCCCGCATGAGCTGTCGGGTGGCATGCGGCAGCGCATGATGATCGCGATGGCTCTGGCCCTCGATCCGCAGGTGATGATCATGGACGAGCCGACCACGGCGCTGGACGTGGTCGTGCAGCGGGGCATCATCCGGGAGATCATGCGGCTGCGGGAGAAGCTCGGATTCGCGGTGATCTTCATCACGCATGATCTGCCGATGCTGATCGAGATCAGTGATCGGATCGCGATCATGTTGCAGGGGCAGATCGTCGAGGAGGGAACGGCGGAGGAGATCTACCGGACTCCGCAGCACGAGTACACGAAGCGGTTGCTGTCGAGCTTCCCGTCGCTCAAGGGCGAGCGGGGCGACTTCGTCCGCACCGGTGTGAGCCAGGAGGGCGTCCGATGACCACGAGCATCACGAGCTCCACCGCGGCCGTGCCGCAGGTGGCGACGTTGGAGGCGCGGAATCTGGTGAAGGATTTCCACCTGCGGTCGGGATTCAAGACCAGCATCCTCCATGCGGTGAAGGACGTGTCGTTCACCATCGAGGCGGGCAAGACGGTCGCCCTGGTGGGGGAGTCGGGGTCGGGGAAGTCGACGATCGCCCGGATGCTGATGAAGCTGGAGACGCCCACCAGCGGCGAGATCCTGTTGGACGGGAAGGCGTCCGGGGCTCGGGGGCGCGCGTTGGAGCGGTACCGCGCGGACGTGCAGATGGTGTTCCAGGACCCGTTCGCGTCGTTGAACCCGTTCCACACGATCGTTCATCATCTGGAGCGGCCGATCCGTCTGCACCACCCGGAGCTGTCGCGGGCGCAGGTGCGGGAGCGCGCGGTGGAGTTGCTGGAGCGGGTGCGTCTGACCCCAGGGGAGAGTTTCGCGGAGCGGCGCCCGCACGAGCTCTCGGGCGGGCAGCGACAGCGTGTCGCGATCGCGCGGGCTCTCGCCCCGGGCGCCCGGTTCATCGTCGCCGACGAGCCGGTCTCGATGCTGGACGTGTCGATCCGGCTGGGGGTGTTGAACCTTCTCGCTGATCTGCAGCGCGAGGAGAACCTGGGTGTGCTGTACATCACACACGACCTGGCCACGGCGAGGCACTTCTCGGATGAGATCATGGTGCTCTACAAGGGTGACGTCGTCGAGCGCGGCCCCGCGGACGAGGTCATCCTCAACCCGCAGCACGAATACACCAGGACGCTCCTCGGTGCCGCACCGGAACCCGACAACCTCGGCCGCCTGCGCGACGAGGTGCGGGCCGAACTCGGCATCACCCGCTGACGGCCGGAGCTCCGCCTTCGAATCGCGTGAATGGTCGCGTCTGACCCCCGAACGGACCATTCGCGCGATTCGAACGCGCTTCCGGAGAATCCGGCACCGAGGATCCGACCGGCTAGACTGGACCCACAATTGAAGACAGGCCGAATGAACCACGCGGGAGAGCCCCGGCGAACGCAGCCGGGCACCGAAGGAGCAAGCCTCCCCGCCAATCTCTCAGGTACGCGTACCGCGCGGTTCCGGCCACTCTGAAAAGCGATCCGGCGACTCTGCGGATCCGCCGACGGTGAAAGCCCCGCCTCCGTGCACGGGTGAAGCTCTCAGGCCCATGACAGAGGGGGAGTTCCGAGGAACGACGGTGCCGCCGTTCCGCCCGACACAGCCCGGGAGAACTCCATGTCCGACCCCCGCTACACCCCGCTGCGCGCACGCCATGAGGCGCTGGGCGCATCGTTCACCGACTTCGGCGGCTGGCAGATGCCGGTGCGGTACACCTCCGACCTCGCCGAACACCACGCCGTGCGCCAGAGCGCGGGCATCTTCGACATCTCGCACATGGCCGAGTTCACGGTCCAGGGCAGCGGAGCCGCCGATTTCCTCGACAACGCCCTGGCCGGCCGCCTCTCGGCGCTGGCCGTCGGGAAGGCGAAGTACTCGCTCCTGCTCGCCGAGTCCGGCGGGATCATCGACGACGTGATCGTCTATCGCCTCGAGGGCGACGACTTCCTCATCATCTCCAACGCGGGCAACCGCGACGCCGTCTCCGCTGCTCTGCGCGATCGCACCGACGGCTTCGACGTCGTGGTGCAGGACGTCTCCGACGACTATGCACTCATCGCCGTGCAGGGACCGAACGCCGAGGCGATCCTCGCCGAGACGCCGGGCATCACAGACGTCAGCATTCCCTGGACCGAGCAGAAGTACTACGCCTGGGCGTCCGCGAACTACGACGGCGTGCCCGTCCTCCTCGCGCGCACCGGTTACACCGGCGAGGACGGCTTCGAGCTTCTGGTCGCCGCCGACCGCGCCGCGTCGCTCTGGGATGCGCTCCTCGCCGCGGGCGCACCGCACGGCCTCGTCCCCGCCGGACTCGCCGCGCGCGACACCCTGCGGCTCGAGGCGGGTATGCCCCTGTACGGCCACGAGCTGAGCCTCGACACCCGGCCGGCGCAGGCGGGCCTTGGCCGGGTCGTCGTGAGCGCGAAGGAGCAGTTCGTCGGCAAGGCCGCTCTCTCCGCCGCTGCGGAGTCGGCCGACGCATCGGAAGCGCCGGTCCTGGTCGGACTCGTCGCCGAGGGCAAGCGCGCCGGTCGCGCCGGCTACGCCGTGGTCGACGAACACGGGTCGGTGCTCGGTGAGATCACGAGCGGCGCGCTCAGCCCCACGCTCGGTCATCCGATCGCGATGGCCTACGTGACCCCGTCTTCCGCGGAAGAGGGAACCGCAGTATTCCTTGATGTGCGGGGAACCAGAATCCCCGCGACCGTGACCGCCCTGCCTTTCTACCGGAGGACCAAATGACCGATCTCGCCGCACTCCACTACACCGAAGAGCACGAGTGGATCGCCGCTGACGGCGACACCGTGACCATCGGGATCACCGACTACGCCGCCGAGAAGCTGGGCGACGTCGTGTTCGTCGAGCTCCCCGCCGTCGGCACCGAGGTCACCGCAGGAGCGGTCGTCGGCGAGATCGAATCGACGAAGTCGGTCGGCGAGCTCTATGCTCCCGTCTCGGGCACGGTCGTCGAGATCAACGACGCAGCGGTGGATGACCCGTCGCTCGTCAACGCGGCGCCGTTCGAGGGCGGATGGCTGCTCAAGGTCACCGTTGCCGCCGGTGCTCTCGACGGTCTGCTCGACCGCGACGCCTATGTCGCTCTCACGGAGGGCTGATTCTCCAGTGGTCACTTTCGCCGATCGTCACATCGGACCCACGGATGCCGCGCAGCGCACGATGCTCGCCGCCCTCGGTCTCGACACCACCGCAGCCGACTCTGCGCTGAGTCCGGTAGAGGCGCTCATGCGCCAGGCCGTGCCGGCATCGATCTACACCGGTCCGTCTGCCGAGGCCACGGATGCGCCCTCGCTCATCCCGTCCGCGGCGAGCGAGACCGAGGCTCTCGCCGAGCTCCGGACGCTCGCGTCGCGCAACACCGTGAACCGCCCGATGATCGGCTTGGGATACTACGGCACCATCACGCCGCAGGTGATCCAGCGCAACGTGCTGGAGAACCCCTCCTGGTACACGGCGTACACGCCGTACCAGCCGGAGATCTCCCAGGGGCGTCTGGAGGCGCTCATCAACTTCCAGACGATGGTCGCCGAGCTCACCGGGCTGACCACGGCCAACGCGTCGATGCTCGACGAGTCGACCGCGGTCGTCGAGGCGATGCTGCTCGCCCGTCGTGCCTCGAAGTCGGCGTCGACCGTGTTCGCGGTCGACGCCGATGCCCTCCCGCAGACGAGGGCGATGCTCGACACGCGTGCTGAGGCCCTGGGTATCGAGATCGTCACGGTCGATTTCGCCGCTGGCGAGGAGCTGCCGGCCGACCTGTTCGGTGTGTTCGTCCAGTACCCCGGGGCATCCGGACGGGTCTGGGACCCGTCCGCCGTCTTCGACGCCGCGCACCTCTCCGGTGCTCTCGCCGTCGCGGCGGCGGATCTGCTCGCACTCACCCTGATCGCCTCGCCCGGATCCCTCGGCGCCGACGTGGCGGTCGGCACGACCCAGCGCTTCGGCGTGCCGATGGGCTTCGGCGGGCCGCACGCCGGCTACATGGCGGTCCGCTCCGGCCTCGAGCGTCAGCTGCCCGGTCGACTCGTGGGAGTGTCGGTGGATGCCGACGGCAAGCCCGCGTACCGGCTCTCGCTGCAGACGCGCGAACAGCACATCCGTCGCGAGAAGGCGACGTCGAACATCTGCACCGCCCAGGTGCTGCTGGCCGTCATGGCATCGATGTACGCGGTGTACCACGGCCCCGACGGGCTGCGCGAGATCGCGACCCAGACGACCGCGAAGGCCGCCCTGTTGCGTGACTGGCTGGTCGATTCCGGTGCCGAGGTCGTGCACGCGGAGTTCTTCGACACCGTGCAGGTGCGCGTTCCCGGTCGGGCGGCCGAGTACGCCGCGCAGGCGCACGACGGCTACGGCATCCTGCTGCACGTCGCCGACGCCGACACGGTCGGCATCGCGGTCGACGAGACCACGACTCTCGGCGAGCTGCACCAGGTCGCCATGGTCTTCGGCGGCAAGAACGAGCGGGCGTTCGGTCTCTTCGGCAACGACAAGCTGCGGGCGCTCCCGAACGACTTGCGGCGTCAGGACGAGTACCTCACGCACCCGGTCTTCCACTCGCATCGCTCGGAGACCGCCATGATGCGGTATCTGAAGAGCCTCTCCGACCGCGACTACGCGCTCGATCGCGGCATGATCCCCTTGGGGTCGTGCACCATGAAGCTCAACGCCGCGACCGAGATGGCCGCCATCACGTGGCCCGAGTTCGCGGGCATCCACCCGTTCGCTCCGGCCGCCGATGTGCAGGGCTACCTCGAGCTCATCGGTCAGCTCGAGGGCTGGCTCGCCGAGGTCACCGGCTACGACGCGGTCTCGTTGCAGCCGAACGCCGGCTCGCAGGGCGAGCTGGCTGGTCTCCTCGCCATCCGCGGGTACCACCACGCGAACGGCGACACGCATCGCACGGTCTGCCTCATCCCATCGTCGGCACACGGCACGAATGCGGCTTCGGCCGTGCTCGCCGGCATGAAGGTCGTCGTCGTCGCGACGGACGAACTCGGCAACGTCGATCTCGACGACCTGCGCGCGAAGATCGCCCAGCACGCCGACGAGTTGTCGGCCCTGATGATCACCTACCCCTCCACGCACGGTGTGTACGAGGAGCAGGTCGTGGAGATCACGGCCGCCGTGCACGACGCCGGTGGGCAGGTGTACGTCGACGGCGCCAACCTCAACGCCCTGCTCGGCTATGCGCGCTTCGGTGACCTGGGCGGCGACGTCTCGCATCTCAACCTGCACAAGACGTTCGCGATCCCGCACGGCGGCGGCGGCCCCGGCATCGGGCCGGTCGCGGCGAAGTCGCACCTCGCACCGTTCCTGCCTTCGCACCCCCTCGCGCAGAGCGCGGAGCACTTCGGCGGGTTCACGTTCGAGGGCGGTGTGATCTCCGCAGCTCCCTACGGGTCCGCGGGTATCCTGCCGATCTCGTGGGCGTACGTGCGCATGATGGGCGCCGACGGGCTGCGTCGCGCCACGGCAGCGGCCGTGCTCTCGGCGAACTACATCGCGGAGCGCCTCGGCAGCCACTTCCCGGTGCTGTACACCGGCGAGAACGGTCGGGTGGCGCACGAGTGCATCCTCGATCTGCGTCCGCTCAAGGAAGCCACCGGCATCACGGTCGACGACGTCGCCAAGCGCCTCATCGACTACGGCTTCCACGCGCCGACCATGTCGTTCCCCGTCGCGGGAACCCTGATGGTCGAGCCGACGGAGTCGGAGGACGTCGACGAGATCGAGCGCTTCATCGAAGCGATGATCATGATCAAGGCCGAAGCGGAGGCCGTCGCTGCCGGTCGCTGGCCGGCCGATGACAACCCGCTGGTGCACGCGCCGCACACCGCGGTCTCGCTCATCGCGGGGGAGTGGAACCACGCTTACTCGCGCGAGGACGCCGCCTACCCGGTGCATGCGCTGGTCGCCGGAAAGTACTGGCCGCCCGTGCGCCGCATCGACCAGGCCTACGGCGACCGCAACCTGGTGTGCGCCTGCCCGCCCGTGGAGGCCTTCGCCTGAGCCTCGTGCTCATCCGAGCAGACGGTGTCGCGCTTCCGTGTGGAGCGCGGCACCGTCTTCTGTTTCGTGGTGTTTCCCCGGTGTTACAGATGGTCACCACTCAGTAACAGTTCGTTAGCTGAGGGCGGCTGTGGGCGAAGGGGCGGGTTACGCTCAGGTATCCCTGCGTGTTCGATGGTGAGCGCGCAGACTCAGCACTGTCCACAGGAGGACGAAAAGTGAAAAGAAACAGGATTGCCCTCGCGGGCAGCGCTCTGCTCGTGATCGGCGCCTTGGCGCTGGCCGGATGTGCAGGCGGGAACGACTCGGGCGACGAGGGCTCCAAGGGCTCGACGTCGGCCATCATCTCGGCGAACGGCAACGAGCCGGAGAACCCGCTGATCCCGACCAACACCAACGAGGTCGGTGGTGGCAAGATCCTCGACTCGATCTTCGCCGGCCTCGCCTTCTACGACGGCGATGGCGCCCTCGTCAACGACATGGCCGAGTCGATCACGGTCGACGCACCCAACAAGGTCACCGTCAAGCTGAAGGAGGGCAACAAGTTCACCAACGGTGAAGACGTCGTCGCCCACAACTTCATCGACGCGTGGAACTACGGCGCGCAGCTCTCCAACGCACAGCTGAACCAGTCCTGGTTCGCCGACATCGTCGGCTTCAACGCCGACGCCGACTCCGAGCTCACCGGCCTCACCGAGGTCGACGACCAGACCTTCACGATCGATCTGAGCAGCGACGTCGCATCCGACTTCGTGACGCGCCTGGGATACTCGGCGTTCTACCCGCTCCCCGACGCGGCTTTCGAGGACATGGACGCCTTCGGCGAGAACCCGATCGGCAACGGTCCGTACATGCTCGCCAAGGACGGTGCCTGGCAGCACGATGTCCAGATCGACCTGGTCAAGAACGACGACTACAAGGGTGAGCGCGTCGCGCAGAACGGCGGCCTCACGCTGAAGTTCTACACGGCTCCCGAGGGCGCATACGCCGACCTTCTCGGCGGCAACATCGACGTCATCGACCAGATCCCCGAGGCTTCCCTCGCGGTGTTCGAGGACGAGCTCGGCGAGCGGGCGACCAACCAGCCCGCAGCCATCTTCCAGTCGTTCACCATCGGTGGCCAGCTCGCCCACTTCTCGGGCGAAGAGGGCACGCTCCGTCGTCAGGCGATCTCGCTGGCGATCAACCGTGAGGAGATCACGAGCAAGATCTTCGCCGACACGCGTACCCCCGCGAGCGACTTCACCACGCCGGTCATCGACGGCTGGAGCGACAGCGTTCCCGGCTCCGACGTGCTGAAGTACGACCCGGAGAAGGCCAAGGAGCTGTGGGCGAAGGCTGACGCCATCGCGCCGTGGTCCGGCACGTTCCAGATCGCGTACAACTCCGATGGTGGACACCAGGTGTGGGTCGACGCGGTTTCGAACTCGCTGAAGAACACTCTCGGCATCGAGGCGTCGGGTGCACCGTACGTCGACCTCGCGACGCTCCGTGCTGCAGTCAACGCTCGTGACGACGCCGGCAAGCGCACGATCCAGACGGCGAACCGTTCCGGATGGCAGGGCGACTACCCCGCCGTCTACAACTTCCTGCAGCCGCTGTACGGCACGGGCGCATCGTCCAACGACGGTGACTACTCGAACCCGGAGGTCGATGCACTGCTCGCAGAGGGTGCAGCGGCGACGAGCGCTGACGACGCCAACGCGGCGTACGAGAAGGTCCAGGAGATCCTGTTCAACGACCTTCCCGTCATCCCGCTCTGGTACCAGAACTCCATCGGCGGTTTCGGCGACAACGTCGACAACGTCACCGTCGGCTGGAACTCTGTTCCGCTCTACTACGAGATCACCAAGGCCGAGTAGGTCCTTGGAGTGAACGGCAGCGAGGCGGTGGCGGCGACGTCACCGCCTCGCGTCGTGCACTCCGGCTGACTCCGACTCCACGAAAGGAGCAAGGATGCTCGCCTATACCCTGCGGCGACTTCTCCAGCTGATCCCGGTCTTCTTCGGTGCGACGCTTCTCATCTACGCGCTCGTCTTCCTGATGCCGGGTGACCCGATCGCGGCGCTCTTCGGTGACAAACCGCCGAGCCCGCAGCTGCTCGCCACGATCCGAGCGCAGTACCACCTGGACGACCCGTTCCTCGTCCAGTACTTCTACTACATCACCGGCGTCTTCAAGGGCGACATGGGAACGACGTTCTCCGGTGAGTCTGTGAGCACCGTCCTCGCGCGCACGCTTCCCATCACCGGACGCCTGGCCATCATGGCGATCGCGATCGAGTTCACGCTCGCCATCATCATCGGAACGCTCTCGGCGCTCCGCAAGGGCAAGTTCTTCGACCATGTGTCGCTGATCATCTCGCTCGTGTTCCTCTCGATGCCGATCTTCGTCGTCGCCTTCCTCGCGCAGTACTTCCTCGCGATCAAGCTGGGCTGGTTCCGTCCGACGGTGGGCGGTCAGAACGATTGGGGCGACCTGTGGCTGCCCGCCATCGTGCTGGGTCTGAGCCTGTATGCGACGAGCATGCGGCTGATGCGTGGATCTGTCCTCGACACCCTCAACCAGGACTGGGTCCGCACCGCATATGGCAAGGGGCTGTCACGCAACCGCGTGATCCCCGTGCACGTGCTGCGCAACTCCCTGATCCCGGTGATCACCAACTCGGCGACGAACTTCGGTGTGCTCCTCGTCGGAGCGACAGTGACGGAGTACATCTTCAACATTCCCGGCGTGGGACAGACCCTGTTCCAGGCGACGTTGAGGCACGAAGGACCGACCATCGTGTCGTTCGTGACGGTGTTCGTCATCATCTACGTTCTCGTCAACCTGCTCGTGGACCTGCTCTACGGGCTGCTCGACCCGAGGATCCGCTATGTCAAGTGACCGTCCCACCCACTACGTCGCACCGGTGGTGGCCGAACAGCCGCCGACGGATGCCATCAATGTCAAAGGCAAGCCCGCGAGCCTCTGGCGGGACGCCTGGACGGATCTGCGTCGCAGGCCGTCATTCTGGATCTCCCTCGGAATCGTCGCGCTCATCCTGCTGATGGCTCTGTGGCCGACGCTCTTCACGCAGACGCCGCCGAACAACCAGTGCGAGCTCGCGAACTCCAATGCCGGACCGGCTGCGGGCCACCCTCTCGGGTACACGTTCCAGGGCTGCGACATCTGGTCGCGCATCGTGTGGGGCTCGCGCACGTCGATCAGTGTCGGTCTTCTGGCGACCATCATCAGCTCGACTCTCGGACTGATCATGGGTGCGCTCGCCGGCTACTACGGTGGATGGCTCGACGCGGTGCTCTCCCGCGTCGGCGACATCTTCTTCTCGATCCCCTACATCCTCGCGGCAGTCGTCGTGATGACGGTGTTCGCGCAGTACCGCAACGTCTTCACCCTCGCTCTCGCGATCGGTGGATTCGCGTGGGCTGCGACCGCGCGCGTCGTCAGAGCGGAAGTACTCAGAGTGAAACAGGCGGACTTCGTGATGGCATCGGCCGCGCTCGGCAAGGGGCGCTTCGGCACCCTGATGTCGCATGTGATCCCGAACGCCTTCGCACCGCTGCTCGTCCTGGCGACGCTGGCTCTGGCCGGTGGAATCGTCGCCGAAGCGACACTGAGCTTCCTCGGTGTCGGGCTCGGCAGCGACGTCATGTCCTGGGGCAACGACATCAGCCAGGCGCAGCGCTCCCTGCGCGTCGCGCCGATGGCCCTGATCTATCCGTCGATCGCGCTCACCATCACGGTGCTCGCGTTCATCCTCCTGGGCGAGCTCATCCGAGACGCCCTCGACCCGAGGGCGAGGGCACGCCGATGAACGAATCGACAGCTCCGCTGCTGAGCGTTCGCGATCTCACGGTCGCGTTCGACACGCAGAACGGCACACGACAGGTCCTGCACGGCATCAGCTTCGATGTCATGGCGGGAGAGACGGTCGCGATCGTCGGCGAGTCCGGTTCGGGCAAGTCGACGGCGGCGACGTCCATCATCAAACTGCTGGCCGGCACCGGAAAGGTCACCGGCGGGAGCATCACCCTGGACGGCGAGGAGCTCACGCACCTCTCCGAGCGGGAGATGGAGCGCATCCGCGGCAAGGCGATCGGCTACGTGCCGCAGGACCCGATGTCGAACCTCAACCCCGTCTGGAGCATCGGCTTCCAGGTGGAGGAGGCGGTTCGTGCGAACGGCCTCGCTCAGGGCCGTGCTGCGGTGCGCGCCCGCGCGATCGAGGTGCTCCAGCAGGCGGGGCTCGCCGACGCGGCCAAGCGGCTGCGTCAGTTCCCCCACCAGTTCTCCGGCGGAATGCGCCAGCGTGCGCTCATCGGAATCGGACTGGCTGCGGACCCGCGGCTCCTGATCGCGGACGAGCCCACGTCGGCGCTCGATGTCACCGTGCAGCGCGTGATCCTCGACCACATGGCGAGCCTGACGCGCGACCGCGGCACCTCGATGCTGCTGATCACCCACGACCTCGGTCTCGCAGCCGAGCGCGCGGAGCGGCTGATCGTGATGCAGAACGGCTCGATCGTGGAGTCGGGTCCGAGCAAGGAGATCCTGCAGAACCCGCAGCATCCGTACACGAAGCGCCTGGTCGCCGCAGCGCCGAGCGTGGCATCGCAGCGCATCCAGGCCGTGGTCGAGGACCGCGGCGTGGAAACGCTCGACGACCTCGCCGATATCCCGCCGACCGTTCGCGTCGCTGCTCTCACGAAGGACTACCGCATCCGCCAGGGTGGTTTCCGCAGTGAGATGTTCCGTGCTGTGGACGACGTGTCGTTCGAGATCCCGCGGGGAAAGACGCTGGCGCTGGTCGGCGAGTCAGGCTCGGGCAAGTCGACCGTCGCGAAGATGGTCCTCAAGCTCGAGGAACCCACCTCGGGAACCATCGAGATCGACGGCATGGACGTGTCCGGATTCTCCCGGGCGCAGTCGTTCGGTCTTCGTCGTCGCATGCAGCCGGTGTTCCAGGATCCGTATGGGTCCCTGGATCCGCTGCGCAACCTCGAGAACACGATCGCGGAGCCGCTCGAGATCCACGGTGTGGGTGATCGCACTTCGCGTCGCGAGCGCGTGCGTGAGCTTCTGGATCAGGTGTCATTGCCGCAGGATCTGGCAACCCGCTACCCGAGCGAGCTGTCGGGTGGACAGCGCCAGCGGGTCGCGATCGCGCGTGCTCTGGCGCTCAAGCCGGACATCGTGGTGCTCGACGAGGCGGTCTCCGCTCTGGACGTGCTCGTCCAGGCGCAGATCCTCAGGCTGCTGGCCGATCTGCAGACCGAGCTCGGGCTCACCTACCTGTTCATCACGCACGACCTCGCGGTGGTGCGTGTCTCGAGCGACCTGGTCTGCGTCATGGAGCGCGGCCGGATCGTCGAGCAGGGCACGGTCGATGAGACCTTCGCGAACCCGAAGCAGGAGTACACGAGCCGCCTGCTCGAGGCCATCCCCGGTGCGTCGATCCCTCTGGGCGGCCTCTGATCGTGGCGAGGCTGAACTCTCCCGAGGACGAGCGGACTTTCCGCTCGTCCTCGGGCACGGTCGTCATGGTCGTGAGCCTCGCGCTCGCGGTTTTCCTCCTCGGGGACGCCGTCGTGCGGGGCGGATGGACGCAGACACTGCTGCTGGCTCCCTGGGTGCTTCTCGGCCTGTGGATCGTCTACGAGATCAGCTACGTGTCGATGGTCCGCATCCGCGATGACGGGGCGCAGGTGCAGAACATGCTGCGACGGACGGATTTCGGCTGGCACCGGGTTCGAGACATCGATCTCGAGTGGCAGTTGAAGTTCTCCTTCGACGACGACACGGAACTCACCTGCTGGGGCGGACCGGCGCATGCCCGGCCGAGACGCAGCAAGATGCGCGACGAGGAGACCAGCGTCTCGACCTCGCTGCGCAGCTTCACCGACATCCGAGACCGCTGGCAGGCGGCGGCGGGGCATGGTGCGAGCGCGCCGATCCGCCGTTCCTGGGACACCAGCGCGCTGCTCGCGCTCGGCGTGATCGTCCTTTGGGCGGTTGTCGCCGTACTGATCGTCGCCGCGGGCTGAACGAGTTCTGCCCCCTCGACACGTGCGCCCCCTGCCCTCTTCGTGAGGGCAGGGGGCGCATCGTCATGCGCGTCGAGCCCTTTTCCAGAGGTCGAGCCCTTTTCAGGAGTAGGAGAACCAGTAGCCCGGCTGACCGGCGCGATGCACGCACGATCCGACGCTGTAGCCCTCTTGCATGAAGACCCGTCGTTCGGCCTGGCAGTAGGACAGGTCCGTGAACGGGCCGAACCACGTGGCGGCCTGCGCGCCGGCGGCCCCACCGAACACCATGCCTGCGACCAGGACGATACCTGCGGCCGTTGCGGACAATTTCTTCTTCATCGAATCCCCCCGGATTGTCGTGCCCACGTCGTCGTGGGTGCCCCGAGCCTAGGGTGGGCGTCACAGCCTGTCAACGCACGGGAGGACGGGCTGTGCGCCCGCCCTCCCGTGCGATGGCGCTCAGTAGGACTGGAAATACCAGCCGCCGGTTCCCGGGATGCAGGGCGCTGCCTTCCCGCCACCTCGGACGTAGTCGGTGCGATCGGCGTTGCACTGCGCTGCCGACGAGTACGGCCCGAAAACGCTGGCCGACGCGGGCGCCACGCTCAGCAACGTGAGCCCTGCCGCTATCGCGATCGCGGCCCCCGCCTTGGTCATCCGATTCATCTTCATAGGACATCCCTCCGTGTTCCGTCATTGGAAGCACCCAGGCTAGGACATACCCGCCGAGGGGAGGAGAACGTGCCCGGGGTCCAACACTCAGCCGGGCAACCCGAACAGCTCGGGCCAGGTGGCCGCCGCCCACGGATACCCGACGAACGCGGCGGCGTCGATCACGAAGTGCGCGACGAGGAACGGCATCAACCGCCCGGTGCGCTGATACAGCCAGCCGAAGAGCAGCCCCATCACCAGATTCCCGATGAAGGCGGGGTATCCCTGGTAGAGGTGATAGCTCGCGCGGAGGATCGACGTGGAGATGATGATCGCCCACGGACTCCACCCGAGCTGCCGGAGCCGGGTGAAGAGATAGCCGAGCACGACGAACTCCTCCTGCAGGGAGGCTCGGGCGGCGGCCAGCAGCAAGACGGGAACGGTCCACCAGAAAGCGCCCACCCCTGCGGGGTCGATCGCGACCGTGAGCCCGAGGGCGCGGCCGGCGAGGTAGAGGCCGAGTCCGGGGATTCCGATGGCCAGGACGAGGAGCACCCCACGTCCGACATCCTTCGCGATCCCCGTGCCGTCCAGCCCCAGCCGCGCCAGGTGCGGGCGACGCGACTGCCACAGCAGGAAGCACACCAGCAGGACGGGGACGAGGGAGAAGCCGATGGCGAGCACCTGGTAGATGAGGTCGAAGATCTCCCGGTCGCTTCGCGAGGGGTTGAGCGCGGCCACCTGGTCGGCGATGGGGGTCTCGTCGGTGAGCCGGTAGGCGAGCTGCACGATCGCATATACCGCCGACTGGCCGAGGCCCAGCGCGAGGACGATGGCGATCTCCCACCACAGTCGTGCGCGGGAGGGAGCGGGGGAGAGGTCGGGGAGGTCCCACGGAGCCTGCGGTCGGGTCACGATCTCGATGCTACGACCTGCTTTTCAGGAACAAGCCCTGAGCTTGCGTTATCCTGGAACGTCGGCTTCCCGGCGAAACCCCACATCTTTTAGGACACCTGCATGGCGCACGCCCTCCGTTCTGACCTCCGCAACGTCGCGATCGTCGCGCACGTCGACCACGGCAAGACCACTCTCGTCGACGCCATGCTGCGTCAGACGGGCTCCTTCGGCGAACACGCCCACGTCGATGAGCGCGCCATGGATTCGAACGACCTGGAACGTGAGAAGGGCATCACGATCCTCGCCAAGAACACGGCGATCACATACAAGGGCAAGCACGCCCAGGGCAAGGAGATCACGATCAACGTGATCGACACCCCCGGTCACGCCGACTTCGGTGGCGAGGTCGAGCGCGGCCTGTCCATGGTCGACGGTGTCGTGCTGCTGGTCGACGCGAGCGAGGGTCCGCTGCCACAGACCCGCTTCGTGCTGCGCAAGGCGCTCGAGGCGAAGCTCCCCGTCATCCTCCTGGTCAACAAGACCGACCGTCCTGACGCCCGCATCGCGGAGGTAGAGGAAGAGGCGCACGACCTGCTGCTGGGTCTTGCCTCCGACCTGGTCGACGATGTGCCCGACCTCGATGTCGACGCGCTCCTCGACGTTCCGGTGGTCTACGCCTCCGGTCGTGCCGGTGCGGCATCGCAGAACCGTCCCGCCGACGGCTCGCTGCCGGACAACGACGACCTCGAGCCGCTGTTCGAGGCGATCCTCGAGCACGTTCCCGCTCCGGAGTACGACGACGAGCACCCGCTGCAGGCCTGGGTCACGAACCTCGACTCCAGCCCCTTCCTCGGCCGTCTGGCGCTGCTGCGCGTCTTCAACGGCACGCTGAAGAAGGGCCAGACCGTGGCCTGGGTCCGTTCCGACGGCACGCACCAGAACGCGCGTATCACCGAGCTCCTGAAGACTCGCGCGCTCGAGCGCTACCCCGCCGAGTCCGCCGGTCCCGGCGACATCGTCGCCATCGCCGGCTTCGAGAACATCACGATCGGTGAGACCATCGCCGACCCCGAGGACGTGCGCCCGCTGCCGGCCATCACGGTCGACGACCCCGCCATCTCGATGACGATCGGCACCAACACCTCGCCCCTCATGGGCAAGGTCAAGGGGCACAAGCTCACTGCTCGCATGGTCAAGGACCGTCTCGACAAGGAGCTCATCGGAAACGTCTCGCTCAAGGTCGTCGACATCGGGCGTCCGGATGCGTGGGAGGTGCAGGGCCGTGGAGAGCTGGCCCTCGCCATCCTCGTCGAGAACATGCGTCGCGAAGGTTTCGAGCTCACCGTCGGCAAGCCGCAGGTGGTCACGAAGAAGATCGACGGCAAGACCTACGAGCCGTTCGAGCACCTCACGATCGACACTCCGGAGGAGCACCTCGGGGCGATCACCCAGCTGCTCGCGAACCGCAAGGGTCGCATGGAGAACATGACCAACCACGGCACCGGCTGGGTGCGCATGGAGTTCATCGTCCCGTCGCGCGGCCTCATCGGCTTCCGTAGCGAGTTCCTCACCACCACGCGTGGTACCGGAATCGCGAACGCGATCTCGCACGGGTACGAGCCGTGGGCCGGTTCCATCACGACGCGTCAGAACGGCTCCATCGTCGCCGACCGCCAGGGCGTCGTCACCCCGTTCGCGATGATCGCCCTGCAGGAGCGCATGTCGTTCTTCGTGCAGCCCACGCAGGAGGTCTACGAGGGAATGGTCATCGGCGAGAACTCCCGCGCCGACGACATGGACGTGAACATCACCAAGGAGAAGAAGCTCACCAACATGCGTGCGGCGAGCTCCGACACCTTCGAGTCGATGACGCCTCCGCGCCAGCTGACGCTGGAGGAGAGCCTCGAGTTCGCCCGCGACGACGAGTGCGTCGAGGTGACCCCCGAGGTCGTCCGCATCCGCAAGGTGAACCTCGACGCGAACACCCGCGCGCGGGAGACCGCTCGTCTGAAGCGTCAGGACGCGAACGTCTGAGACCACACTCGGCGAAGCTCCGAGTGAGAGGGCCTCGTGCCGCCGGAAGGCGTGCACGAGGCCCTCTTCTCATGTAAATCCCAGGTGAGGGATGGTTTTCGCTCAGGTTCGTGGTTCAGAGTGGTTGACTTGCGCCTGGGACGAGCTCCCGATGAGTCTCCTGCAAGGGCGTACGACCACCCGAAAGTCGAACCCATGCTTCAGAAAACCCGTGCGCTTCGGCGCGCCTCCGCGGCGGCGTCCGCCCGTTCCGCCGCCCACCGCCCCATGACCCTCCTCGGCCTCGCCTCCGCCACCCTGGTCGGCATCACCCTCAGCGTCGGCCTCGCGTCCGCGCCGGCGGTCGGAGCCATCAACCCCGCGGTGGCCGTCACCGCCCCCGCGCTGGCCGGTGCAGAACCCCTCGCGCAGATCACCGAGGATGCGGCCGCCACGCTGGCGAAGGCGAAGGATGCCGCGACGGCGGCATCCACGCTGGAATCCGAGGTCGTCGCGTCCGGGCTCGACGTCGGCGCGGTGACGTCCGTCGACACCACCGACCTGCAGAAGGACATCGACAAACTCGACGACATCGACGTGACGCCGGTGCTCTTGGTGGGGGTCCTCGCCGACGAGGTCGAAGAGGAGACGGCGAACGTCGTCTCCGATACCGACGAGCTTCGGAGCGCGCTCACCGCTGCTCAGCAGAAGCAGGCCGAGGAGGAGGCAGCCAGGGTCGCGGCGGAGCAGGCCGCTGCGCAGGCCGCGGCGGAACAGCAGGCCGCAGCTGCTCTGGCCGCAGCCAACACTCCGGAAGGCGCCAAGGCAGCCGCGCAGCAGATCATGTCGAGCACCTACGGATGGGGCGGCGATCAGTTCTCCTGCCTGAACTCGCTGTGGAACAAGGAGTCCCGTTGGAACTACCAGGCGTACAACCCGAGCGGCGCCACCGGCATCCCGCAGGCCCTTCCCGGCAGCAAGATGTCGTCCGCGGGCTCCGACTGGCAGACGAACGCCGCCACCCAGGTCGCCTGGGGTCTCGGATACATCTCGTCGGTGTACGGAACGCCGTGCAGTGCGTGGTCGCATTCCCAGGCCATGAACTGGTACTGACCCCGGGTCATCCCGCCGAGGATTCTCTAGCCGAAGGCGGCCGTCGAGCGCTACGGTGACTCTGACGGCTGGAGGCGTCACGGATCCGAGGAGGAGATGTGCTCGACCCGACGGCGTGGCGCGGTGTTCCGCAGGAGGTCTCCACCGGCACCCTGCCGGGATGGGATCGCGTCGAGGAGCTCGTACGCGAGGCGCACTCCCGCTACGCGGGCGAGCACTCGGGCGGCGTCGCCGACTACATCCCCGTGCTCGCGGAGGTGGACCCGGAACTGTTCGGGCTGGTGGTGATCGATGTCGGCGGCGGGCGGCACGACGCCGGCGATGCCCTGCACCCGTTCTCCATCCAGTCGATCTCGAAGATGTTCGTCTACGCACTGGCGATCCAGGAGCACGGCCACGAACGTGTGCGCGACATCGTCGGCGTGAACAACACCGGACTCGCGTTCAACTCCGTGATGGCGGTCGAGCTCAACGATGGGCATCCGATGAATCCGATGGTCAACGCGGGTGCCATCGCGACGACCGCGCTCATGCCGGGTCGGACAGCCGTCGAGCAGTGGGAGCGCGTGCGGGAAGGGCTCTCCGCCTTCGCCGGGCGACCGCTGAGCCTGGACGGCGTCGTGTACGCCTCGGAAGCGCAGACGAACGATCGCAATCGCGCGCTGGGGCGTCTGCTGCGCAGCTACGGTCGGCTCGAGGGGGATCCCGATGAGGTGGTCGACGTATATACGCGTCAGTGTGCTCTGGCCGTGACGGCTCACGATCTGGCGGTGATGGGGGCGACGCTCGCCGACGGGGGAGTCAACCCCGTCAGCGGTGAGCGGGTCGTCTCGGAAGAGGTGTGCCGAGACACCCTGGCCGTGGTCGCGTCGACAGGGCTGTACGAACGCTCCGGCGACTGGCTGTTCGAGATCGGGCTCCCGGCGAAGTCCGGCGTCTCCGGAGGCGTCGTCGCGGTCGCCCCCGGGAAGGGCGCGGTGGCCGGCTTCTCGCCACGGCTCGACGAGGCCGGAAACTCGATCCGATCGCAGATGGCGATCGGCTATCTGTCGCGCGTCCTGGGGTTGAACCTGTTCGCCTCCGCCCCGGCGCGCAGAGATCCACCCGCACCCTCGGCCGCACCGCAGGAGCACTCATGATCCAGCCGGTGCAGAGCCCGACCAAGACCTCGTGGCTGCCGATGGTCAGCCTGTTCCTCGCTCAGGTGCTGATGTCGTTCAACGTGGCGGCGCTGCCGATCTCGCTCGGCGGCATGGTGAGCGAATTCGGTGTTCCGCCCACGGTCGCGAGCACCACCATCGTCATGTACGGCCTCGCGGTGGCCGCCCTCGTGATGACCGGAGCGAAACTCGGCCAGCGGATCGGCTGGGTCGTCATCTTCCGGATCGTGATCGCGCTGTTCGCAGGCTCCTCGGTCATGATGATCTTCGCTCCCACCGTGTGGTGGGCGATTGCCGGCCAGGCGGTCGCGGGAGCAGCCGCGGCGATCATCGTGCCGTCGATCGTCGCACTCATCGCCGAGAACTACCGCGGACCGCAGCAGGCGACCGCCATCGGCGCGATCGGTTCGGCCCGCGCGATCTCGGGGGTGAGTGCCTTCCTCATCGGCGGCACCCTGGGAACGCTGGTCGGCTGGCGCCCGATGTTCTTCATCGTTCTGGGGATCGCCGTGGTGGTCTTCGCGCTGAGCTTCACCCTGCGCGGTGATCGCGGTGACGCCTCGATCCGCATCGACCTCGTGGCGTCGCTGCTGATCGGAGCGGCGATCGTGCTGCTGACGCTGGGTTTCAACAACCTGAACTCCTGGGGTGCCGTGGCGGCGACGACCGACGCTCCCTTCAACATCCTCGGCCTCTCGCCCGCTCCCGTGTTCATCGTCGTCGGCCTCGTGCTCGGCCAGGCGTTCTTCCTGTGGACGAGGAAGCGGATGGCGGAGGGGAAGGTGCCCCTGATCGACCTGAGCGTCCTCGGCTCTTCGCGGGAGCGGGCCGCCGTGTACGCCATGTTCATCGTGGTCGCGCTGGAGGCGTGCGTGAACTTCACGATCCCGCTCTACATCCAGATCGTGCAGGGCCGTACGCCGTTCGACACCTCCATGGCCATGATGCCGTTCAACCTCACCGTCTTCGTGACGGCCACCCTGGTGGTGCGACTGTACCGGCGCTTCCCTCCACGCACGATCGGTGTCGTGGGGTTCATCCTCACCACGGTCGCCCTGGTGTGGTTGTCGTTCGTCGTGAACAACAACTGGGAGACGATCCCGACCATCGTCGGGCTCATCGTGTTCGGCATCGGTCAGGGCGCGCTCGTCACGCTGGTGTTCAACGTGCTCGTGACCGCGGCCCCCGCCGAGCTCGCCGGTGACGTCGGGTCGCTGCGCGGCACCACCCAGAACCTCGCATCGGCGGTCGGCACCGCGCTGGCGGGCGCACTTCTGGTGTCGCTCCTCGGACTCAGTGTCGGTCGTGCCGTGGTCGAGCACCCCGAGCTGCCCCCGTCGCTCGTCGCCCAGGTCGACATGGACAATCTCAACTTCATCAGCAACGACGACCTGCGCGTCGCGCTCGAAGCGACCGACGCGACGCCCGCGCAGATCGACGCGGCGGTGGTGGTGAACGAGGAATCGCGGCTCGGCACGCTCAAGCTCGGCCTGCTGCTGCTGGCGGGGGTCAGCGCGCTGGCGATCCTCCCGGCCTCGCGGCTGCCGCAATACCGGCCGCACGAGATCCCCGACCCGTCTCCGGCCGCCGGTCCGGAATGACGGTCAGCGGAGCTCGGATATGAGCACGGCGCTGGTTCCCGATGCGGTCGCCTCGAAGATGTGCGGGGCATCGCCGGGGTACGTGAGATAGTCGCCGGGGTTCAGCAGCACCGGTTCACCCGCCGGGCCGATCCGCGCCTGCCCGGCCATCAGGATCACGTGCTCGATCGTCCCGGGGTGATGAGGATCGGAACGGCGGGCATCGCCGGGCTCGGCCTGGATCAGGTAGACGTCACGGCGGGCTCCCGGCGGGCTCGCCGACAGCAGTGTCGCACTGTACGCCGCGGCGGAGGAGGGGACACCGGCGAGATCGTCGGCGCGGATGAGCGTCGGTGCGTTCGCCTGCTGATCGACCAGCACGGCGAAGGGCACGCCCAGCGCGACGCCGAGAGCCCACAGCGTCTCGACGCTGGGGTTCCCGGCGCCGCTCTCGAGCTGGGAGACGGTCGCCTTGGAGATGCCGGCGCGTCGAGCGAGCTCGGAGACCGACAGGACTGCGGTCTCTCGCTCCCGGCGCAGGGTGCGGGCGATACGTGTGCGGAGTTCCTCCATGTGTTCATCATGTCAAACGTTCGTTCGCTTGACTATCCGATCTCGACTGTTCAGAATTATGATCATGTGTTCAGCGGAGCGAACGACAATGCGCGGGATGCCTGATGACCGCGGAGCGTGAGGTCTGGCGCGAAGCGCTCGGGGTCGTCATCGCGACCAGTGCGTACGGTGTCTCGTTCGGTGCGCTCGCCGTGGCATCGGGCCTGGACGTCTGGCAGACCTGTGTGCTGAGTCTGCTGATGTTCACGGGCGGATCGCAGTTCGCCTTCGTGGGCGTCTTCACGGCCGGGGGGCTTGCGGCCCTGCCATCGGCGGTCGCTTCGGCGGCACTCCTCGGCGTCCGCAACGTCGCCTACGGCATGCGGATGTCACCGATCGTCGGGGGAGGTCCCGTCCGTAAGGCGGCGGCCGCCCATTTCACGATCGACGAGTCGACGGCGGTGGCGATATCGCAGGGCGACCCACGGCTGCGACAGGTCGGCTTCTGGGTGACCGGGATCGGCATCTTCGTCGGCTGGAACATCACCACCCTCATCGGAGCGCTGGTGGGGGATGTGCTCGGAGATCCTCGGACATGGGGGCTGGATGCGGCGGCAGCCGCCGCCTTTCTGGCCCTGCTCTGGCCTCGTCTCCAGCAGCGCCAGGCCATCGCGGTCGGCATCGCCGCGGCGGTCGTCGCCGCGGCCCTCACTCCGTTCCTGATGCCCGGCCTGCCCGTGCTCGTCGCCGCGGTCGTCGCTATCGCGGTCGGCTGGTTCAACTGGATGGGGCGTCCGACCGCGCCGGGCCGCCCATCGTCGGGTGCGGGGTCGGAGGTGAGCTCATGAGCCTGTGGAGCGCGATCCTCCTCGCAGCGTTGATCTGTCTGGCGCTGAAGGCCGCCGGCTACCTCGTTCCTCCCCGGGTGCTCGAGGCGCCACGCACGGCCCGCATCTCGGATCTTCTGACGGTCGCGCTGCTGGCCGCCCTCGTGGCCGTCCAGACCCTCGGCGATGGGCAGGCGATCATCGTGGATGCACGTGTGCCCGCACTGCTGGTCGCCGGTGGGCTCCTGTGGTTGCGGCAGTCGTTCCTCGTGGTCGTCGTGGCGGCCGCGCTGGTCGCCGCCCTGCTGCGCCTGTTCGGCCTCGCCGGCTGATGCTGCGCCCCTCCGCCTGTTCGGCGGGGCCTCGTCGGTAAGATCGACAGGTGCGCGTGAGCTGGATGTCGAGAGTGTTGTCATGGATCGCTGCCGCCCTCGTGGGCGGTGTCTACGGCATCGCCGGCACCATCAGCCACAGTGTGATGTGGGGCCCGATCCCGATCGGCATGATCGTGGCCGCCATCGCCTGCGCGGCCATCCTCATCGCCGTCCGCGCTCTGACCCACGACAGGGGCGCGGCCGTGGCCGCCGGTCTCGGGATGATCGGCATGCTGGTGCTGATCTCCGGCGAAGGGCCCGGAGGGTCCGTCGTGGTCCCGGCCTCGTTCGCCGGACAGATCTGGACCTATCTGGTCGCCGGAATCGTGCTGCTGGTCGTCGCGTGGCCGTCCGTTCGGCGTCTTCCCGTTCGCACCGAGGGGCCAGCCGCGCAGGAACCCGAGCCCCGCGAGTCGTAGACTGAGGGGGTGACGTATGTGATCGCCCTCCCGTGCGTCGATGTCAAGGATCGCGCCTGCATCGACGAGTGCCCCGTTGACTGCATCTACGAGGGCGAACGCTCGCTCTACATCCACCCTGACGAGTGCGTCGACTGCGGTGCCTGCGAGCCGGTGTGCCCGGTCGAAGCCATCTACTACGAAGACGACCTTCCCGACGAGTGGCAGGACTACTACAAGGCC